>JANOCP010000325.1:0-3721 GCA_031412235.1 Polaromonas sp.
ATTCATTGAACGCGGTGAGATCGCAGATATGGATTGCGGTGTGTACCTATCTGATCGCACTGATCGCCCACAGACAACTTAACGCAGACCTGTCACTGCGCAATTTCTTGCACTTGGTGGAGGTCAATATGTTTGAGAAGATCACTTTGGCACAGATGGTCGATAACGCGCTCAGCGAAGACAGCTTCAAAGAACTGAAGTCACAGGTTGAGCTGTTCTGAAGAACGGTCGGAATTTACCGGACAGTAGTGGTTTTCAACGTCAAATCGACTTTTGGCCCAATGTTTACGGGCATTATATGCTATAAATTAAATAGCAGTCATCTCGCCTGAACTGGTTTGGCAAAGTAGCGTACACCGGGCAAATCCTGATAGTCCACATCCTGTGTCCAGAAGCTTGCCCCGTGCTCTTGCGCCATGCTGTACATCGCGGCGTCGGCCATGGCCAGGCGGTGCTGGCTGGCGACTTTTGAGGCGGCTACGGCACGCTGGTCGGTCAGGTCCAGCAGACGGCCCAGGCGCATCACGTCCAGGCAACGATCCACCAGTTCGGCGGGCAGTTTGCGGCTCAACACCTTGTGGACTTCAAACAGCGCGATGGTGGGAACCAGCAACTGGTCGCGCTGCTCGATAACGGATTTGAACATTGGCCCGTTGGCACCGGCCTGAAAAAACTCTATCCAGCCGGATGAATCGACCACGTTCATTCAAAAGTCCGATCTGCTTCTTTTTCGGGCTCAATGTCGCCCAGGTCATAGCCTTTGAGCATGCCGTAATACGTACTCATGGGCAGTTCGGGTTTAATCACCAGTTCGTTTCCGCGAACTTCAAACTGTATACGTGAGCCTGGCGTGATACCCAGCTTGGCGCGCATGGCGGCGGGCAGGGTAACTTGCCCTTTGCTGGACACAACAGCATCTGCATGCATGATGGCCTCCTTGTTAAAGTAAAGAAAATAAAAACGCTTGATTCATTAAAAAAGTAAAGCATAACTCAATACCAAGCGCCGTACAATCAGGCAACTACAAAACTTTCATGCTGACATTTCAAGTTCTGGCCAAAGACGCCACAAGCCATGCGCGTCGGGGCACACTGACGCTTAACCACGGCGTGGTTCAGACCCCCATCTTCATGCCGGTCGGCACCTATGGCACGGTCAAGGGCGTGATGCCGCAGTCACTGGAGGACATGGGCGCGCAAATCATTCTGGGTAATACCTTTCACTTGTGGATGCGGCCCGGGCTGGATGTACTCCAGAAATTCGGCGGACTGCACCGCTTCGAAAGCTGGAACAAGCCCATCTTGACCGACAGTGGTGGTTTTCAGGTCTGGTCGCTGGGCGGCACCGACGGCAAGGGCCGCAAGATTACCGAAGAGGGCGTGAAGTTTTCATCACCCGTCAACGGCGACAAGCTGTTTTTGACGCCTGAAATCTCGATGCAGATCCAGACGATTTTGAACAGCGACATCGTCATGCAGTTTGACGAATGCACGCCTTACGACACGGCGGGCCACATCACCACCGAGGCTGAAGCGCGGACCTCGATGGAACTCAGCAAGCGCTGGGCCAGCCGCTGCATGGCCGAGTTCGCGAAGCTTGAAAACCCCAATGCGTTGTTCGGCATCGTCCAGGGCGGCATGTTTGAGAACCTGCGCCACGAGTCGCTTGAGGCGCTGGTTGCGCTTGACCTGCCGGGTTACGCGATTGGCGGCGTCAGCGTGGGCGAGCCCAAAGAAGAAATGCAGCGCATCATGGCGCACACGCCGCACCGTCTGCCCGCCAACAAGCCGCGCTATTTGATGGGCGTCGGTACACCTGAAGACCTGGTGGAAGGCGTAGCTGCTGGTGTTGACATGTTTGACTGCGTGATGCCGACCCGCAATGCACGCAACGGCCACATGTTCACGCGTTTTGGTGACCTGAAAATACGCAACGCGCGCTACAAAACCGAAGACGCGCCGGTGGACATGACCTGCAGCTGCTATGCCTGCAAGAATTTTTCACGTGCCTATATGCATCACCTGGACCGCTGCGGCGAGATGCTCGGCCCCATGCTGTCCAGCATCCACAACCTGCACTACTACCTGAACCTGATGCGGGAAGTACGTGACACGCTGGATGCAGGCCGCTTCGCTGAATTTGTGACGCAGTTTCATGCTGATCGCGCACGCGGTGTTTAGGGTCAGCCCATGAACATCAATGTTCAGCGCTGGGTTGACCGTTGGGTGGGTATTCCGCTGTGTGCTGCAGTGTCTGCCGTCGATGCCATTTCAGCAAGATTTCGTCCGGCGCCAAAAACCGCTACCGATCCCCGCGCCATCGTGATTATTTTGCTGTCTGAAATGGGCAGTCTGGTGCTGGCGCATGACATGTTCACGCGGCTTAAAACCCGTTACCCGAATGCGCAGCTGCATGCGCTGCTGTTCGGTAAAAACCGCGAAATTCTTGACCTGATGCGAGTGATAGACCCGGCCAATGTGCATACCGTTGATGACAAGTCGCTGTCAGGTTTGCTTGGCAGCCTGTGGCGCGCGATTGGCGAGCTGCGCCGCGCTCATGTGGATGTAGCAATTGACTGCGAGCTGTTTTCGCGCATCAGCAGTTTGCTGTCTTATGCCAGCGGTGCGGCCGTGCGCGTGGGCTTTCACCGGCATACGCAAGAGGGCTTGTATCGCGGCTCGCACATCAACCGGCCGGTGCCCTACAACCCTTACCGCCATATCAGCGCGCAGTTTTTAACACTGGCGCGGGCGATTGATTCGATCGCCAGCCCCAAGTCAAAGCTGCCGGTCGTGGTGACCAGCAAGGCACCTCCGCATGTGCAGCTTGCCCCAACCCTGATAGACGGCATCAGAACGCGCCTGGCCACAGACTTTCCCGCCATCGCAGGCAAGCCGCTGGTACTGGTCTATCCGGGCGGTGGAATTCTGCCTATTCGCGCCTGGCCGCTGAAGGCCTACACGGCGCTTTGTGAAGGACTGGTGGCGGACGGTTGTGCGGTTGCTGTTATTGGCCTGAAAGATGACCAGGCGTTGGCAAGGGAACTGGTTGCCAGCGTTAACCAAAGCCATTCATCCAGCGCAGTGATTGACTTGACGGGGTACACGCGCTCAATAGCCGAACTGCTGGCCTTGTTTCATGTGGCGCGCCTGTTGGTGACCAACGACGGTGGGCCAGGCCAGTTTGCGGCCCTGACGCCGATCTGGACGCTGATGCTTTTTGGTCCTGAAACGCCGTCCCTGTACGCGCCGCTCACACCCAAATGCCATTCGTTTTACAGCAACTGGCCCTGCTCGCCCTGCCTGACGGCGTACAACCATCGCTCGTCATATTGCGACGGTGACAACCAGTGTCTGAAGGTCATAGAGCCTGCAGTCGTGCTGGCCAAGGCACGTGAGTGTCTGGCCGAGGCAGTCATCGGAACGAGTAGCTGATGGGGGCGCTACGC
Source organism: Polaromonas sp. (assembly GCA_031412235.1). Lineage (GTDB taxonomy): Bacteria > Pseudomonadota > Gammaproteobacteria > Burkholderiales > Burkholderiaceae_C > Polaromonas. The sequence continues at coordinate 3,449 of JANOCP010000325.1, forward strand.
ACTTCTGCCGAGAAGCTGATCAGCCTTTTGCCCGCCAGACTGCAGCCCATGGCGCGCTGGCGCTTTATCAAGTTCGGTGTGGTGGGTGCCAGTGGTACCGTCATCAATATTGCTGTGCTGTATGTCGCGCAGGAGTTTTTGTTCAGCTTTATCCCGGACTTTCATTCGCGGCTGAACTATTCGATTGCACTGGCCATTACTTGCGCCACCATCAGCAATTTTTACTGGAACCGGCGTTTGACCTGGCGTGACCGCAAGACCGAAGTGCATCAT
>JANOCP010000326.1:0-7363 GCA_031412235.1 Polaromonas sp.
CAAGGTGCGTTTCGTTACGGCTGCCAGCCTGTTTGACGGACACGACGCGGCCATCAACATCATGCGGCGCATTTTGCAAAGCATGGGCGCAGAAGTCATTCACCTGGGCCATAACCGCAGCGTTGATGAAGTCGTCACTGCAGCCCTGCAGGAAGACGCGCAAGGCATCGCCATTAGCTCCTACCAGGGTGGCCATGTCGAGTATTTCAAGTACATGGTTGATTTGCTGAAAAGCCGGGGCGGCGAGCATATTCAGGTGTTTGGCGGCGGCGGCGGCGTGATTGTGCCTCCCGAGATCCGCGAGCTGCACGCCTATGGTGTCACGCGAATTTACAGCCCTGAAGACGGCCAGAAGATGGGCCTGGCCGGCATGATCGGCGAGATGGTGATGCGTTGCGACAAAGACCTGACCAGCTTTGCGCCGGCGTCAGTAGCGGCCATTGAAGGCCACGGGGAAATGAACTGGCGCGCTCTTGCGCAATTAATCACTGCACTTGAGAACGATAAAGCGAACGCGGCGCTGGTCCAGGAAGTGCGCGCACAGGCTGCTACCAAAAAGGTACCCGTACTGGGCATTACAGGTACCGGTGGTGCTGGAAAATCGTCACTGACAGATGAGCTGATACGCCGCTTGCGACTGGACCAGAGCGACAACCTGCGCATAGCCGTGATCAGCATTGACCCCTCGCGCCGTAAAAGCGGTGGTGCGCTGCTGGGTGACCGTATCCGCATGAACGCGATTAATCCCTGGTCTGCCGGGCCACGTGTTTTTATGCGCAGCCTGGCCACCCGCGAGTTTGGCAGCGAGATCAGCAAGGCCCTGCCCGAGGTGATTGCCGCCTGCAAATGCGCAGGCTTTGATTTGATCGTGGTTGAGACATCGGGCATTGGCCAGGGCGATGCGGCCATCGTGCCGCATGTGGACGTACCCATGTATGTGATGACGCCGGAGTTTGGCGCAGCCAGCCAGCTGGAAAAAATCGACATGCTGGACTTTGCCGAGTTCATTGCCATCAACAAGTTTGACCGCAAGGGCTCACTCGACGCATTGCGTGATGTGTCAAAACAGGTGCAGCGCAACAAGGAAGCCTGGGGCACACCCACCGACCAGATGCCTGTGTTTGGCACCATGGCTGCGCGCTTTAATGACGACGGCGTCACCGCCTTGTATCAGGCGCTCAAGCCGCGCCTGGCCGTACTTGGCCTCAGGCTGGGCGAATCCACCCTGCCCAAGGTAGACGTGCGCCATAGCACCAACCAGACGCCCGTGGTGCCTGCAGCGCGCACCCGTTACCTCGCCGAAATCAGCGACACCGTTCGCGGCTATAAAAAACGCGCCAGGGCGCAGGCCCAACTTGCGCGAGAAGTGCAGCAGCTAAAAGCCGCCGCCGCCATGCTCAAGATCGACAAGCCCGATCGCGCACCCGCTGCCGAAGCCGCGCTGGACCTGGCCGGCCACCGCAAGGCGCGTATGGACGGTGATGCCAGGGCGCTGCTGTCGCAATGGCCAGACATGCAAACCGCCTACTCTGGCGATGAATACGTTGTCAAAATCCGCGACAAGGAGATCCGCACCGCGTTAACCACCAAGTCGCTGTCGGGCACCACCATTCGCAAAGTGGCCCTGCCGCAATACGAAGACCATGGCGAAATCCTCAAGTGGCTGATGCTCGACAACGTACCCGGCAGCTATCCCTACACCGCTGGCACTTTTGCCTTCAAGCGCGAGGGTGAAGACCCAACCCGCATGTTTGCCGGTGAGGGCGATCCCTTCCGTACCAATACGCGCTTCAAGCTGCTGAGCGAAGGCATGGCAGCCAAGCGGCTGTCCACCGCATTCGATTCGGTCACACTGTACGGCAATGACCCTCATGTGCGCCCCGACATTTATGGCAAGGTCGGCAATAGCGGCGTCAGCATTGCCACGCTGGACGACATGAAGGTGCTTTACGGCGGCTTTGATTTATGTAGCCCGAGCACATCTGTCAGCATGACCATCAACGGTCCGGCACCGAGCATTCTGGCGATGTTCATGAACACCGCCATCGACCAGAACATGGACAAGTTCAAACGCGACAACGGCCGTGACCCCACCGCCACCGAGACTGAAAAAATCCGCGAATGGGTTCAGGAAAACGTGCGCGGCACCGTACAGGCCGACATTTTGAAAGAAGACCAGGGCCAGAACACCTGCATCTTTTCAACCGAGTTCAGTCTGAAGGTGATGGGCGACATTGCCCAGTACTTTGTGCATAACCGGGTGCGCAACTTTTACAGCGTGTCCATCAGCGGCTATCACATAGCCGAGGCCGGTGCCAACCCCATCAGCCAGCTGGCCTTCACACTCAGCAACGGCTTTACGTTTGTTGAAGCCTATCTGGCGCGCGGCATGCACATTGACGACTTCGCGCCCAACCTGAGCTTTTTCTTCAGCAACGGCATGGACCCTGAGTACACGGTGATGGGTCGCGTCGCGCGCCGCATCTGGGCCGTAGCCATGAAGGAGAAATATGGCGCGAATGAACGTAGCCAAAAGCTCAAATACCACATCCAGACCAGTGGCCGCAGCCTGCACGCGCAAGAGATCCAGTTCAACGACATTCGCACTACCCTGCAGGCGCTGATTGCGATTTACGACAACTGCAACAGCCTGCACACCAACGCGTTTGACGAAGCCATCACCACGCCAACCGAAGAATCAGTACGACGGGCGATGGCCATCCAGCTCATCATCAACCGTGAATGGGGACTGGCCAAAAACGAAAACCCGAGCCAGGGCGCATTCATCATTGAAGAACTGACCGAGCTGCTCGAAGAAGCGGTGCTGCAAGAGTTTGAGCGCATTGCCGAACGCGGCGGCGTGCTGGGCGCGATGGAGACCGGTTACCAGCGTGGCCGGATTCAAGACGAATCGATGCACTACGAAATGCTCAAACACACTGGCGAACTGCCCATCATCGGCGTCAACACCTTCCGCAACCCGCATGGCGACGCCGTGCAGGACAAACTCGAACTGGCGCGCTCGACTGAAGAAGAAAAGCAGAGCCAGCTCAGGCGGCTGGATGAATTCCACGCCCTGCACGCCAATGAATCACCCGCCATGCTCAAGCGCCTGCAAAAAGCGGTCATTGAAAACCTCAATGTGTTTGAGGTGCTGATGGACGCCGTCCGGGTTTGCTCGCTGGGGCAGATTACCAATGCATTGTTTGAGGTGGGTGGGCAGTACCGGCGGAATATGTGAACTGGGCTGTTTTGATGGCATTGATGCATCAAATAAGCTCCTGGCCCAATAACAACGGGTATAGAAAGCTATCAATAACATAGTGCCTGAGCTGGCTGCCAGATGCGGCGGCTGGTTGGCCTTGTTCTGGCGCTGGTTTGACGTGAGCCCGGCGAGAATTGCTATATTAATAATAGCTACTCATGCCCATAAGAATTGGGCCAAATGCTGATTTGGCAATAAAAAAGCGCCCCGGAGGCGCTTTTTTATTGGTTTGCAGCCAAAGACTGCAAAAAGGCCGGTTTAACCGCCTTTGCTTGGGCGTTTGCCCGGGTTCTTCTTGCTGCGGGTGTGTGATCCACGCTCAAGACTGACCTTCTGGCCGTGACCTGACGAGGCGCTGTGGCCTTTTGGTGGAATGGGCTTTGGGGCGCAGATGTCGGCTTCGACTCTGATTTTTTTGGGCATGGAGGACTCCGGTTGAAAAATGGGTTAACCCAGCATTTTAAGCTACGGCGGGCCTGAGCCGTGCCTCAGGCATAAAGCCGACCCGGCGCCGTGCTTCACAGGCGGCATTTTTCAGCCTTGCCGCTCTCTCAAGCATGCCCGCTTCAACACAGCACCACGCCTGCAAAGGACTCAAGATAATTCGCGCAGCGGCAAATTAAGCAGCAGGTTTTGCGGTTTTAGCCTGACCACGCCATCAGCGTTCATCATCAAACCCAGATACACCGGCTTGCCCGCAACGTCGGCGCGCATTTCAAGCGGGTCGGCAAAGTCCAGCCGAAACAGGCTGACCAGCCGTTGCAAACGCTGGGGCTCAACATCGCGGCCTTCGTACAAGTCATTGAGCAGGGCGCTCGACTCTACATCCAGCCCCACATGCCAGCGCCAGGCGTCGTCATCAATCTTTTGCAGCGGCCTGATGGTGACTGCGACACCCAGAAAATGCTGCACCCACTTTTGCAGCACGCTGGCCAGTGCCTTCAGGCCCGATCTTGCGCGTGTCATGGTCAACACCAGGCCGTGGCTCAGGTCGTTGCTGACTTCATGCGTCAGGTCTAGCAAAAAGCGGTGTCGAGTGCCCCGATGCCAGTCGGCCATAAAGTCAGGCGCGTTGTCGTCAGTCAGAACCTGCAACTCAATCGTTTGCAGAGGCGCCTTGGCCTCAGCCAGAAATCGCCCGATATCGCCGAGGCCTCCGGTTTCGTTAAGCATGTCCAGTGTGTCCTGGTCACCACTTAACACCTGGCCGTTTTGCGTGCTGATGCGCTGGCTTTTGTGCAGCATGTGCGCGGCGCGCAGGGCATACACTTCGTTTGAAGCATCGTTGGCGTCCTGCAGCAGATGGCGCGTGATGGCTTCAACCAGCATGTCTATGAAGAGCGGCGGTATGTTGATCTTGCCCTGGGCATTCTTTGTATCTCGCGGAAACAGGCTCAGGTAGTAAGCCTCCAGCGTTCCGGCAGCCAGCAGGCCATCCCTGAAGCGTAAAAACAGGGTGTAGCTATCGCGTACGTCAGCATCCTGCAGGGCTTGCAACTCAGGCTCACGGACTGGCCGCGTTGGTGCGGCAAGCAGGGCCGCATGCAGGGCGTGTTCGGCGGCGCATGACTCGGGCAGCAGCGCGAGTTCAGGGCGGCTCAAAAAACTGCGCAGGTAGTCGTCAGTGGGTAGCAGCCAGCCTCCAGGGTTGCGTGGCTGCTGTGAGTCGTTTGGTGAAGCGCTTTGAGGCGGGAAGTTTTGCATGGGCCAATCGTCGCATACAGATGCGCCAATACAAACGCCAGAACGGCCTAAAAACCGTCAGCCAGCGCATTTTTATGCCAAACAGCGCGCCTGCCCAATGAGAACGGCTATAGCATGCTACTATTTTTATAGTAATTAAAATCCTGATTCTCAGCAGATTCACACCCATAAGCGCTAGATGCTCAGGTAGGCCCGGCGTACATCTTCGTTGGCGGCCAGTTCAGCCATGCTGCCCTCGTGCCGGATCTGGCCTTTTTCAAGCACATAAGCCCTGTCGCACACCAGTTCGGCGAAGCGCATGTTTTGCTCAGACAGCAAAACACTGACGCCTTGCGTCTTGAGCTCGATAATCATGTTGACCATCTGTTCAACAATGACTGGTGCCATGCCTTCGGAGGGTTCATCGAGCAGAACCAGATAAGGGTTGCCCATCAGCGTGCGGGCAACCGTCAGCATCTGCTGCTCGCCACCGCTCATGCGTCCGCCCGGGCGATTCGGCATTTCACCGAGGTTGGGGAAGAGTTTGAAGAGTCGTTCAGGCGTCCATACCGGCGCGGCAACGCCATCAGCCCAAAAGCGCGGCGGCTGTTTGCCGACTTCGAGGTTCTCCATCACCGTCAGGTCGGTAAACACGCGGCGGTCTTCAGGCACAAAACCCAGACCCTGGCGGGCCGCCACATGCGCCTCGCTTTTTGAGATGTCACGCCCCATAAACCGCACGTCCCCACTGCGTTTGGGCAACATGCCGATCAGCGCCTTGAGCGTGCTTGACTTGCCCGCACCGTTACGGCCCATCAATGCCACGACTTCACCGCGCCGCACGTGCAGGTCAACGCCATACAGAACCTGCGCGGCACCGTACCAGGCGGCCAGGCTTTTTGCCTCCAGCAAAACTTCGGGGTTCATGCTTTCAATCCGGGCAATGTCGGCTTTGCCTTCTCAAAGGTCTTGCCGCTGCCAAAGTACACCTCTTGCACTTCGGCATGGTCACGAATGTCATGCGGTTTGCCCTGGGCAATCAGCCTCCCGCGCGCCAGCACGATCACGCGGTCGGCGTAGGCAAACACCACATCCATGCTGTGCTCGGTAAACAGCACCGCCATGCCGCGATTCATCACCAGTTGCCGGGTCAGCGCCATCAGTGCGTTGCGCTCCGGTGGGGCCATGCCGGCGGTGGGTTCGTCCATCAGCAGCAGCTTGGGGCTATTGGCAACGGCAATCGCCAGCTCCACCCGTTTGACGTCGCCATAAGCCAGCTCGCTGCAAGGCCTGTCGGCCTGGGCCATCATGCCGACCTGTTCCAGCAGGCTCAGTGCATCATCACGTTTGTAGTCGGCCGCGCGCCGCCACATTGAAAACAGCTTGCCGTCATGCGAAAGCAGCGCCATCTGCACGTTTTCAATCACAGTGAGTGAGGCAAAGGTTTCGGCGATCTGGAAGGTACGGCCCACGCCCCTGCGCCAGATGGTGCGCGGCTGTTGGCCCACCAGCTCCCGGCCGTTGAGCAAAATCGAGCCCTCGTCAGCCAGAAGCTGGCCGTTGACCATGTTGAAGGTGGTTGACTTGCCGGCACCGTTGGGGCCGATCATGGCCAGCAACTCGCCAGCGGCCAGGTCAAAACTGAGGTCATCAACGGCCTTGACGCCACCAAACGACTTGCTGAGCTTGTTGACCTGAAGAATTGGCTTTGTGAGGGTTGAGTCGCTCATGCCTTTACCTCTGCCGCATCAGTTTTGGTCTCTTTGCTGGTTTTTTGCTCCCAAGCCGGTCAAACAGCTGTTTGGCAAAACCGGCAATGCCCTGCGGAAACAACAGCACCAGCAGCAAAATGATGGCACCCAGCAGCGCGCGCCAGTAGTCGGTATTGCGGGCTACCGTGTCGTGCAGCCAGGTGAAGGTGACTGCGCCGACCACCGGGCCAGCCAGCGTCTGCACACCGCCCAGCAACACCATCACCAGGCCGTCAATAGATTTGCCCACACTCAGGCTTTCAGGCGAAATACTGCCTTTTGAAAATGCATACAAAGAACCAGCGAGCCCGGCCGTGGCACCCGCAATCACGAACGCCGTCCATTGCATGCGTTTGACGTCAATACCAATCGCGTCGGCGCGCAGTGCCGAGTCGCGCCCGGCCCGCAGTGTGTAGCCGAAAGGTGAAAACAGCACCCGGCGCAGCCAGAAAACCGCGGCCAGCACCAGCACCAGCGTCATCCAGTAATAAGCCCGCTTGTTGGCCAGCCAGTCGGACGGCCAGACACCCGTCAGCCCGTTGCTGCCACCCGTGAAGGAATCCCACTGGTAGGTCACGGCCCAGGTAATCTGTGCAAAAGCCAGGGTCAGCATGGCCAGGTACACCCCCGACAAACGCACGGCAAACCAGCCATAAACAAAGGC
>JANOCP010000327.1:0-1946 GCA_031412235.1 Polaromonas sp.
AGATGTATTCGTCGATCCAGACCGGTAACAGCGTTGGCATGCAGACGCTGGACCAGAACCTGACGGAACTCGTCAAGCGCAATGTGATTTCTGCCGCCGAAGCGCGGGGCAAAGCCAAAATTCCCGATAACTTCCCAGGCTGATATGGCCCCCACGCTTCTCGCTTCGCGTAGTGCGCTGCCCCCCGGGGGGGCCGCTGCGCCTTGCGGCCGGCAAAGCCGGACCGCGGCCCCTGGCTTGGGCATGCGGGGATCTATTTTTGAAATCAGCTGATGACCGGCGCTTTGTTGACCGGTATTTGAAAAAAAGGAGCGCTCATGGAACGCGACCAGGCCAGTAAATTTATCAATGATCTGCTCAAGCTGATGATCAGCCGCAATGGCAGTGACCTGTTCATCACGGGTGACTTTCCCCCGGCCATGAAGGTCGATGGCAAGGTTACCAAGGTGTCGCCACAGCCGCTAAACGCTGGCCACACGCTTGCGCTTGCTCGCGCCATCATGAACGACAAGCAGGCATCGGAGTTTGAGCGCACCAAGGAGTGCAACTTTGCGATTTCTCCGCCCGGTGTGGGGCGGTTTCGGGTCAATGCTTTTATTCAGCAGGGCAAGGTTGGCATGGTGATGCGCGTGATTCCGGCTGTGCTGCCCACTATTGACGGTCTGGGCGTGCCGCAGGTGCTTAAAGAGGTGGTGATGGCCAAGCGCGGCCTGACCATTTTGGTGGGGGCTACCGGCTCTGGCAAGTCAACCACGCTGGCTGCCATGGTGGACTGGCGTAACGAGCAGTCTTACGGCCATATCATCACGATTGAAGACCCGGTTGAATTTGTGCACATGCATAAAAATTGTGTGGTCACGCAGCGTGAAGTGGGCCTGGACACCGACAGCTGGGAAGCCGCCCTTAAAAACACCCTGCGTCAGGCACCAGATGTGATTTTGATGGGCGAGGTGCGCGACCGCGAAACCATGGAACACGCTGTCGCCTTCGCTGAAACCGGCCACCTGTGCCTGTGCACGCTGCATGCCAATAGCGCCAACCAGGCACTTGACCGCATCATCAATTTCTTCCCTGAAGAACGCCGCGCGCAACTGCTGATGGACCTGTCGTTAAACCTCAAGGCCATGGTGTCGCAGCGGCTGATTCCCAAGCAGGACGGCAAGGGCCGCGCGGCGGTGGTTGAGGTCATGCTCAATACGCCGCTGATTTCTGACCTGATCTTCAAGGGCGATGTGTCCGAGATTAAAGAAATCATGAAGAAAAGCCGTAACCTGGGCATGCAGACCTTTGACCAGGCGCTGTTCGATGCGTTTGAGAGCAATATGATTACCTACGAAGATGCACTGCGCAACGCTGATTCGGTCAATGACCTGCGGCTGCAGATCAAGCTCAATTCCCAGCGGGCCAAGTCAGTAGACCTGGCAGCAGGCACCGAAAACTTCGCCATCGTCTGAAGGAGCGGGCAAACCTACTGCGCCCACCGATCCCGGCGCTGCGGTCCTCACCGTACGTTAGTACGGCTCCGGTCCTCTCACCGGCCTCGGCGCGCTCGCTACGGTTTTCCCACCCCTTCAGGCGGCTGAAGGCCGGAAGCTCTGCCTCTCCTTCAACCCATCCAGTCACCTGATATTTCACTGACCCACCAAGGTAAAACACATGTCAAGCACCAACTCCCGTCCCTACGAATCCACCCCATCACAAAAAGTCGCCTTTCTGGGCCTGGGCGTCATGGGTTATCCCATGGCCGGGCACCTGGCCCTGGCCGGGCACAAGGTCAGCGTGTACAACCGTACAGCTGCCAAATCAATAGCGTTCTGTGCCGAATTTACCGGCGCTGCCCATGGCTTGACGCCGAAGCTGGCAGTTGCTGGTGCCGACATCGTATTTTGCTGCGTCGGTAATGATGAAGACCTGCGTTCGGTCACGCTGGGTGCTGACGGGGCTTT
>JANOCP010000328.1:0-5934 GCA_031412235.1 Polaromonas sp.
TTTTCGTCTTGCGCGATGTTGCCCTGCAGCAAGCTCACCACGAAAGGCTTTTTGGCGGCATCGGGCGAAAGCGCGGATGTGAAGTGCGACGCGGCGCCTTTTTCCAGACTGACCGCCAGGCTTGCAGCGCCGGCAAGCACAAGGCCGCCGGCCAGCAAAACGGCGTTCAGCCAGCGCGGGCGGCGCAACAAACCCGCCAGCGCAGCGGCGGCCAGCGCCACACCAAAGGTCAAACCATGCACGCCGACCAGTTTTGCCAAATCGGCAAAGGGACCGTCAAGCTGGGCGTAACCGCCCTCACCCCAGGGGAAACCGGTAAAAAATTCGACCCGGCCAAGCTCTGCCAGCAACCATAGTGCTGCAAAAATAATAGCGCCTGATAGCCGATTTACCCGGGCCAAAGCCATAAATGACGCACAAATAGCGGCGTAGTAGAGCGCCAGAAAGCCCGCCAGTCCCACAATCGCCACCACAGCCAGCGGCGATGCCAGCCCGCCGTAGGTGTGCAATGAAATAAACAGCCACCACCAGGTGGCGCACTGCATGGCGGTAGCAAACAGCCAGCCCAGCCACGCGCCCTGACGCACGCTGCCGCTACCCTGAAGCTGCCACGCCAGCACCACCAGGCTAAGCCCCTGCAACCACCAGACCGGCTGGCCAAATTCAAGGCCAAAAGCAAAAGGCCAGGCAATACCCGCCGCATGCAGGCAGCCAGCCATCAAAACGCTGGCCATTTGAATCAGGGAAGGTCGCTGAACGGGCCGTTTAGCCCGGATGTGCTCAAGCAGGGCGGGCAGGGTCGGCAAAGAGTGGGTCATGGTCACGTCGACGCGGGCGCTTACCCCTTGTCAGGGCTCACGCAGTGACAGCAACGGGCGAGACCTTGAACCATTTCACCGCACCACCCTTGGTATGCAAAACGGTAAAGTGAAGGCCAGACAGGGCAAAGTGCTCACCGCGTTTGGGCACATGACCCATCTGGTGCGCCACCAGGCCGCCTATGGTTTCAAAGTCGGCATCGAGCAGGGTCACGCCAAAGGCTTCGCTGACGCGCTCAATTGAGGTGTCACCACTGACGCGGTAGCTACGGTCTGGCAGGCCAAAGATGTCGCCTTCGTCTTCGGCAATGTCAAACTCGTCTTCAATTTCACCGACGATCTGCTCCAGCACATCTTCAATCGTGATGAGCCCTGCAACCCGGCCAAACTCGTCAATCACGATGGCCAGGTGGTTGCGGTTGCCGCGAAACTCGCGCAGCAAATCATTGAGCCCCTTGCTTTCGGGCACAAACACCGCCGGGCGCAGCAGGGCCTTGATGTTGAGCTCAGGCGCGCGTTGCAGCTTGAGCAAATCCTTGGCCATAAGGATGCCAATAATGTTTTCTTTTTCGCCTTCATAAACCGGAAATCGCGAGTGGGCGGTGTCAATCACCAGGTGCAGCAGTTCGTCAAACGGCGCGTCAATATTGATCAGGTCCATGCGCGGTGCGGCGACCATCACGTCGCCAGCCGTCATGTCCGCCATGCGGATGACGCCTTCAAGCATTTCGCGGCTCTGGGCACCAATGACTTCGTTGTCTTGCGCCTCAACCAGGGTTTCAATCAACTCATCTTTGGAGTCAGGACCGGGGTGAAGCATTTCAGCGAGCTTTTGCAAAAAGCCGCGTTTGTCTTCTGGCTTGGAAGACCTACTGGGGGGGTTGTCGGACACAGTGTGTTCGGTAGTTGCTAAGGCTGCAAGGATAACGTAAATCTATTGCGCAGCACCGCGGGATTGGCCCCATCCCATGCCAGCCAGGGCCGCTGATCTGACTTGGCCAGTCCGCAGGCGCAGGGGCCCCGAGGTGGCGGGAAGCTGCACGAAGTAAGCGACCGTGGGAGCTACATCGCCGAATGATCGCGTGCTTCGCGCACGCCGCGCCGCACTTCCTGCACGGTTGCAAGCAAGTCCCAGAACTGCTTGGCCTGCACCTTGAGCCGGTAATCGGTCTGGGCTATTTGCTCCAGCGCCATTTCGGTCATGCGTGAGTCGAGGTCGGCTGGCGGCAGCTTGAGGTAGGCCTCGCTTTCAGAGCCATCGCGCTCAATTGCAGCACCGGCCTTGCGGGCAATGTTGAGCATGGCGGTGTTTTCGCTCAGCGCATGAATGAACATCATGTCCACACCCTCATTGCGGGAGTGCATTACCGCGCGCTCAAACAGGCGCGAGCCGTAGCCCCGACCGCGCGCATGCGCGAGCACGGACACACCAAACTCGGCGCAGCTTTTGAGCTGCGGGTCCGTTGAGAAAGCCAGGTGGGCCATGGCAATCAGCTCCAGCTTGCGGTTGTAAATACCAAAAATCTCGTCGCGCTCAAAGTTCAGGCCATTGACGTAGCGTTGCACCTGCTCGTCATTGGCGGCGTAACCAAACCGCAGATAGCGGTCATGTGCATCAAGCATCAGCAGATGCGCTGCAATGCGCTCAAGGTGGCCCGGGCCCATGGAGCGGATGGGTACCATCACCGGGCGCACATGTGGACGGCCGGGAGGCTGATCCGCTGAGTGCGGCGCGCGCGCCTCTGAAGGCGGGCGAAAGAATTCTTTGCTCGCATCGAAAGAGGCTTTTAAAAGTACACCGGGTTTGACCATGGCTTCAATATAAGGGTTTTCCCTAGGGATGCAAGTCTAAGGGCCTTTGACCTCACTTTTTAGTGTGTTACGTCACGCAAGCCGGGCAAATTCGCCAGATTAAGCACCAAATATGCCCTGCGTCCAATGATTACGGCAACTAGCAGCTATCAAAATAATAGTAACAAAAGCAAAACTCTGTCCGCTGACGTTCAGGCAGGCCAACGCCGGGCGGGCCTGCTGAATTAAACCGCCAAAAGCAGCGCCTTGTGTGGCTTTTGCTTTTCAGCGGTAGCCAGGCATCAGACGGGTACGGCTGTAGTGGCTTTGACGCGGTCAAGTACAAAGCTGGTTTTGCAGTCTTCAACGCTGGGGTGTTTCAGCAAAGTGTCCATGATGAAACGGCTGTAGTGCGCCATGTCGGCCACCACCACGCGAAGCAAATAGTCCATTTCACCGGTTAGCGACACACACTCAACCACCTCGGGCCAGGCCTGAACGCTGGCGCGAAACACGTCCATCGGGTTGCGTTTGTGGGTCTCTGTGTGCTTTTCAAGGCGTACATTGATATAGGCCGTCAAGCCCAACCCGACTGCTTCAGGCTTGACCAGGGCAACGTAGGCGTCAATCACGCCCGCCTCTTCAAGCCGCTTGACGCGGCGCAACACGGCGCTGGGCGACAGGCCAACCTGGTCGCCAATCACGTCATAGGTTTCACGGCCATTGTGCTGCAGGCTGCGAAGAATGGCCCGGTCAAGCTTGTCGAGTGCGGCGATGGTGCTCATGACGCAATTTTACTGATTTGCGGCGCGTGGCACGTACATCGCCACATAAAGAAAACAGCGAATACGAAATGCCCTCACGCCATACGCGGGATTATCCCAATGGCTGAATCGTCAGCCAGCTGAAAGAATCTACACAAATAAAAAAGCACGACCGTTCGTATTATTTCGATAACAGCAGGAGACAATTCATGCGCCTATTTTCATTTTTCCGTCACGTGGTTTTCTTGATAACCGCCGCTACGCTGCTTTTTGGCACCAGCGCGCACGCCGCCAGCGACTACGCCAAAACCCGCTACCCCATTGTGCTGGTGCACGGCCTGTTCGGCTTTGACTCGTTTCTGGGCGTGGACTACTTCTACGGCATACCCAGCGCCCTGAGCCAGGACGGAGCCCGCGTTTTTGTAGCCCAGGTGTCGGCCGCCAACAGCACCGAAGTACGCGGCGAGCAGCTGCTGGCGCAGGTGAAAAACATCATGGCCATTACCGGTGCCAGCAAGGTCAACCTGATGGGCCACTCTCATGGCGGCCCGACCATTCGCTATGTGGCGGGCGTGGCACCGCAACTGGTGGCTTCGGTCACGTCCATTGGCGGTGTCAACAAGGGCTCACGCGTGGCCGATATCTTGCGCGGCGTTGCACCTGCTGGCGGGCTTTCAGAGCTGGTGGTCAACAATGCCGCCAAGGCTTTTGTGGCGCTGATTAACCTGGGCTCTGGCGGAACGTCGCTGCCGCAAACGCCTACTGCCGCGCTGAACTCACTCAGCACGGCCGGCTCACTTGCCTTTAACCGCCGCTTTCCGCAAGCGCTACCCAGCGGCTGCGGCAACGGTGCCGAGCTGGTTAACGGCGTGCGCTACTACTCGTGGACGGGCACCATGCCAGTAACGAATATTCTTGACGTCAGCGACGGCGCACTGGGCATCATGAGCCTGGTGTTTGGCGAGGCCAACGACGGCCTCGTGTCAGCCTGCTCATCGCGCCTGGGCAAGCACCTGGGTGACTACCGCCAGAACCATCTGGATGAAGTCAATCAGGTGGTGGGTCTGCGTGACTGGTTCTCGGTTGACCCGGTCACCCTGTACCGCCAGCACGCCAACCGCCTCAAGCAACTCGGCCTGTGAAGCGCAAACCCATAGTCGCCACTGCCGTCGCCGCTGCCATATGCGCAGCGGCGGTCTGGTGGCAGGCCTTGGGTGAAAGTGACGCATCTGGCACGGCTTACCCAGCCCGGTCAACGCCACCCAGCGCTGTTGCAGCACTGCCGGGCAGCCGGAGCGCCGGGGAATCACCCGCGCTGGCAAGCCTGGCCCCGGCCAGTGGAGTCAAGGATTCTTTCTTGACGTCCGAGCTGCGCCAGACCTTTGAGACGATGCTGTTTGAAGTTACCGGCGGCAATGACATTCGTGACCCGGCCCTGCTTAAAAAACTCCTGTTGGCTCTTGTACCGCGTTACTTTCCGGACACTCTGGCGGCCCGCGCCTCGGCACTGCTGGAGCGCTATGTCGACTACCGGGTGGCCCTGAGCGAGCTGAAACCGCCCACTGACCCCAGCGATCCCCGAGCCTTGCGCGCCGCACTTGAGGCGCGCCAAAGCGCACGCCAGCGGCACTTTACCGGCGACGAGTATGAGGTTTTGTTTGCCGACGAAGCGCGGCTTGACCGCTACACACTGGCCCGCATCGAAATCGAGCGTAACAGCACCTTGAGCGCTGCACAAAAGCAGGCTGCATTAAAAGATAACGAACGCGAGCTGAGCGATGCGCAACGTGCGCAGCGCGAACAGGCCACAGCGCACATGAGCGTGGCAGCGCAAACCGCCGCGCTTGAAGCGTCTGGCGCAAGCGATATTGAACGCTTTAACCAGAGGCGCACCCAGTACGGCGATGCAGCGGCCACACAGTTGGCCCAGCTTGACCGGGAAGAAACTGACTGGCAAGCCAGGCTGAACAATTACGCCAGCGCGCAGGCAAAAAAGGCCAGCCCTGACCAGTTGCAGCAGTTAAGCCAGCAGTTGTTTTCAGCGCAAGAGCAACTGCGCGTTGAGGCGGCGCTGGCTGCGCGCCAGCAGGCCACGCCCCCAACCACCGTACAGCGCTGACTCGGCGCGCTTGCGCAGCGCCAGAAATCGCGAAACGCATTTTTCCTGCGTTAACACTCAAAACGCAGACCGACTTCGCCAGAAAATTGATGTTCTCCGCCGCTACAGTTCAAGGCATCAAGCCTTATTGGAGATATGAATGACTGCACGGTTATCGTTTGAAAACGGCGCGGCGTGGGACAACCCCATGGGCACCGATGGTTTTGAATTTATTGAGTACGCTGCGCCCGATCCAGCAGCCATGGGTGAAGTTTTTGAGCGCATGGGCTTCACGCCGATTGCCAGGCACCGGCGTAAAAACGTCACGCTGTACCGGCAGGGCGGAATCAACTTCATCATTAACGCCGAACCGGACTCCTTTGCCCAGCGCTTTGCCCGCCAGCATGGCCCCAGCGTGTGTGCCATCGCGTTTCGGGTGCAGGACGCAAAAGCGGCGTATGAA
>JANOCP010000329.1:0-6478 GCA_031412235.1 Polaromonas sp.
TTTGGCGCTGGGAACCTACTGGCTGGTGCGCAACACGCCGGTTTTCAATAGCGTCGATGCGGTCAAGCCCGTTCGGCACGAGTCAGACTATTTCATGCGCAATTTCACGGTCAAAAGCTTTGCAGACAACGGCCAGTTCAAAAGCGAAATTTCGGGTGTGGAGGCGCGCCATTATCCAGACACCGACACACTGGAGATTGACCAGGCGCGAATTCGCAGCGTCAATGCGCAGGGGCGGCTGACGACCTCAACGGCAAACCGCGCATTAAGCAACGGCGACGGGTCGGAGCTGCAGTTGTCGGGCAATGCCGTGGTTGTGCGTGAGGCCAGCAAAGACGCCAACGGCGCCGAGGTGCCCCGCATGGAGTTTCGCGGGGAGTTTTTGCATGCCTTTCTCAACGAAGAACGCGTCAAATCCCATAAGCCCGTCGTGCTGACGCGGGGCAGTGACCGGTTTACCGGCGACACCTTCGCGTATGACAATTTGAGCGGCGTGGCCGAGCTCAAAGGCCGGGTCAAGGGCGTGCTGGTGCCAAGTATTAATCGTCCGGCGCGCTAAGTGGCCAGCGACAACAAGCAAAAAAATTGGCCAGGAATCCAGCATGTCACGACTTGTATTCATCACCGGCGCATCGAGCGGAATTGGCCAGGCGCTGGCGCTGCGGTTTTTTCAGGCGGGCTGGCGGCTGGCGCTTGCCGCACGCCGAACGGACGAAGTCAAAGCATGGGCTGCGGCACATTCAATAGGCGCCGACAGCTATCGCGTATACAGCGCGGATGTTTCCAGCGTCGACAGCATTGTGGCGGCGGGCCAGAGCTGTATCGCACGTCAGGGTGTGCCGGATGTGGTCATTGCCAGTGCTGGCATCAGTGTCGGCATGGACACCGCAATGCGTGAAGATCTCGATGTCATGGCGCAGACATTCGCAACCAACAACACCGGCCTGGCGGCCACCTTTCACCCTTTTATGGCGGCAATGACACAGCGCGGTTCTGGTGCGCTGGTAGGCATCGGCAGTGTGGCTGGCATACGCGGTCTGCCTGGCCATGGGGCGTATTGCGCCAGCAAGGCCGCAGTAATCGCCTATTGCGAATGCCTGCGGGGAGAACTCAAGGCAGCGGGCGTGCAGGTCGTCACCATTTGCCCTGGCTACATCGACACACCGCTGACGCAGCAAAACCGGTATTCGATGCCGTTTTTAATGAAGCCTGAGGCGTTTGCAGACAAGGCCTTCGCCGCGATTCAGGCGGGCAGCAGTTACAGCGTTATCCCGTGGCAAATGGGCGTGGTCGCCAAGCTGCTCCGCATCTTGCCCAATGCGGTATTTGACAAGGTGCTGTCGGGCCGTGCCCGCAAGCAAAGGCGTGGCGGACAGTAAGCTTCGCTATAAAAAAATAGCTGTTAATGCCCATACTTGTTGGGCTCGAATGCAAAAAGGCTTCAAAACCGGAGCTTTGAAGCCTTTTAAAACCAATCGCGGGTCATAAAACCCGGGGTGTTTATCTGCTCGGGTTAATTCACCCCAGCACAGCGGGTAGAGAGGGCTTAATAGCCGCCGCGTCCACCACCACCACCGCCGCCAGAACGGCCACCGCCAGCACCGCCGCCGCCGTAAGGACTGCGGAAACCGCCGTCACCGCCGCCGCCGGAACGGCCACCACCGCCGCCACCGCCGTAACCACCGCCGCCACCACCACCACCGTAGCCGCCGCCGCCGCCGCCGCCACTGCCGCCACCGAAGCCGCCGCCTGAACGTGGAGGACGTGCTTCCATCGGACGGGCTTCGTTCACGACAACGCTACGGCCACCCAAAGGCTGGCCGTTCATGCCGGCGATTGCTGCCTGAGCTTCGGCATCGTTGCCCATTTCCACAAAGCCAAAACCCTTGGAGCGACCGGTGTCGCGTTCCATCATGACTTTAGCGCTGGTGACAGAGCCGAATTGACCAAAAGATTGTTGCAGGTCTTCGTCGCGGACTGAATACGGCAGATTGCCGACGTAAAGTTTGTTGCCCATGGAGGGACTCCTCTAAAACACAAAATTCGAATGCATTAACAAAAGCGATGGGGTCCCGAAAGCACAACAAATCTTTAAACGTACCGCTGTAGCGCGCGAAACTGACCGATCACCTGACCCGTGCGAATGTGGACACTCACACGTTCACATTATGCTTCAGATAGTCAAGGGGTGAGCAATTATCGTAACTACCTAGAAACCGGCTGAAAAGGGTCATTTATGGCCTGGTTTCCTCGTTATTTGCGTAATTTCGCCACTTTCCCATCGCTGCCCGCATGGTGAGAACCTGGTTTTCAAATTCCGGACAGGCCTTGCACGCCAGCATGTGCAACTTCAGGGCAACGTTATCGGGCAGGCTTAGCGCCCGGTCTTCCCGGGCAATAACCAGAGCTGCCGCTTCGCGGCATGTCCTTCTTAGCAGAGTGATTTTCAGTTTCATGCCAAAAATGCCGGTGGGTAAAGTGCCGGCTGAAAGCTACAGTGAATCGAATTAGCGCCGTATATCAGCCGTTGCGCTCGCAAAACCAGTGAATGTTCAGGCACTCCTGCAACCGCAGGCGCGCCCGGTGCAACTGGACATACAGATTGGTCGGTGTCAGGGACAATTCCTTACACACTTCCTGGGACGACAGCTCAAGCCACTCCCGCATCAGGAAAAGCCGGGCAAGTGCCGGCGGCAAGCGCTCCATGCAGGCGTCCAGCACCTGAAAAAATTGGCTCTGCTGCAAGGTCTGGTGTGGATCACCCCAGCTATTGGGCTGATTGACGAAATGTCCGTCTGTCTGGAATGCGAGTCTGTCCAGCTCATCACCTTCATACTCGCCGTCCGGGTCCGGCGCAGATACCTCCCGTACATGGCTGCGGATCATGTCAATCACCTTGTGCTTGAGAATGCCCACCAGCCAGGTTTTCAGCTGGGACCGGTTGCCGAATGTCTGGGGCTTTGAAAGCGCAGCGAGCAGGGTTTCGGACACCGCGTCTTCAGCCCAGGCATCATTTCGCAGTTGCAGGCGCGCAAAGCGCATCAGGTAGGTGCGGTGTTCAACCAGTTGGTCTTCAAAGGATGCCATGCACGGCAGTCTAGCCGCGTCGCGCTGGCTTGTCGTGACAAACTTGAGGTCCGAAAAGAATTTTGCTGGCCGGAACTTTGCTGGCGCGGCCATACTCTGCCATCAACTGCTAAAAAAGGATGTCATGTGATCACTTCCTACCGCACACTTCAGGAGCGCCTGCAAATGGCAGCGGCCTTCACAGCTCTGGGCCTGCTTGCGATTTTCGCGGCGCCCGCCATGGCCCAGACGCCGATTCCGGCAAAAACTGGCACGGCCTTGGCGGTGGTTCCGCCCATCGTTACTACGCCGCAGCTGGAGGGCAAAACCATCGAGGGCGACCCCTTCAAGCTCGCATCGCTCAAGGGCAAGGTGGTACTGGTGATGTTCTGGTCCACAGGTTGCGCGGTGTGCCGCGACAAAATGCCAGAGCTGCGCACCAACTATGAGGGCTGGGCGGGCAAGCCTTTTGAACTGGTTGCGGTCAGCACTGACACCCGCGTTCAGGACTTGCTGGACTATGAGCGCATCATTTCACGAACGGTGCCCCTCAAGCAGCGCTTTGTGCAGCTCTGGACCGGCGAGAGTGGTTACAAGGACAACCTGGGCAAGCATGCGCAGTTGCCAGCAGCATTTTTGATGGACAAAACCGGCAAGGTGGTGGAGCGCTACGTGGGCCGGATCCCGCCAGAGGCCTGGGACCGCATTGCTGACCTGCTTTAAGCACTGGTGCACGGATATATCCCGAGTGAAACCCCGCTGGGTTGAATAAAAAGCTGTAAGAACATCCGGGGCTGGCGGACTAAACGCTAACCCGACAGAAAAGCAATCTGTCGAGGTTGATTTCTAACTTGAATAATTTGATCTCTTTTACATAACCGGAGTTTCAATCATGACCCAACGTGCCCTTATCGCTGCAGCTGCAGCTTCCCTTCTCTCCACCATGCTGGTTACGGTGCCTGCCGTTGCCCAGGAAAAAGAAAAGTGCTACGGCATTGCCGCTGCAGGTCAAAATGACTGCGCCAATTTGAGCGGTACTCATTCCTGCGCGGGCCAGTCCAAAGTCAGTGCCGACGTCAACGAGTGGAAATATGTCGCCAAGGGCACTTGCGCCAGCATGAAAGGCCTGACGGCCGATGCCGCCAAGGCAAAAGCCAAAATGGCGACGGAGAAGAAGAGCTGATTTCTCATCGCCAGCCAAAAGTTGAATGCTGAGCAGCCTGCCCACAGGCGGGCTGTTCAGGCTCATGGGCGACGCGCATCATGACAATCCCTGCAAATGTTTCGACTGGGCTGTCGCCCGCTACTGGATCTGCTGCAACCGGTATTGGCTGGCGGCATCCGCACTTCGCTGAGTTGCTGGAGACGCTCCCTGACCTCGATTTTATTGAGGTCCATTCCGAAAATTTTTTTGGCGCCGGTGGCGCAGCGCTTGCGGTGCTGCACCAGGCGCGGGCGCATTACCCAATTAGTCTGCATGGTGTCGGTTTGGCGCTCGGTTCAGCCTGCGGTATTGATGCCTGGCATCTTGAGCAGTTGGCCCGCCTGGTGGAGCGCATAGAGCCTGTGCGTGTTTCTGATCACGCGTGCTTTGCGCGTGGCGCCTTGGCGGGTGGACGTGAAGTGCATGCTGCCGACCTGTTGCCGATTCCCTTCAACGCAGGCGCGCTCGATGTGATGTGCGCCAATGTACAGCGCGTGCAAGACCGCTTGAAGCGTCCGCTGCTGGTCGAAAACCTTTCTGCCTACATCAGCTTCGACAGCACTGACCGCGGCGAAACTGCCTTTCTGGCCGAGCTGGCAACACGGTCCGGCTGTAGCTTGCTGATAGATGTCAATAATCTTTATGTGAACGCGCTGAACGAGCGCCTGGCCGGAAGCAGTGTTGATCCACTAGCCGCGTGTATCCAGTGGCTGGACAAGATTCCACCGCAAATCGTCGGTGAGTTGCATGTGGCGGGCCACAAGGACTGCGGCGATATTGTGATTGACGACCACGGCAGTAGCGTGTCCCGCGAAGTCTGGCAAATCTACCAGCATGCGCAGCAGCGCTTTGGTGGCGTACCGGCTCTGGTGGAGTGGGATACCGACCTTCCGCCACTCGCGGTATTGCTTGCTGAGGCAGCCATGGCCCGCGCAGTGCCGCAAGGTTGCGAGGCGCTGTCCGCATGACTAGCTCAGCCGTTTTAAAACCAGTTGCTGATCTTGTGCAGGATCAGTCGCAGTTGCTGGACGCGCTGTTTGCCGGCACTGACACGGCAGGGCACACGGCCGGGCTTATGCAGCGCTTGCAGCATGGCGGTGCGCGCCGGGCGCTGGCTGAGCGTGGCCTGCTGGCTTATCGTGCCAATGGCACAGCACTGGCCGAACGGGCCTTGACGGCGGTCTATCCGGTGTTGGCACAACTGCTTGGCGAAGACAGCTTTGCATCGCTGGCGCGCCACTTTTGGCGACAGGCACCACCGCAACGCGGCGACATGGCGCAGTGGGGCGCTGCGCTGGCTGATTTTATTGATGCTGCGCCCCAGCTCTCCGGCGAACCGTTCCTGGGCGATGTCGCGCGTGTTGAATGGGCGCTGCACTGCGCCGCCACTGCGGCCGACACTACGGCTGATATCGGCTCGTTCGCCTTGCTCGCCAGCGCTGACCCCGAACAGGCTACCCTGACATTAAGCGATGGTGTTGTGGCGCTCGCCAGCGCCTATCCGGTGGTCAGCATCATTCATGCGCATCTGCAGGGCGAACCCACGCTGGCGCAGGCCGCGGCCTTGCTGGGTGCGGGTGCTTCTGAGCATGCGCTGGTCTGGCGGCAAGGGCTTAGGCCACGGCTGCGCGCCAGCAGTGCCGCTGAACACGGACTGCTGGCGGGGCTTCAAGCTGGCTTGTCGCTAGAAACAGCACTTGCAGCGACGGCTCCAGATACCAGCTTTGACTTCAATGACTGGCTATCGCAGGCTGTACAAAGTGGTTTGGTAACCGGCGCGCACCTATTAAATTCTGCAAACAACACCAGGGAGAAATCGCCATGAACACCGTGAACACGACGCCCCAAGGCCCGATTCAACGACTGCTGAATCTTTGGAGTCTGCTGACCCGCGGACTTGATTCCCTGCAGCCCCTGGCTGCGCTGCTGGCCAGACTCTACGTTGCGCAGGTTTTCTTTCTGTCCGGGCTGACCAAGCTGCGTGACTGGGGCACAACGGTGGCCCTGTTTACCGACGAATACAAGGTGCCGCTGCTGTCTCCTCCAGTAGCTGCGGCACTGGGCACGGCGGGTGAGTTGGTGCTGCCGGTGTTGCTGGCGGTGGGTCTTGCGGGCAGGTTTTCTGCGCTTGGCCTGTTCGTCGTGAATGCCGTTGCCGTTATCTCGCTGAGCGAGATCGCGCCTGCGGCCCTGCAGCAGCACATTCTG
>JANOCP010000330.1:0-7341 GCA_031412235.1 Polaromonas sp.
GCCCAGCGTGGGGGCGTTGCGTCTGTGCTGGCCCGGTGTGGCCGACAGTTTGGGCACGATGCCGGGCACCGCCAGGGTGCTGCCGTCGTCCATCTGCACGCTGGCCAGCATGCCGCGCGCCTGGTAGTGCGGGTCGGCAGCGATGTCGGCGACGGTGTAGATGCGGCCTGCGGGCACGGCGGCTTTGTCGAGTGCGGCCATCACGTCATCCACCGTGCGTGTTGAAGTCCACAGGCCAATGGCGGCGTCAATTTCAGCCACGCGCGCCACTCGGCCTGCGTTGTCGGCCAGCGCCGGGTCTGCTCCCAAATCGCTTCGGTCAATCACCTTCATCAGGCGTTTGAAGATGCTGTCGCCGTTGCCTGCGATTAACGCATAGCCACCATCGCTGCAAAGATAGGCATTGCTGGGTGCAATGCCGGGCAGGGCGCTGCCCGCCGGGCCGCGTACTGCGCCAAAAGCGCTGTATTCGGGCAGCAGGCTTTCCATGCAGTTAAACACCGCTTCGTACAGCGCCACGTCAATCACCTGGCCGACGCCGCTGGTGTGGCGGTGCTGCAGCGCCAGCAAAATGCCAATCACGCCGTGCAGCGCGGCCAGCGTGTCGCCAATGCTGACACCCACACGCACTGGCACGCGGCCCGGTTCGGCGGTCAGGTGGCGCAGGCCGCTCATGGCCTCGGCCACCACGCCAAAACCGGGGCGGTCGCGGTAAGGGCCGGTCTGGCCGTAGCCGCTGATGCGCAGCATGATCAGGCGCGGGTTGAGCTTGAGCAAATCGTCCGGCCCCAGCCCCCAGCCTTCCATGGCACCCGGGCGAAAGTTCTCTATCAATATGTCAGCGTCTTGCGCCAGCTTGCGAACGATGTCTTGTGCCTCGGGCTGCTTCAAGTCGAGCGCGACAGAGCGCTTGTTGCGCGACTGAACCTGCCACCAAACCGAAGTGCCGTCTTTCAGCAAGCGCCATTTGCGAAGTGGGTCGCCGGCGCCTGGTGTTTCAATCTTGATGACTTCTGCGCCAAAGTCGGCCAGTGTTTTGGCGGCAAATGGCCCGGCAATCAGCTGGCCAAGTTCAATAACTTTCAGGCCAGCGAGCGGGCCAACGGCTTGGCCTTCAGGGGCAGATGTGGAGTTTTTCATCGGCCAAAGTGTCGGGGTGGGCAGACTTTTCGTCCATTGGTATTTATGACCGGGTGGCGTCGCGCTTGGCGATGCCGCGTGAGAGCCCACTGCGAGTGTCGTCAGGCCTTTTTTGCGGGTACTTTTTTAGCGGCTACCTTTTTGGCGGCAGTCGCGCCAGCTTTGGGACTTTTGGCAATCAGGGCATCGAGGTTTTTCACAATCTCGCCTTCAATCTTGTCCTTGAAGGCACCGAGCAAAAAGCCCAGCTTGGCCTGCAGCTCAAAAGTATCTTTGGTCACCGTCAAAGTGCCGCTCACGCCCGACCGCTTGAAGCTGACTTCGTCCAGCGTTGCGCCTTCTTCGTAGGTGCACTCCATGTCGAACTTCTCTTCGGCCTGCTCGGCCCATTTGAAAGCTGCCTTGCGCGCCTGCGCCATGCTCATGCCGTGCTGGCGCTCAATGTGAATGTCTGCCATCAAAAGTCTCCGTCTAGTCTGTTTTCAAAGCTTTATGTCGCGCATCTTGCGGCAGGGCCGCCAAGCGCCTGACCGCATCATAAAACCGTTGCCAGTCGCCCGCCTCACGCGCAAACAGCGCCTCAAACCCGGGTACCAGTTCATCATAGGCGGCCTGCGCGCCAAACGTGGCGTTGTTGGCGCGCGCTACCCAGGGGTCATAGCCCGCAAAGCCGCCCCACGATGTCCTGAGCTGCGCATAGTTATCACGAAAGCGTTTCATGGCCGCCTCTTTTGCTATTGATTTAGTAGCTAACTGTAGCCGTTCTCCTTGGGCAGGGCGCACATTTGGCTCATAAATGGCCTCCAGTTCACGCCTGGTGGCCAGCGCCAGAGCTCTGAACTGCTGGCGACGCTGATTAAACGCCATGTACTCATTTCTTGCGGCCTCGCTGGCCTGGCTGCCCAGCCAGGCCGCGGAGCCCAGGCGCTCTACCGCAGTAGCAAACGACTCGTTGAACATGGTGTCATTGGCCGCATAAACCACCTGATGCGACAGCTCATGAAAAATCAGCCGCGCCAGCTCGCCTTCAGGGTAGCGAATAAAGGTGCTGAGCAGTGGGTCGCCGCCGGCCCAGTTCATCCAGCCGAGTGTCGAATACGCCGGAACGCCGTAAACGCTGACCTCAAGGCCTTGCGCTTTGAGCTTGTCGGCCTCCACGCGGGCATCTGCTTCGCTGAAATAGCCCCGGTAGCCCACGCATCCCACCACCGGAAAGCACCAGGTTTTTAGCGTGAGCGAAAACTCTGGCGCAGCCACCACGTTCCATACGGCTGCGCTACGGCCCAGCTCGGTGTAGCGGTGGTAGCTGGCATTGTCTGGCAGCTTGAGTTCGGTGACGGCAAAGCTGCGTATGCGCTGGCTTAGCGCCAGCCGCGTCTTCACGAACTCGGGTGTTTGCGCATCGGCCAGCATTTCGCCCACCGGTCTGGCGGTGTTGATCATTTGCATGTGGCCGCTGACTGACTGCCAGTAATAGGCCATGCTGGTGCAGCCTGACAGGTACAGGCTTGCTGTTGCGGCGGCCAGCGCCATGCCCAGTCCGGTAAGCGTCAATGCGTAAGTCCTTTTCACACCGTTTGCGCAGAGGGGTCGTTTGCTACACACACTTCAACCAGGCAGTCGTAAAACACCGGCCCACGGCCCAGATCCGTCAGGTGCTGGCTGGTGAGCTGGTTGACGTTGGTGCCGTCAAGCCCCAGCTTGCGCCACCAGATACCCAGGCCATTGACCACACCCGGACGGGCGCGGCCAGACACTTCAGCCCTGACCCGGTAATTGCCACGCTCATTGAACACCCTGACGACGGCGCCGGTGGTAATGCCGCGCGGCGCAGCGTCGTCTGCATGTATCTCAAGCACCGGCTCGCCTTCAATCGTGCGCAGGCTTTTGACGTTGACAAAGGTCGAGTTCAAAAAATTGCGCGCAGGCGGCGAGATCATGGCCAGCGGGAACTTCACTGACGTTCCAGACATTTCGTAATTCGGCACATGGTCTGGCAGGCCATCAAGGCCAAGCGCTGCCAGACGGGCGCTGAAAAATTCGCACTTGCCCGATGGCGTGGCAAAGCCGCCTTCGGCAAACGGTGCATCGGGCAGCTTAAGGGTTGAAAAGCCTTTGCCCAGAAGCTCGTTAAAGTCAACCTTGTTGCCATATGCCGCACGGCACAGGGTTTCGTCATCGTCCTGAAAACAGGGGTCTTCAAAACCCATGTGCGCCGCCAGCTCGCGAAAAATCTGCGTATTGGGTTTGGCCTCACCCAGCGGCGCAATAGCCGGGCGATTGAGCACGACATCGGTATGGCCGTAGGCGTAATGCACGTCCCAGTGCTCAAGCTGCGTGGTGGCGGGCAGGAGGTAGTCGGCGTAATCTGCGGTGTCGGTCTGAAAGTGCTCCAGCACCACTGTAAAGAGGGCTTCGCGCGCAAAGCCCTGCACGACTTTGCCAGACTCTGGTGCCACCGCCACCGGGTTGCTGTTGTAGACGATCAGCGCCTCAATTTGTGGGCCAAAGCTGGCTGAACTTTCAGCCAGCAAGTCATTGCCAATCGTGCTCATGTTGATGGTGCGCGGCTGCTTTTCAGGGTGGTACCTGGCCAGCAGGTCGGGCCTTTGCAGCGCCTGCCTATCGATGGGAAACTGCCCCGAACTGCTGAGCAGCACACCACCTGCGCGATGCCGCCAGGCACCTGTCAGCGCTGGCAGGCAAGCCACTGCGCGCGCCGCATTGCCGCCGCCACGTACGCGCTGCATGCCGTAGTTCAGGCGAATGGCTGCGGGCTGCTGATTGACCAGGCACTGGCCATAGTCGCGTGCCAGGTTTTTGATCTGTTCTACCGGTATGCCGCAAATGGCGGCGGCGCGTTCGGGCGGCCATTGCAGGGCGCGTGCTTTCAGTGCAGCCCAGCCCAGCGTGTGCTGGGCAATGTAGTCGTGGTCCAGCCAGTCGTGCGTGATGAGCTCGTGCATCAGGCTCAGGGCCAGGGCAGCGTCGGTGCCAGGCAGCAGCGCGATATGTTCATGGCATTTTTCAGCTGTCTCGCTCTTGCGCGGGTCAATGCACACCAGTCGCGCACCGTCACGCTTGGCCTGCTGCGCATAACGCCAAAAGTGCAGGTTGCTGCCAATCGAATTACTGCCCCAGATGATGATGAGTTTTGACTCGGCAAAAAACTCGACCTTCATGCCGACCTTGCCGCCCAGCGTTTGCGTAAAACCCTCGCCGCCGGCGGTTGAGCAAATCGTGCGGTCCAGCAGCGATGCGCCCAGCCGGTTGAAAAACCGCCTGTCCATACTCTCGCCGTGCAGCAGGCCCATGGTGCCGGCATAGCTGTAGGGCACGATGGCTTCGGGGTTTTTGGCGGCAATGGTTTTCAGGCGCGCGGCGATGTCAGCCAGCGCGGCCTCCCAGCTCACTTGCTCGAAGTGACCGCTGCCCTTGGGGCCAACGCGCTTTAGTGGATGTAACAGCCGCTCGGGGTGATAGGTGCGCTCGGTGTAACGCGACACCTTGTTGCACAGCACGCCGCCCGTCTGGGGGTGATCGGGGTTGCCCTGCACCTTGACGGCGATGCCGTTCTCTACCGTGGTGACAAGCGAGCAGGTGTCCGGGCAGTCGTGCGGGCAGGCGCCACGCACCTGCACAGGGTTGACATCAACTTTCGCCAGGGTAGCGCTAGGGGAGATGCTGATGGTATTGCTCATCGTCCGACTTTATATTGACAGCCACCTCGGTGTTGAGGTGGCTGGAGAAATTATGACAACAACGACAAAGCCCACATCGCAAAGATGGGCCGCGCGGACTTTTCGCGTTGTGGCTATCACCACCTGCAGCGCGGTCCTGCTTCTGGCGGGCGTCCGCCAGGTGCATGCTCAAGATGGTGTGACCAAAACCACGGTAACGCTGGGGCAGTCGGTGGCATTGACGGGCCCTGCAGCCTTGCTGGCCTTGCCTTTCGCCCAGGGCGCGCGCCTGTATTTTGACCGCTTCAATGCGGCAGGCGGCGTCAATGGCCGAAAAATCGAGCTGGTGACGCTTGATGACGCCGACGCTCCGGCAGCAGCAGTCGCCAACACCAACAAGCTGCTCGACCAGCGCGTGCTGTCGCTGTTTGGCTACTACGGGTCGGCCCAGGTCACGGCAGTAAACGCCTTGCTGAAAGATACGGATATTTTGCTGTTCGGCTCCATGGCTGGTGCTGACGAGCTCAGGGGGGCGTTGTTCCCCAATGTCTATTCCATCCGGCCGGGCTACTCTGAAGAAGCTGCAGTTGTGACCCGGCACGCTGAGACCCTGGGCATGCGCAAGCTGGCAATTCTGCACGCCAAGGATCCTGAATCGTTGGCGGCGCTCGACTCGGCCGAGCGCACCATGACCAGTCTGGGGGCTAATTTGCTGCTCAAAACCCCGCTTGAAAATTCCGATAGGGTGCTGGCCGCAAAGGCCGAGTCGGTACTGGTGATAAGTGAGCCCAAGGGCGCCGCAGCGGCGATTCGTGCCCTGCGTGCCAAAAACTACAAAGGCCCAATCTACGGCTTCTCCAATACTGGCGAAAGTTTGCTGGCCGAGCAGTTGGGTAGCGCCGGTGCAGGTGTGGTGATGGCGCGTGTGACGCCCAAGTCAGACAACGCCAAAAGCACCCTGGTGCGGGAGCTACAGGCCGATGCGCTGGCCGCAAAACTGGGCAAATCAAACGTATACATGCTCGAAGGCTACATTGCCGCCTGGGCCTACACCGAAGCCCTGCGCAAGGCCGGCAAAGACCCAACCCGCGCCAAGCTGCGCAAGGCAATCGACACCATGCAGGAGCTGAACCTTGGCGGATTCAGGCTGCACTTTGACGGCGATCGGGTAGGTTCCAAACTGGTCGAGCTCAGCCTGATTGACTCTGCCGGCCGGGTGCGGGAGTAGCTAAAAAAAACATACCCTCGATGAATTTGCATTTACTTACCATGGCCAGCCGCAAACCGGGGTGGCTATTGCGACAATGCGGTGATGACTATTGACCGCAGAAAATTTTCCATCACGACCGGCGCGGCGATGCTGGCCGGTTTTAACACCGCCATTGCCCAGTCCGAATCCAAAATCATTCTTGGGCAATCCGCTGCGTTTACCGGCCCGGCCGCCCAGCTCGGCATTCAGTTTCACAGAGGGGCCAAGGTCTATTTTGACCAGGTCAACGCGCAAGGCGGCGTGGGCAAGCGCATGATTGAAATCCGCAACCTTGACGACGGCTATGAGCCGGAGCGTTGTGCCGAAAACACCCGAAAACTGATTGCAGATGACGTTTTCGCCCTGTTTGGCTACATCGGTACCCCTACAAGTCTGGCCGCCTTGCCGCTCGCGACCAAAGAAAAGCTGCCTTTTATTGCACCTTTTACGGGTGCCATGGCGCTGCGTGACCCTTTCAACCGCTATGCCTTCCATGTGCGTGCGTCCTACAACGACGAAACCGGCCTTATCGTCAAACAACTCAACAGCCTGGGCCTGAAGAAGTTTGCGGTTTTCTACCAGAACGATGCTTACGGCAAAGCCGGGCTGGATGGCGTCAACCTGGCTTTGACCGGACTGGGCCTGAAGCCGGTAGCGCAGGCCACGGTTGAGCGCAATTCGGTAGACGTTGCCAAGGCGGTGCAAACCCTTGTTGCTGCTGGGCCTGATGCGGTGGTGCAAATCAGCGCCTATAAATCATGTGCTGCGTTTATTCGTGAGGCGCGCAAGGCGGGTTACGGCGGCACTTTTTATAACGTGTCATTTGTGGGCACGCAGGCGCTGGCCGATGAACTCGGCAAAGAGGGTGCTGGTGTTGTGGTGTCGCAGGTCATGCCTTCGCCCTACAACGCCGCCCGCCCGATTGCCCGCGAGTTTGTCGATGCCGTCAAAAGCGCTGGCAAAGACGCGCAGGCAAATTTCTCAAGTATGGAAGGCTATATTGCGGCCAAGCTTTTCGTCGAAGGCCTCAAACGCGCAGGCGCCAAGCCCAGCCGCGAAAGCCTGATTACGGGCCTTGAAAGCCTGGGTAGCCAGTCGCTGGGCGGGTTCTCAGTCTCGTTTAGTCCTAACGACCATGTGGCATCCAGTTTTGTCGAACTGTCGATGCTGACCGGCGACGGGCGCGTGCGCACCTGAGCCCGGCGGGCCTGCGGGCTCAGTTATGCTTGAAGAATGCGCCCGGTCCGGGCGCTTTTTTCCAATACTGATGCC
>JANOCP010000331.1:0-1906 GCA_031412235.1 Polaromonas sp.
CCGCCAAAAGGCAACTCAACACCACCACCGGCCCCGTAGTTGTTGATAAACACCTGCCCGCTTTTAACTCTTTTTGCCATGCGGAACTGTCTCGCGCCGTCGCGTGTCCAGATGCCTGCCACCAGGCCAAACTGGGTGGCATTGGCCAGCTCAACCGCGTGATCCTCGTCGCTGAAACTCATTGCGCACAGTACCGGGCCAAAGACTTCTTCCTGCGCCAGCCGGTGCATTACCGGTACGTCGCGCAGCAGGGTGGGGGCCTGGTAAAAACCGGTGTCGGGTGCTTCGTCAACAATCTGGCCCTGCGCCACCATGGGTATGCCTGCAACCTGTGCGTCGCTCAGAAAATCCCATACCCGTTGCTGCTGGCTTTGGCGAATCAGCGGGCCAACATCAAGGTCCATCGCCGCCGGGCCAACACGCAGGTTTTCAAAGGCCTGGCCGAGCCGCACCAGCAGTGGCTCATAAATGCTTTGCTCAACCAGCAGACGTGAGCCGGCCGAGCAGGTTTGCCCGGCGTTTTGCACGATGGCGTTGATGATGGTCGGAATCGCTGCATCAAGGTCGGCATCGGCAAATACGATTTGCGGGCTTTTGCCACCCAGCTCCAGCGTGACAGGGCAGTGGCGCTCGGCGGCGACCTGCTGAATCAGCGTGCCTACTTGCGGGCTGCCGGTAAAGCTGATGTGGTCTATGCCCTTGTGGCGGGCCAGCGCATCGCCAACTTCATGGCCGTAACCCGTGACGATATTGATGGCACCTGCCGGAAAACCCACTTCGGCCGCGAGTTGCGCCACCCGAATCAATGACAGGCAGGCATCTTCAGCCGGTTTGACGACGCATACGTTACCGGCAGCCAGCGCGCCACCCACGCTACGGCCAAAAATCTGCATCGGGTAGTTCCACGGAATGATGTGGCCGGTCACGCCATGCGGCTCGCGCCACGTCATCACGCTATAGCCGCTTTGATACGGATTGGTCTCGCCGTGCAGCTTGTCACAGGCACCGCCGTAAAACTCAAAGTAACGCGCCAGCGCGGCAGCATCTGCCCTGGCCTGTTTGACGGGTTTGCCGCAGTCGCGCTGCTCTATTAGTGCGAGTTCGTCGGCATGCGCGGCCACCTTGTTTGACAGCTTCATCAACAGCCGGCCGCGCTCGGCGGCGTTGATGTGCTGCCAGACCAGATCAAGACATTCACGCGCCGCATGAACGGCGGTATCAATGTCGCTGGCATTGCTGCGCTGGATTTCGTCAAATACCTGGCCGTCAGACGGGTCGGTGACGGGAATGGTTTTGCCAGATGACGAGGGTACCGAGGCGTTAGCGATGTAATTGAGCTGCATTCCCCCATTGTGCTCAATTAGGAAGCTTGATCAGCCAAGCTTTTTAACCAGCACCTGGCTTTTGCGGTCCCAGTTGTATTTGCGCTTGCGTGCTTCGGGGAGCCAGTCCGGGTCCATTTGCACAAAGCCGCACTTGATAAACCAGTGCATGGTGCGTGTAGTCAGTACAAAAATACTCTGCAACCCGGCAGCGCGGGCGCGTTGCTCAATGCGTTTGAGGATTTTTTCACCATCGCCCTGGCCCTGGCTTTGCGGCGACACGGTGAGCGCAGCCATTTCTGCAGTTTTGGCTTCCGGGTAGGGGTAAAGCGCAGCGCAGGCAAAGATCACGCCGTCATGTTCAATCACGGTGTACAGGTCGGCGTCGCGTTCGATTTCAGTCGGGCTGCGTTTGACAAGGGTGCCGTCTGTTTCAAACGGCTCGATCAGTTGCAAAATGCCGCCCACATCGTCAGGTGTGGCTTCACGCAGGCTTTCCAGCTTTTCATCAATCACCATGGTACCTATGCCGTCTTGGACATAAATCTCGAGCAGCAGTGCGCCGTCTACCGCAAACGGCAGTA
>JANOCP010000332.1:0-1714 GCA_031412235.1 Polaromonas sp.
GCAGCAAACCGGCTGTTGAGGCGTCCAGCCCTTCAATATTCCCACTTTCAAGACGCGGCTCGATGTCCTGCGCCAGAACCTTGCCCAGCTCGACGCCCCACTGGTCAAAGCTGTCTATGCCCCAGATGGAGCCGCTGACAAACACACGATGCTCTTGTAGTGCCAGCATCGCCCCCAGGCTAGCGGGTGTGAGCTCGTCAAGCAACAAAAACGTACTGGGCCGGTTGCCTGGGAAGTGTTTATGACCTCCCAAATCTGGCTTGCCGACCATCAGCGCCTGAGCCTGCGCCAGCACATTGGCAAGCAGCTTGGTGTTATGACCAGGCAGCCTATGGCCCGCTTTTTTAACGGCTACAAACTCTACCGGCACCACGCTGCTGCCCTGATGCAACATCTGAAAGTAGGCGTGCTGGCCATTTGTGCCCGGCTCACCCCAGAGCACCGGGGCCGTATCAAACGGCAGCTCATCGCCCTGCAGGTCAACCCGCTTGCCATTGCTTTCCATTTCCAGCTGCTGCAAATACGCGGGTAGTCGGCGCAGGGCGCTGCTGTAGGGTGCAATGCTGCGGCTGGTAAAGCCATGGAAGTTGCGGTACCAGACATCGAGCAAACCCAGGCGCACGGGCAGGTTTTGCTCAAGTGGCGCTTCGCGAAAATGCTGGTCCATCGTGTGGGCACCAGCCAAAAACGCCCGGAATCCCTGGCTGCCTATGGCAATGGCAATCGGCAGGCCTATGGCTGACCACAGTGAATAACGGCCCCCCACCCAGTCCCAAAACCCGAAAGTGGTGGTGATGCCAAACGTATTGGCTGCGGCCACGTTGGTCGTCAGCGCAGCAAAGTGCCTGCCGATATCGCGGCCACCACCGGCCTCAAACCAGCTACGCGCAGATTGCGCATTGGTCATGGTCTCAGTGGTGGTGAAGGTTTTGGAGGCGATTAAAAACAGCGTGCTTTGCGGTTTGACCTGTGCCAGGACGCCAGCGAGCTCCTGCCCGTCAATGTTTGACACGAAGTGAAAGCGCTTGCCGGCAGCGGCGAATTGCGCCAGCGCCAGCACCGCCATTTGCGGCCCAAGGTCTGAACCACCAATGCCGATGTTGACGATGTCGGTGATGCCCTCATCAGCACGCACCTGATCAGCGTAGGCCAGCATGGCATCCAGAGTCGCATGCACTTCGGCCTGCCGGTCTGCTATTTTATTGATAGCTGCCTGTGCCGGTAAATATTGGGCAGAGGGCGGATTTCTTAATAAAAAGTGCATCACGGCACGTTTTTCAGTGCTGTTGATGAGCTCGCCCGCGAACATGGCATCGCGATGCTGCTCTACGCCGCACTGGCGCGCCAGCTCAAACAGCAGCGCCTGGGTGGCGACGTCTATCCGGTTTTTGGACAGGTCAACAAAGACATGCGGCGCGCTTTGACTGAAGTTTGCATAACGTTGCGTATCGCTGGCGAAAGCATCGCGCAGGTCAAATGCCCTGCCCGATGCTTCAAATGCTGCTTTGAGTTCGCCCCACGCAGGGGTACGGTCGCAACGCTGCCGCATCACACCGCCAGCATCAGTTGTTCAAGCTTGATCGCGTCGGCGACAAAAGCGCGAATGCCCTCGGCCAGCTTGTCACTGGCCATGGCGTCCTGGTTCAGCGCATAGCGAAAACCGGCTTCGTCGAAGTTGATGGCCGGTAAATCCAGCGCCTTGGCGGCGTCGGCG
>JANOCP010000333.1:0-10221 GCA_031412235.1 Polaromonas sp.
CTTTATCAGTGTCAATCAGCTGCTGCGTCATGGCCTGCATGGCGCTTTGTTTGAAGGTGTCGGTTGAGGCACCTGACAGCACTGACCAGGCCTGGGCTATCAGGTCAATCCGGCACTCGGCGTTGCTTGATGAACCCAGCGGGGCGCCGCTGTCAAAAAACGCACGCCTGAACCATTCACCGTCCCACCCGTGGGTGTGCAGTGCTTGTATCCAGCCGTCTCTTGCACTTAGCCATTTTTCAGCTCTGGCCGTGTCGCCCCGGGCTTTGGCCAGCGGCGCAAAGCTCTGCGTCACGCTACATAAAAACCAGGCCAGCCACACCGATTCGCCGCGGCCTTCGTTACCCACGCGGTTCATGCCGTCGTTCCAGTCGCCAGTGCCCATCAGCGGCAGGCCGTGCACGCCCAGCGCCAGGCTGCGGTCTATGGTGCGGGCGCAATGCTCGTATACCGATGCAGTCTGGTCGCTCACTTCGGGCGCGTAGTAGGCGTCTTCAGCGCCATCGGGTATGGCGGCGCCGGTGATGAAAGCTACGGCTTCGTCAAGCAGCGCGGCATCGCCTGTGACATCAATATAGTGCGCGCAGGCAAAGGGCAACCACAGCAGGTCATCGCTAAAGTGCGTTCGTACGCCTTCGCCGCCGGGCGCATGCCACCAGTGCTGCACATCGCCTTCAATAAACTGGCGTGAGGCATTCAGCACAATCTGCTCACGCAGGCGGGCGGGCGCAACCACGGCAAAGGCCATGCTGTCCTGTAACTGGTCCCTGAATCCAAAGGCACCACCGGCCTGGTAAAAACCGGCTTTTGACCACAGGCGCGAGGTTTGCGTCTGGTACAGCAGCCAGTGGTTGACGAGTGCATCAAACAGCGGGTCGGGTGTGCGCACCTGAATGTGGCCCAGCAAATCGGCCCAGAAGGCTTTGACGCTTTTCAGTTCTTGCAGCGCGTCTTTTTGCAGCCAGGTTTTGGCGAGGTACTCGGCACCTGGAGAATCTGCAGCATGACCCAGCATGAAGGTAAAGCTGGCAGTGCCGCCTGCAGGCAGGCTGAAATTACTGGCTACGGCACCGCAGGGGTCCAGGCCGCCCCCGCTGCGCTGGCCCAGGGTGTTGGGCAAACTTAGCTGGCCTGAGGCGTCAAAAAACTCGCTGCGGTCACAGGTCCACTGCACCAGGCCGGGCAGGCCACCAAGCGCCAGAAAAGCGCTGGAACCACCAAAACCCGCGCGGCTTTCGCGCTGCTGCGCCATGACTGTTGCGGTGCCCGGTGTGTTCCATGTGTTAACTGTGCGGCGCTCATTCAAGGCCGCGCCCATTTGCCATTCGGCCATGGCCAGGGCACGCAACTGGCGGGTGCGGCTGCCGCCATTGCGTAGCTGCACATGCACCAGCTTGACGGCATCGTCCTTAGCGGCAAAAAAAGTGGTTTGCATGCTCAATTGTTCATGCGCGCCCTCAAACACGGTGTAACCCTGGCCGTGGCGTATGCGGTGTTTTACGCCCGTGTTGCCACCACCGTTACCTGGCGTCAAATGCACAAACTGGCGGGTCTCTACGTCCTGCAGCAGGTAATGTTCATGCGCCGGGTCTTGCACCGGGTCGTTGCTCCATGGCGTGACCTGGTGCATGCGACTGTTGGTGGCCCAGGTGTAGCCACTGCCTGCTTCAGATACCTGAAAGCCAAACGATGCGTTTGAAATCACATTCACCCACGGGCGCGGCGGGCGATGGCTGGCATCGACTTCAAATATGAACTCGCCAGTGGGCGCGTCAAACACCCCTTCTGGTGTCGAAGTCACTGCCGATGCCGCCGTGGATGCTGGTGTTGTTTGATGACTCTGGCGCGCCGCCGGCACAGCCGCCATCAGGCTCTGCCGGGTGGTGCCTTGCGTACCCCAAACCGTGCGCAGCGATGCAATTTGCGTTTCGAGCGGCCGGCCGTCGGCGGTAAAAATCACTCTGGCCAGCGCTGACAATGCAGCCTTTTCCGAAGGCGAAACCTCATACTCGCGCAGCAGGAAAAACCCGGCGGCATCACTTGGCGGAAAGCTGTGCTGCACTTTCTGGTTCAGGCGGTCACGTTGGGCCAGGATCTCGCGCTGCAGCGGTGACAGGTATGAGTTGACTTCGCTGTTCAATACCACCACGTCAGTGGCCAGGCCGCCGAAGCTCCACCAGGGTTGCGCACGCAGCAGCGACTGTACAAGGGCCAACCCTTCGCTGGCATGAATGCGCACCAGCACGATGGGCTTGTCGCCCGAAATGCCGAAGCGCCACAGCTGCCGCTGGTCAATCAGCCCCGAGCCGGCTGCGTTGCGGGGACTGGTGTACATCAATGCCGTGCTCAGGTCTTGCAGCGCTGCATTGTCCTCGGCATCAATGTCCAGGTCACGCAGCCGCACCTGGGCCAGGGTGGCGGCCATGCGGGTGGCGCGTTCAACGTGCATGGGCTGCAGGTATTTGTCGACCCGGCTGACCAGTTCGGATTTGTCTTGCGCAGTAGCCGTGGCAAAACTCAGGCGTGCAACGCCGCCTGCGGCAATCCGCACCTTCACGCGCAGGCAGGCTACCGGGTCAAGCCCGTTAACTGGCGTGTCGGTGGGCGCTCCGCCTGGAGTTGACAGCTGGTCCTGGCTGACAAGGGCCGGCAGCATGCGTTCGCGGTTTCGGCCCAAAAACGCGCGCCGGTCGGTAATGCAGTCAATGGCCAGTATGTCGGCATCTGCCTCAGCCAGAAAATGCGCTGCCGACAATGCTGCTTCACCATGCAAGCGGGGGCGGCGCGACATCATCAACGCCCGCCACTGCGGGTGCCAGGTGGTTTCAATAAACAGGTTTGAGAACGCCGGATGCGCCTCGTCAGCACGCGCATCGGCCAGCGTCACTTCAAAGCATGAAATCACTTCATAGGTGACTGCCGAGTCCAGCAGGTTATTGATCACTACTGTGCGGATTTCGGTGTCGTCCTCTGGGCTGACCAGCACCGTGGTGCAGGTCTCCAGCGCATCTGAGTTGCTGTCAAATTGCACCCGGTCTGCCAAGAAGCGGGCAAAGTAGCGCCACTGCGGATGAGGCGCCGGGTGGGCCGTCAGTGAATAGGCCTGCCTGCTGGACGCCTCACGTACATAAATAAATGTGCCGTAGTGGTCGCGCAGCAGGTCGTCGCGCCAGCGGCTGATGTTTTGCCTGATGTTGTGTTTGCGCCAGCGACTGACCCCTGCACCGTTGGGCCGCAGGGCAACGCTGTAGTGCCCGTTGGACAGCAGGTGCGTTGGCTGCCATTGCCCATTGACAGGGTTGATCTTGCGCGACTGAAAAGTGCTGATTGCCGTGTCTTCAGCAAAGTCTGGCAGGCTGCGCGGGTTGGCGCTGCTGATGATCTGGCGCGGGCAACGCTCATGCAGCAGCGAGTCGTAGGCGCGCACCAGCGGAACGCTTGAAAACCATTGCTGCGGTGCACGCGCGCACAGCACATTACAAAGCGCTACCAGTGCCATGCCCTGGTGATGCGCCATATAGTTTTTGACCACACTAAACGCTTGTGTGTGCGGCTGGCGTGCAGCGGTAAAGTCAAGCGCGTCCATAAACCCGTAGTCACCCCGACTGTGCAGCAGCTCCAGGCGGCGCAGATTGGCAATCGAATCATGCGGCGCAAACATGGTGGCCATCAGGGTGGCATAGGGCGCCACCACATGCTCAGATCTGGGGGTACGACGCAGCGCCAGGCGCGGTACGCCAAAGGGCGAGTACTGGTAGGCCAGCGAATGGTCTTGCGCAAAATAGGCTGACTCAGACACCCCCCAGGGCAGGCCCTGTGCGCGCCCAAACACCTGTTGTTCTGCCACGGCCGCCAGGCCAGACATGCGCAGCAGGCCCTGATCAGGCTCACGCATCACCAGTGAGGGCATAAGGTATTCAAACATCGAGCCTGACCACGACTTGAGCCCCGGCGTAACGCCTACCGACAAAAATGCCCGGCTGAGGGCCATCCAGTGTCGGCGTGGTACGTCGCCTTTGGCAATGGCCAAAAAGCTGGCCAGGCGTGACTCTGACGCCAGCAGGTCGTAGTAGCTCGCATCCAGTGTGTGCTCATGCACCCGCAAGCCGATATGAAACAGGTGACGCTTGGGGCTGTACAAGCCCCTGAAGTTCATCGCCATACACAGGTTGGTGCAGCGCGTGGCAATCGCGTGCAATGCTGTTTTCTCGTGTTGGGTGGTATCTGCCTTGCCTGCAAGCTTGCAACACGCACCGCTAACGGCCAGCAAATGCCCGGCGAGGTTGCCGCTGTCAACGGTAGATACATAGGCCGGTTGCAAGACCTCAAGCGTCTCGGTCTGGTACCAGTTAAACAGATGTCCGTCGTGTTTGGGCAAACGTTCAACTGTGCCGAGGGTGGCCTGCAAACGCTTGACCATTTCTGCGGTGGTAAGCCAGCCAAATTCGCGTGCGCAGGCAATTGACAGCAGATACAGGCCAATATTGGTGGGCGAAGTGCGATGCGCCAGCGTGGGTTCCAGGTCAAGTTGCAGGTTGTCTGGCGGCAGGAAGTTGTCAAGCGGCCCGACAGTGCGTTCAAAAAACCGCCAGGTGTCTCGCGCCAGATCGTTGAGGTAAGCCTGGTCTTTGGTATCGATTTTTTTGGCCTGGGGCAGCGAGACCGGCGTACTGGCCCACCAAGCGGCAACAGGCCCAAGTGCCCAGAGCACAAACAGCGCGAAGCCAGCCGCTGGGTGGGGGCTTTGCAGTGACAGCAAGGCAAGTAACAGGCACAGCGCAGACCCCGCAGCGTGGTCGCGCAAAAACGAGGCCAGCGTGTACCTGGCTGAGGCCTGCGCCTGTGCTGCGGTAGTCCACTGCAGCAGATGCTTGCGGCTTGCCAGCATGCGCCACAGGGAGCGACTGATGGCATCCACCTGCAAGCCAGCCTTGACGACCAGCTGGGTAAATTGCCAGGCGCTGGCGGCAAACGCACGCCACAACTCGGCCATGCCAACGTGGAAAAAGTGTCGCAGCACAATGCCCCGCCTGCTAGGTACAAGGCCGGCCAATGCACCGAGCAGTGGCCCTGCCAAAAACGCAGCCAGTACCACCGTCACGGCCCCTGACAGCGGTATCGAACCCGTAAAAATAACCCATGCCAGCAGCGCCAGGCAAGCGGGTACCACCAGCGAACGGCGCAGGTTGTCAAACATCTTCCACAGGCCAAGTCTGTCAATGCCATACCTATCGGCATTGAGCATCAGTGGCAGCAGCTGCCAGTCGCCGCGCGTCCAGCGGTGATGGCGCGAGTTGTCTACGCCGGCGTGATGTGGGTGGTCTTCTACCAGCACCACATCGCTCACATAGGCGCAACGGGTGATAGTGCCTTCAAGCAAATCGTGGCTAAGCACTGACTCCGATGGAAAACGATGGTCCAGCACAGCATGAATAGCCTTGACGTTAAGCAGGCCCTTGCCGGTAAACGTGCCCAGGCCAAACAGGTCCTGGTACAGGTCTGATGTGCCGTTGCTATAGGGGTCAATGCCGCACTGGCCGGCAAACATGACGTGAAATGGAGAGCGCTCACTGCCATCTGGCAGCGGCGTGACCACGCGTGGCTGCAATATGCCGTAGCCACCCGTGACACAGCGGTGCTGGGCATTGACATGCGGCTGGTTGAGCGGGTGGGCGGCAATCGACACCAGCTCACGAAGCGTAGCGGGCGGCAATCCCGTGTCGCTGTCCAGCGTCAGGATGTAGCGAATACCTTCTGCCAGGCGCATGCCGTCAGCAAAATTAAAATCGCCCGCGCTGGCTTTGCGCTTGGTGTGGCCGGTTGCTGCAAGGCGTACCAGCGATTCAAGCTTGCCGCGCTTGCGTTCCCAGCCTATCCACTTGCCTTCGGTACTGCACCACACGCGCGAGCGGTGAATCACCAGAAAGCGTGGCGCATCTCCTTCTGGCACCGGA
This sequence comes from Polaromonas sp., assembly GCA_031412235.1. Lineage (GTDB taxonomy): Bacteria > Pseudomonadota > Gammaproteobacteria > Burkholderiales > Burkholderiaceae_C > Polaromonas. Next base: position 5,955 of record JANOCP010000333.1, read on the forward strand.
TACGCCGCATTCAGCGCCGCTACCTGCGCAATTGCCTCCTGGAGCAGCGCACTGTCGGCAGGCATACTCGCCTGTTCAGCATCGGCCCAGTCAGACAGCAACGCAAACTGGGCGTTGTTTTCAAGGCTGGCAAGCCAGTGCAGGCGCAGCCGCTCGGCAAGTTCAAGGGTTGACGCCGTAGATGTCAACATGCACGGAATCACAACAAGTGCGCGATGCTCTGCCGGAATGCCGCCCGCAAAGTCCAGCCTGGGCATGCACTTGACGCGGGTTGATTCGGCAATGACCCGGTGGATCAGCGCCGCCACGGCTTCAGAAGCCGGCCATGCCATTAGCAATAATGCCACCCAGCTGGTCCAGTACAGATCAAGCCCTGTATGAAGTGAGCGTACTGTCAGCGCCAGCACCGCCAGCGTACCCGCAAACAGAGCCAATAAATACACCGGCAAACGCCAGGCGCGGCGGGTGTCGTTGCTGATGCCTAAAACTCTGCCTTTCGCCTTTGCCTTGCCATCGTTGGGTAATGAATCAATCAAGGCTGCGCGCCCCGGGCCTATAAGGTAGTAGGCTGCTGTGGCCTCACCGTTTTGTGGGCCTGGCAAAACGCGCTGTGCACTTGCCACAACCGCTTTGGCCACCACCAGCTCAGGCTGGTCGGTATCGCGTGAAATTTTCTCCATCGCCTGCGTCATCTGCTGGCGAGTGCCTTCACTTTGCAGTCCAAAGTCAGGCAGTTGCCTGAGCACTTGCAGCGATCGGCTCACCGGCTCAATAAGCTCGCTCCATTCAATCTGGCCAATCAACCTGAAACTGTTGATGATGTTGCTGATCGTCAGGTTGGCCGCAACCTGCGCAGTCTGGCTTTCGGCTATCAGCGCCAGGCCATTGGGGCACTTTTTTGCCGTCCAGCGCATCAGGGGTTCAGACGCATCCAGCGGCTGGTCTGGCATGCGCTGCCATAACTGGGTAAGAAAGTTGCGCTCAAGCCCACGGGCACGCATGCGCGCAAGCAGGTCGTCAAGGTCTTCATCGGCAAGCCCGGTGCCTGCATCCCATAGGGCGTGCGCTGCTTCGCGTGCGGCTTTGCCCTCGGCAATCTGGTCTGCCACACGGCGCAGGTTTTCAATCAGCACCACGCGCAATGTGGTGGGCAGCGCCCACAACTCACCCAGGCTCAGCTCGCTGACGTCCTGATAGGCATTTAAAAACGAAGTGAATAAAAGTGGGTCAAGCACACTGTCGGTGTGCGCAACGTAAGCCCAGGCAATACCGTAAACCCGTGGCAAGCCCTCAAGCGGCTTGTTGGCAAGCTTGGGCAAGTGGGCATAGTAGCGGCGCGGCAGGCCTTCATGAATCTGCTGAAGCTGGGCCTCGACCAGATGAAAGTTGTCGAGCAGCCATTCAGCCGCAGGCGTCACGTACTGGCCCGCGTGCGAGATGGTGGCCACGTAGTCATAGGCCTGGCGCAGCGCAGCAATGTTTTCTTGAACACGCGGAAAAAATGTGGCGCCCCCGGCCCAGCCAGAGGGTTTGCGAACCCTCTGTGCAGCAGCCAGGCTGCGGCCATGCTGTTCAAAGCGCTGCGCGCCAAAAAGCTCGGCACGTATCAGAGGCTCGGATTCGCCCGGGCGAACGCTCAGTATCTGTCTGGCGTAGGGGCTTAAGGCGTCCAGCCGTTCAATAGCAGTCGTTTTCACACATTCAAACGAAGCCAACCACGCCCACAAGAACGATAGCCAGTACGCCAGCCGTCACCATGCGCGAAAACACCAGCGAATGCGCATATTCAAGCGCAGCGTGCAGGCCAAAAAACCGGCTGCGCGTGCTGGCGCAATGGCTCATGTGTGAAGCGAGCGCGGCGGTGTCGCTTGATACAAAGTCTGGAGCGGCGTGACTACGGGCGGAGGATATTGGGTTTGATTTTGCAAATGTCGTCATGATGGTGCGCTCCGTAGGCTTGTGTGGTTGGCATATCTTTCGGTGCCCGAATGCGCACGCGAATGACTCTGTAAACCATCCTACGGACAAACCCTTGGCAGCCCTATCAGACTGCGCTGCAGTTGCTGTGGGACGGGGACTACAGGTGGGTTGCAGCCGGGTGTTGATTTGGCGAATAAGCGAGCAGGGGATATTCAGACTGCGGATTTTTGTCGAGAATCGCTACAAATGCGGACGGTAAGCAATTCTTTCGCGCTGCCGGGTTAACGTTTTTCGGAGCGGGGTATTTAAATTAGCTGGAACAAGACTTTGTGCCTATTTTTTGGGATGAAGTTGCCGCGTTATGTTGCAGCGCTTCACGTTATCAATTACGTCAGGGGTATGTGAAACGCGTTGCTGCCTCAATGCCAATGCTTGTTGGTTCTTACGCGCATGCCGATTGTCAGGATGACTGGCTCAGACATCGGTCGTCAACGTTGTATCTGTCAGTCGAATACAGCCAGGGTTGCTGCCAAGGCGAACGAATACTCAATGTCGCGAAATTCTCCAAGAGCGGCCCGCGGTGGCCGTCTCCTGGCTTGCGTTTGGACTCGATCCCTTTTGATCGCGAGTGCCAGTCGGAAAAAAAGCACAAAGACGGTGAGACTATTGAGTCTAGCTGTCGCAGCGATGGCGTATCGTCTCTAGCTGGAGCGACTTATCGGTGCAAGAAATTAAAAACTACCATCCGGTGTAATGGTATCGATTTGCCAGATTGGGATAACACATTCGTATGTATTAAAGGCTGTGGGCCTGCCACACCGAAGACGTTAGAGCTTGCACATGGCGAGGGGTGTTCGTGACAGTGGGCTCGCACCAAAGGCAACTTGATTAAAAACTACATTGTAGTTATCATCTGTCCATGAGCAATCTGAGCTTTGAATGGGATGAGCGCAAATCTGCGGCAAACGTAAAGAAGCATGGGGTCAGTTTTGACGAGGCGAAATCAGTTTTCGTCGACGAACGGGCCAAATTGATTGATGACCCGGATCATTCTGACGATGAAGATCGTTTTGTTCTTCTTGGCTTGAGTGGGGCGTTACGATTGCTTCTGGTTTGTCACTGTTATCGCGGTGACGGCAACGTCATACGAATCATCTCGGCCCGCAAAGCAAGTGCTAAAGAGTCAAAGTCCTACCCCTGAAAGGTGTCATATGCGCAAAGAATACGACTTCACGGCTGCAAAGAAAAATCCGTATGCAGCCCAGCTCAAGAAACAAATTACCATTCGCCTTGATGAGGAATCAATAAGCTATTTCAAGTCGATTTCGCAAGACGCTGGTATCCCCTACCAAAGCCTCATAAATCTGTATCTGCGAGATTGCGCAACCTCTCATCGCAAGCTCAATTTGAATTGGTCATAAGAGCTCGTATTTTTGCGCCGTGTTAACTGGTTATTCCATCGGACCGCCTGCGGCATTCGCTGAATTTCGACGTTAAGTCCCTTATGCCGATCGTTGCAATTTATGGCTTTCACGGTACCTTTCAGGGCGATGCTGAGTATCAGTATCAACATCCCGAGCCAGGCACCTCGCACAACTGCATGTTGTTCCTCGCCCAACCAACCGACGAGCAACTCGCAGAAGCGGCGCTTGCTGAATGCGTGAAGTACGGGTTTGCTGAAGTTGAGTTTTCTGGGTATGGCCCTCTTCAAGTCGAGGTTCTCAACACACCTCAATTCAAAGGCTTCGCTGGGTTCTACGAAGAGGCTATTAGCGAAGGAAGTGCGCTTGTTTTCTATCCAAACTGATGGCGCTATGCCAATGGCGGCATTTAACCTGTTGCTCGGCGCGGAAACGCAGCCGCATGATGCCGCTTCGCGGCCTTGGCTGCATGCCGGACAGCGCCAACGTTAAATCCGCCGTAACTGGGTACTTCTTCTGATTTGTGTGGACGCGCCTGGTCTTGGTAGTCATTCGGAATACACCAGTCCGCCGAAGCGGTGTCAACCCTCCAAAAGCCAGTTTCCATATCATTTTTGAGTACTTTAAACCCGTAGCCCAATATCCATGGTTGTCAGATGCTACTTATTAGATAGCACTACAACACCCAACCCACTTAACCGGTCGCGCAGTTTCATTAAACTGCTCCACATGCGTCATTCCCCTCCACCGCACAGCCCACAAAACCGCCTCGTCTCGTATTTCCGCAGTGGCGACGCCATCCGCAGCCGCAGCGTGAGTGACGTGCTGCTGTCAGGCACGCTCGATGTGCCAGCACCTTCTGCCAGGCTAATCGCAGATTGGCAAAGGGAGACTTCGTTGCAGCTGGGTCTTGAGCCTGGCGATGT
>JANOCP010000334.1:0-4299 GCA_031412235.1 Polaromonas sp.
TTTGAAGCCGTTGCGCTGGTGGTGTTGGTCGTGATCATCTTTTTGCAAACCTGGCGGGTGTCCATTATTCCGCTGCTGGCGGTACCTGTTTCGGTCATCGGCACATTCGCCGTGATGCATCTGTTTGGTTTTTCCATCAACGCGCTCAGCCTGTTTGGCCTGGTGCTGGCGATCGGCATTGTGGTGGACGACGCGATTGTGGTGGTTGAAAACGTCGAGCGCAATATTGAAGCAGGGCTGGCGCCGCGCGAGGCTACGTACAAGGCTATGCGCGAGGTCTCGGGGCCCATCATCGCGATTGCGCTGGTGCTGATTGCCGTGTTTGTGCCTCTGGCCTTTATTACCGGCCTGTCGGGCCAGTTCTACAAACAGTTTGCGCTGACGATTGCGATTTCTACCGTGATCTCGGCCATCAATTCATTGACGCTTTCACCGGCACTGGCTGCCTTGCTGCTCAAAAGCCACGATGCCCCCAAAGACGCGCTGACCCGTGGCATGGACAAGGTGTTTGGCGGCTTCTTCCGCGCCTTTAACAAGGCCTTTGGGCGCAGCTCCGAAGCCTACAGCCGGGGGGTCAAGGGTGCGATCTCGCGCAAGGCCGTGATGCTGGGTGTCTACCTGGTCCTGGTGCTTGCAACGGTTGGGCTGTTCAAGGCTGTGCCCGGTGGCTTTGTGCCTGGGCAGGACAAGCAGTACCTGATTGGTTTTGCCCAGTTGCCGGATGGCGCCACGCTGGACCGCACTGAAGACGTCATACGCCGCATCGGTGACATCGCCCTGAAGCAGCCCGGTGTCGAGCATGCGATTGCCTTCCCCGGTTTGTCCATCAACGGCTTCACCAACAGCAGCAACTCGGGCATTGTGTTTGTCTCGCTCAAGCCTTTTGACCAGCGCACAAGCGCAGACCTGAGCGCCGGCGCGATTGCGGGCCAGCTTAACGCGAAGTTCGGCGGTATTCAGGAAGCTTTCATCGCGATGTTTCCGCCGCCACCCGTACAGGGTCTGGGTACTACAGGCGGCTTCAAGCTGCAGCTTGAAGACCGTGCCTCGCTGGGTTACAGCGCGCTGGACAAAGCCACCAAAGACTTCATGGCCAAGGCCTACCAGGCCCCCGAGCTGGTCGGGCTGTTTTCAAGCTTCCAGGTCAACGTGCCGCAACTTTATGCAGACATTGACCGGACCAAGGCGCGCCAGCTGGGTGTACCCGTAACCGATGTGTTTGACACCATGCAGATTTACCTCGGCAGCCTGTATGCCAATGACTTCAACAAGTTTGGCCGTACTTATTCAGTTCGCGTGCAGGCTGATGCCCCCTACCGTGCGCGGGCTGAAGACATTGGCCTGCTGAAAGTTCGCTCGACCACGGGTGAGATGGTGCCCTTGTCAGCACTGATGAAGGTCACGCCGAGCTTTGGCCCGGAACGTGCCATGCGTTACAACGGCTTTTTGTCGGCAGATATCAATGGCGGTGCAGCACCTGGTTATTCATCTGGCCAGGCGCAGGACGCGGTGGCCCGCATTGCAGCTGAGACTCTGCCGCCCGGTATCAGCTATGAGTGGACGGACCTGACCTATCAGGAAATCATTGCCGGCAACTCGGCGATGTGGGTCTTTCCGCTGGCGTTGCTGCTGGTGTTTCTGGTGCTGGCTGCGCAGTATGAAAGCCTGACGCTCCCGATTGCGATTGTGCTGATCGTGCCCATGGGCCTGCTGGCCGCCATGCTGGGCGTCAAGCTGACGGGTGGCGACAACAACATCTTCACGCAGATTGGCTTGATTGTGCTGGTCGGGCTGTCGGCCAAAAACGCGATCCTGATTGTGGAGTTTGCGCGCGAGCTTGAGTTTGCCGGCCGCACCCCGCTGCAGGCCGCCATTGAGTCCAGTCGCATGCGCTTGCGTCCGATTTTGATGACCTCGCTGGCTTTCATCATGGGTGTGCTGCCGCTGGTGCTGTCCACCGGCGCAGGTGCAGAAATGCGCCATGCCATGGGTGTAGCCGTGTTCTTCGGGATGATTGGTGTCACGGCGTTTGGTCTGTTCCTGACACCGGTTTTCTACGTCACGCTGCGCGCCTTGACGGGTAACCGGCCGCTCAAACTGCACGGTACCGTACCCGTTCATGAGGCACCGGTGGCTCATGCGGCTGGCGGTGGCTCGCTGACGCCTTTGCCGGCTGCTGCCGTCAAGCTTCACGAATAACAAATCCCCAGAGGAGTTCAACATGAACCGAATTTATTCAAAAGCGCGTTTGAGCTTGCTGCCCCTGCTTGCTGCACTGGTGCTGGCGGGTTGCGCGACATCTGCAAGCATCGACAATTCCAACCTGCCGGTGACGCCTGCTGCCTTCAGGGAGAAAGCTGCGCCTGCAGACCCAGCTGCGCTGGCCGGGATCGAAGCCCAGGCTTATGGCCGCTGGTGGTCTGTGTTTGCTGACCCGGTGCTTGACCAGCTGGTCGAGCAGGCCAGCATCAGCAATAACAGCATACAGATTGCCGCTGCCCGGCTGGCACAGGCCAAGGCAATTGCCGGTGCGACCGACGCCAAGCGCTCATTGCAGGTCGGTCTTGGTGCGGGCGCGAGCCGCCAAAAAGACAACAGCACGGGCAATGTGCCACAGACGGTCATCAGTGCCGGTGCCAGCCTGTCCTATGAAATCGATCTTTTCGGCAAACTGGCGGGTGCTTCAAACGCGGCATCGCTTGATGCGCAGTCACGCGAGGCCTTGCTGCACAGCACGCAATTGCTGGTGCAGGCCGACGTAGCGCAAACCTATTTGAACCTGCGGGCGGTAGACAGCGAGCGTGCATTGGTGCGCGACACCCTGAAAGCCTATCGCAACACGCTGCGCCTGACGGAAATTAGATTCCGCGAGGGGGATGTGGCAGAACTTGACGTCGCGCGGGTCCGCACAGAGGTCGCTGCTACAGAATCAGAAGCCCTGGCGCTGGAGCAGCGGCGTGCCGCGCTTGAACATGCGCTGGCAGTACTGGTCGGTCAGGTCGCCTCCAGCTTTCAGGTTGCAGCGATTGAATGGACGGCGGCATTGCCTGCGATTCCTGCCGGAGTACCCAGCACCGTGCTTCGGCGCAGGCCAGACGTCGCGGCAGCGCAAAGCAGCATGCAGTCGGCGCAGGCGCGTGTGGGCGTTGCCAAAACGGCCTGGTTTCCTGACTTTTCTTTAACTGCCAATGGCGGTTATGCCGCGCCAGAACTGAAAGACCTGTTCAAGCTGTCGGCCCGGGCCTGGGGTGTGGGTGCGTTGTTCTCGCTACCGCTGCTCGACGGCGGCAGGCGCCAGGCCGGTGTTCAAAACGCCAGTGCAGAACTCGATGTAGCGCTGGCCAGCTACCGCGAGCAGGTGCTGGTAGCCTTCAGGGACGTAGAAGACCAGCTCTCGGCCCTTCGCCTGCTGGCCGAACAGTCAGAAGCCCAGTCGCGCTCGGTGGCGTCAAGCAGCCGCGCGACGGTGCTGTCAGATTCACGCTACCGCAACGGTTTTGTCAGCCAGCTCGAACTGCTCGACGCCCAGCGCAGCGAGCTACGCAACCGCCGCCAGGCGCTGCAGGTAAAAACGTCTCAGTATCTGGCGACGGTAGGGCTGATTCGGGCTTTGGGGGGTGGCTGGAGCACTTGATTACCCCTATCGACGCTCACTGCGGCGCCTTTTCCCCTCCTTGCAGGGGACGGCGCCTGCGGCCTGGCGAAGCCAGTTCCGCGGCCCCTACTGGTATTGCTATCTAATTTGTAGCCAACTGTACCCGTGGGTATTGGGCAGAGAGGCTATTTGGCTTATAAAACCGACTTTTCGGAGCATTTCCATGTCATTTTGGACAAGGGGAATGCCCGCCATCTGTTAAAACACTTGGTTCCGTCTTTTTGTCTGCCCCCATGTCACTCCCAACAGTTTCTTCTGATTCATCCACCGCAACCAGCGCGGCCCCGCAAATCCACTGGACAGAGGACGGCGAGGCGCGCTCAGCCTTGTGGCGTTCAGAGCGCGGCGCATTGCCGCCCAAACGCGTCGTGCTGGCTGACGACACCATGAGCGCTGACAGCGCTTACCGGCTGGTTTGCGAGGGTACGGGTCTGCTCTGGCGCGGTGACTTTCAAAATGCCAGGCAAATGGTCCAGGCGCTGGCAAGGCGGGTAGACAAGCCGCCCAAAGCCTCCAAAACGGCCAGGGTCGAGCGCAAAAAGGCGGCGCATGCCGAAGCTGAAGGTGTACCGGCAGGGCAAGCCTTTCACCTGCATCGCCAGGCCCAGTCGCAGCGCGCCCGTGTTTTGGGTATGGTGCTGATC
>JANOCP010000335.1:0-12838 GCA_031412235.1 Polaromonas sp.
ACGCATTCGGTGATCTTTTCCATCTGGCCAAGTTTCATGTCGCCAGCGCGCACTTCAACGGATATGTTCATGCTGGTGTTGCCGGTGTAGGCCAGGCGGGCTTCGACCTCGACCAGGTCGCCAATCATGATGGGCTTTTGAAACCGGATGCTGCCCACCGACACCGTCACGCAGTAGCGCCTGGCCCAGCGGGTGGCGCAGGCGTAACCGGCTTCGTCAATCCATTTCATGACGGTGCCGCCATGCACCTTGCCGCCAAAGTTGACGGTGCTGGGTTCGGCAAGAAAGCGCAGGGTGATGGATGACATGCTTGGCTCCTAAAATAAACGCTATGTAAATGATAGCTATTGATAGCCGTAGTTATTGGGCTAGAGCCTTATTTGGCCTTAAAAACCTGCGCTGGCGGCAAAAGTCGCTTCAAATACCGGCCCGTATGGCTGTCGGGGTTGGCGGCAATGTCTTCTGGCGTACCCACGCCCACCACAGTACCGCCGCCCGCGCCGCCTTCTGGCCCCATGTCGATCAGCCAGTCGGCGGTTTTGATCACGTCGAGGTTGTGCTCAATCACCACAATGGTGTTGCCCGCGTCGCGCAGCTGGTGCAGCACTTTCAGCAGCAAATCGATGTCGGCAAAATGCAGGCCGGTGGTGGGCTCATCAAGTATGTAGAGCGTGCGGCCGGTGTCGCGTTTGCTCAGCTCAAGCGCCAGCTTGACGCGCTGCGCCTCACCGCCTGACAGCGTGGTGGCGGCCTGGCCCAGCTTGATGTAGCTCAGGCCGACGTCCAGCAGGGTGTGCAACTTGCGGGCCAGGGTTGGCACGGCCTTGAAGAACTCGGCTGCAGCCTCGACCGTCAAGTCCAGAATCTGCGCGATGTTTTTGCCTTTGTACTGCACCTCAAGCGTTTCGCGGTTGTAACGCATGCCCTTGCACACGTCGCAGGGCACATACACGTCGGGCAAAAAGTGCATTTCGACCTTGACGACGCCGTCGCCCTGGCAGGCTTCGCAGCGGCCCCCGGCCACGTTGAAGCTGAAGCGGCCTGCGCCGTAGCCACGCTCTCTGGCTGTGTTCATTTCGGCCAGCAGCTCACGAATCGGCGTAAACAGGCCCGTGTAGGTGGCCGGGTTGCTGCGCGGCGTACGGCCAATGGGTGACTGGTCTACGTTGATGACCTTGTCAAAGTGCTCAATGCCTTCAATCGACTCATGGGCGGCGGGCTCTTCATGTGAGCGGTACAGCGTACGAGCTACAGCGGCATACAGGGTGTCGTTGACGAGTGTGGATTTACCTGAGCCCGAAACACCCGTGACGCAGGTCAGCAGGCCAACGGGGAATTCAGCGCTCACGTTTTTAAGGTTGTGGCCGGTGGCGTTGATCACGCGCAGCGCCTGCATGTCGCCTAGCGTGGCGCGATGTACGGCCTCGCGTGCGGCACGGCGTTCAGCTGCCGGGCTGGGCGGAAAGCGCGACGGTTTGCGGTTGGCAAACGGATCAGCCTTGATCACGGTGGGCAGCCACGGCGTACGGCGTGCCGGCACCGCAATCTGGAGCGTGCCGGCCAGGTACTTGCCGGTGAGCGAGTTGGGGTTGTCACGTACTTCTTCATACGTGCCCTGCGCCATGACGCGGCCACCATGCACGCCTGCGCCCGGCCCCATATCAATCACGTGGTCGGCGGCGCGAATCATGTCTTCGTCGTGCTCAACCACCAACACGCTGTTGCCAATGTCGCGCAGGTGTTTGAGGGTACCAATCAGGCGGTCGTTGTCGCGCTGGTGCAGGCCAATGCTGGGCTCGTCGAGCACATACATCACACCCGTCAAACCCGAGCCAATCTGTGATGCCAGGCGAATGCGCTGCGACTCGCCACCCGACAGGGTTTCAGCGCTGCGGTCCAGGCTTAAATAGTTCAGCCCCACATCGTTCAAAAACTTCAGGCGCAGGCCGATCTCGCGCACCACCTTGCCAGCAATTTCGCCTTTGGCGCCCGACATTTTGAGCTGGTCAAAGTAGGCAAAACTTTCGCGCAGCGTGATGCGGCTGATCTCGAATATGGCCTGCTTTTTAACCACGCCATCTTCTCCGGGGCTGCCCACCAGGTACACGTGGCGCGCTTCCCTGCGCAGCCGTGTACCGCCGCAGTCGGGGCAAGGCTGCACGCTACGGTAGCGCGACAGCTCTTCACGCACGGCGGTCGAATCTGTCTCGCGGTAGCGGCGTTCAAAGTTGGTGATCACGCCTTCAAACGGGTGCTTTTTATTGACTTTTTTACCAGCAGCGTTGCCTGACTCCATCACATAGCTGAACTTGATCTCTTCATCGCCCGAGCCATGCAGCACCACCTTCTGCACGCTGGCTGGCAGGGTTTCAAAAGCGGTGTCGATGTCAAAGGCGTAATGTTTGGCCAGGCTTTCAAGCATCGAAAAGTAATAGCCGTTGCGCCTGTCCCAGCCCTTGACGGCGCCGCTGGCAAGGCTTAACGAGGGGAAGGCCACAACGCGCGCCGGATCAAAAAACTCGCGGTGCCCCAGGCCGTCGCAGCTGGGGCAGGCACCGACGGGCGAGTTGAATGAAAACAGGCGCGGCTCCATTTCAGCCAGTGAATAGCTGCACACGGGGCATGAGAATTTGGCGCTGAAAAGATGCTCTTTTTGAATTCCGAAACCAGCACCTTGCACGGTGCTGGGGTCCATCTCAAGCGCGATGGCCTTGCTGTCAGCCAGGCGCAATGCCGCTTCAAAGCTCTCAGCCAGGCGCTGCTGCATATCGGGCCGCACCTTGATGCGGTCAATCACCACGTCAATATTGTGCTTTTCGGTCTTTTTGAGCTTGGGCAGCTCGTCAAACTCATAAGCCGTGCCATCGACCCGAAAGCGCACATAGCCCTGGGCCTGCATTTCAGCAAACAGCTCGACAAACTCGCCCTTTTTCTCGCGCGCAACGGGCGCCAGAATCATCAGCTTGGTGTCTTCAGGCAGCGCCAGAACGCTATCAACCATTTCACTGACGCTTTGCGCCTGCAGCGGCAAGTCATGGTCGGGGCAAAACGGTGTGCCCGCGCGTGCAAACAGCAGGCGCAGGTAGTCGTGGATTTCTGTCACTGTGCCCACGGTGGAGCGCGGGTTGTGTGAGGTCGCCTTCTGCTCAATTGAAATCGCGGGTGACAGGCCCTCGATCATGTCGACATCGGGCTTGTCCATCAGCTGCAAAAACTGGCGCGCGTAGGTGCTCAGGCTTTCAACATAACGGCGCTGGCCCTCGGCATAGAGCGTGTCAAAAGCCAGTGATGATTTGCCCGAGCCGCTGAGGCCGGTAATCACCACCAGCTGGTTGCGCGGAATATCAAGGTCGATATTTTTGAGGTTGTGCGTACGCGCACCGCGAATGCTGATGCGCTGGGCGGCGAGGGCATTTGCCAGATACAGGCCGGAACGTTCGGGAAGGGTGTTGGAGTTCAAGGCAGACGGCTTGGGGAAACCCTCAATCATAGCTGTGCACACCTGATGGCGCTTTGCCATGGGAGCCCGGCGTTCACTGCCCCGGGCGCGTGCTTCATGCGCTTGTCACATGGCTCTTATTTAATTTGTGATTTCCCAACCCGGCAAACCGCATGTTCAAACGATCCAATCCTGCAGAATCCAGCGTGTCAACTGACCCACGAGAGGCCCTTAACGGCGCTCGCCGCGATTTTCTGGACTTTCTGGTCAAGTCGTCTTCAAGCGCCGTGGCGCTTGGCGTGGCGGGCTCACTGGCTGCGTGCGGCGGTAGCAGCGATCCGATCATCCCTGCGGCAGTGCCTGCGCCCGCACCACCTGCCCCAAGCCCTGCGGTATTTGCGTTTGGCGTTGCCAGCGGCGACCCGCTTGCCGACAGTGTGATTTTGTGGACACACGCCAAAATTGCCGCCAGCACCGCTGATGTCAGCCTGACGTGGGAAGTAGCCACTGATGCTGCCTTTACCGCCATCGTGCGCTCTGGCACCTTGCTTGCCACCGAGGCAAGCTCGTTTACCGCCAAGGTTGACGTGAAGGGCCTTTCTGCGGGGTCGGCCTACTTTTACCGCTTCCGGGATGCTGCGGGCGTCCGGTCAACCGTTGGCAGCACCCGCACCCTGCCGGTGGGCAGCGTCGCGTCGGTAAAGTTTGCGGTGTTCTCTTGCTCCCTTTACTCTGAGGGCTACTTTCACGCTTACGACTCGGCGGCCAAATCAGATGCGCAGTACGCCATTCACCTGGGCGACTACATCTATGAGTACGGCTCTGACCCGGTCAAGTTCGGCAACACCAGCATTCCGGGTGGTCGCGTGGCGAGCCCCGCAAACGATATCGTGACCATGAATGACTACCGTACCCGCCACGCGCTGTACAAGTCAGACCTGAACCTGCAGGCGTTACACGCCAAAATGCCGTGGATCACGGTATGGGACGACCATGAATTTGCCAACAACGCCTATGTGACCGGCGCACAAAACCACAACACAGCCACACAGGGTGACTGGGTAACGCGCAAGAACATTGCCGCCAAGGTGTATCACGAGTGGATGCCGATTCGTACGCCCGATGTGAACAACCTGCTGAAGATTTACCGCCGCTTTGACTTCGGCAATGTGTTCAGCCTGCACATGGTGGACACCCGCATTGAAGGCCGTGATCGCCAGTACGACAACTTCGGCGACCTTGATGGTGGCATTGGCCGCTACCTGGCGGGCATAACACCCAATGGCAGTGGCATCCGGCCCGACGCGTCGCGCCAGATGATGAGTGCCGAGCAGCAAAACTGGCTCACCAGCGGCATGGGTGCATCAACGGCGACCTGGCAGTTTGTGGGCAACCAGGACATCATGGCGCGCATGTGGTTTCCGCTATCGGTGCTTCAGCTGCAAACGACCAACCCTGCCGGTGTGCCCGCTGCCATTCAGGCCTATCTGGGGGCAAAAGCAACAGCCGCCGGGGGCGGCCCGATTTCTCCTTTGCTCAACACAATGACCAACCCACTGCTACCCTATAACCTTGACTCATGGGACGGCTACCCTAGCCAGCGCGAAGTGATTCTGCAAACCGTAAAAACGCAGGGCAAACGGCTTGTGGCCCTGTCTGGCGACTCGCACAATGGCTGGTTCACCAACCTGACCACGCTCGCTGGTGAAAAAATTGGTGTCGAGTTTGCAGGTACCTCGGTTTCAGCACCTGGCTTTGAGAGCGTTCCTGGCCTTGGTTCACTTGCAAGCTCAATTGATGGCAGTGTTCTTGGCCCCACCGCCGTGGGTGCTGGCCTTGGCCTGATCAATGATGTGGTTTACTGCGACACAATTCGGCGCGGCTATCTGCTCATGACGGTGACTGCTGCGCAGGTTAAGGGCGAGTATGTGTTCTTGAACGATGGCGATGTCAAAAAAACCACCTATGCGGCCGCGGTGGGGCGCACCGTGACGGTTGCAGCAACCCCTGGTGGTACCAGCGCTCCGGTGATCAGCTGATTTTGCTGGCGCCTGGCACACAGGCATAAAGGCGTAAAGGCATAAAGGCGCTGGTTTGCAGCAGGGCCCCTGGCAGGTTCGGGAATTCAGGGAGAATTCGGCATGCCCTGTAAACGCCACTTTGACCGATGACCGCCGCCGTTCCTCACGCGGCCACCACCCCGCCCCAGGCATTTACAGCCATGACCCCCACCGAGAGGCGCGCGAGCGCTTCTCTTGCCTCGATATTTGCTTTGCGCCTGTTGGGGCTGTTTCTGGTTTTGCCGGTGTTTGCTCTTGAAGCCGCCAAATACCCCGGCGGTGATGACCCGGCACGGGTTGGCCTGGCCATGGGTATTTACGGGCTGACCCAGGGTATTTTGCAGATTCCGTTTGGCCTGGCCTCAGACCGTTTGGGGCGCAAGCCAGTCATGATTTTTGGCCTGGTGGTGTTTGCACTCGGCAGCTTTTTGGCCACCTGGGCACCCACGCTGGACTGGCTGATCGCAGGCCGCTCGCTGCAAGGCGCAGGCGCCATATCAGCCGCTGTCACGGCGATGCTGGCCGACCTGACGCGCGACGAGGTGCGCACCAAAGCCATGACGCTGGTGGGCGGCAGCATCAGCGTGGTGTTTGCGCTGTCTTTGGTAATGGGGCCCCTGCTGGTCAACCTTATTGGCTTTGCCGGGCTTTTTGCCCTGACGGGCTTGCTGGCGCTGGCCGCCATAGCCGCAGTGGTCTATTGGGTGCCCCCTGAACCCCCCAAGCTGTTTGACCCAGGCCTGGCGCTTGTTGGCAGCGTGCTGGAGGTTTTGAAGAACCCGGCCTTGCTGAGGCTGGATCTGGGCGTGTTTGTGTTGCATGCGGTACAGCTGGCGATGTGGGTGGCGATTCCTGCACTGCTGGTAACGGCTGGCCTTGGCAAAGCACAGCATTGGCAGATTTACCTGCCCGTTGCAGTGGCGTCGTTTGTGGTGATGTGGGTAACGCTTTTTCCGCTCGAAAAACGGGGTTACCTGAGGCATGTGTTTTTGGCGGCGGTAGGGCTTATATTTGCCGTGCAAATCGCTTTTTTGGCCTCGCCAGGCTTCGGGCAAACCAGCCTTGCCGCGCTGGGTACGCTGCTGTTTCTGTTTTTTTGCGGCTTTAATATTCTGGAGGCCAGCCAGCCCAGCCTGGCCTCACGCATCGCACCGGCCAATTCCAGGGGTGCAGCGCTTGGGGTGTACAACACCCTGCAGGCGCTAGGCTTTTTTGCCGGGGGTGCGGCGGGTGGCTGGCTTGCCAAGGCCTACGGTGCGCAGGGCGTGTTTGTGGCTTGCGCCGCGTTGATGCTGCTCTGGCTGGTGATTGCCTGGCCCATGAAGATAAGCAGCCGCCACGACGCCGTCCTGGCCAGTTAAACTGTCTGATCAAGCTGCAAAGATTAGGAGAACACGTCATGGCATCCGTCAATAAAGTCATCATCGTCGGCAACCTGGGCCGCGACCCTGAAACCCGGTCTTTCCCCAATGGCGACCAGGTGGCCAACGTCACCATTGCCACGACTGACCGCTACAAGGACAAGACCAGCGGCGAGATGAAAGAAATCACCGAATGGCACCGCGTGAGCTTTTTTGGCCGCCTGGCTGAAATTGCAGGCCAGTACCTGCGCAAGGGCTCACAGGTTTATGTTGAAGGCAGCCTGCGCACCCGCAAGTGGACTGACAAGGACGGCATTGAGAAATACAGCACTGAGATCCGCGCGGATTCGATGCAAATGCTGGGCAGCCGCCAGGGCATGGGTGGCGGTGGAGGCGGTGACGATGGCGGCGCAAGTGGTGGCTACGAAGCCGCCCCAAACCGCGCGCCAGCTGCTGCGGCCCGCCCACCTGCAGCCGCGCGCCCGGCACCCTCCCAGACCAAGGCCGCCAGTGGCTTTGACGACATGGACGACGACATTCCGTTTTAAGGTCTGCCTCACCCTAAAAAATGGCCTGCAGCGTCAAGTTGCAGGCCATTTTTGTTGATGTCTTTATTGGGTTGGTACGGAGCCGTTACCGGTCAAAATGCGCTACTGACCGCAGCACCTCTGCGGTAGTTGATGGCAAGTCAAAAAATTCAAGATACGCCGGGATCTGCTCAAAAAGCATGTCGGACCCCACCTGAACCCGGCAGCCACGCGCTTGGGCTGCGGCTAAAAACGGCGTCATTTCCTGCTTCATCACCACCTCACCTACAAAGGCAGACGGTGCAATACGCGCTATGTCCAGGGGCAGCTCATCCCCTTCGTTCATGCCCATGGGGGTGGCGTTGACCACCACATCAAAGCCCTCTGGGTCGTTGCTGCCTGTGGTAACAGGCAGCGCCGGGTAGTGCTGGCGCAGGCGCTGACTCAAGCCGTCTGCTGATGCGGTGTTGACGTCATACAAACCCAGCGCAGCAACGCCGGCAGATGCCAGTGACGCAGCGATGGCACAGCCCACCCCGCCGCTGCCCACCACCAGGGCTTTTGCGCCCTTGAGGGTGACGCCTTTGCGCAGCAGGCCGCGTACAAAACCCTCGCCATCAAACATGTCGCCCTGCAACTTTCCATCAGCGCTCAAGCGCACGGCATTGCAGGCGCCTGCAATGGCTGCGTTGGGCAACACCTCATCAAGCAAGCCCATGGTCACGACCTTGTACGGCATGGTGACAAGTGCGCCGCGAATGTTGCTGAGCCTGAACACCAGGCGCAAAAAATCGGGGTAATCAGCAGGTTTGCAGCCCATGGGCACAACGACGGCGTTGACACCGGCTTTTTTAAACCACGGGTTGTAGATCATCGGCGCCTTGAAGGCGTGCGTGGGGTAACCGATATGCGCTATCAGTTCGGTGTTGCCATTGATCATGTTGCAGATACCTTGCCTGACGGCGCAGCTGCTGCGCCGTGGTGAATACTGTTTTGCTCCTCCTCCCGCGATGGAAGGGGGAGTCAATCCAGAAAAACTACTTGCGAACCTTGGCCAGTTCAGCCTGCATGGCCTTGACGGTTTCCTGGCCGACAGACACAGCGTATTTGGCGATCACGGGACGCATTTTGTCGCGCAGCTTGCTCATTTCAGCGGCTGGCAACTCGGTGACCTGCATACCGGCTTTTTTCAGTGCTTCGAGTGCGGTGCCTGCAGCGTCGCGGGCGGTCTGGCGCTGGAACTTGCCGGCTTCAACAGCGGCATCAGAGATGATTTTTTTCTCGTCTGCGCTCAGGGTGTCCCAGAACTTTTTACTGATGATGACCGACTGCGGGTTGTACTGGTGGTTGGTAATCGTCAGGTTTTTTTGTACTTCGCTGAACTTGTTGGCCAGAATCACTGAAAACGGGTTTTCCTGACCATCCAGTGCCTTGGACTCCAGTGCGGCATACACCTCGGGGAAAGCCATAGGCGTGGGGTTGGCGTCGAGTGCCCGCACCCAGTCGAGATTGATCGGGTTGGGGATGACGCGAATTTTCAGCCCGGCAATGTCTTCTACCTTGTTGATGGGGCGTTTGCTGTTGGTCATCTGGCGAAAGCCGAGTTCCCAGTAGGTCAGGCCAACCATGCCTTTTTCTTCCAGTTTGGCATGCATCATCTTGCCGAAGGGGCCATCGACCACAAAGTCTGCTTCCTTGCCGCTGGAAAACTGGAAGGGAAAGTCATAAATCGCAAATTCCTTGATCTGGCTGGCCAGAATGCCGGAGTTCATGCTGACCATTTCAAGTGTGCCGCCCTGCAGGGCCGACACATTGGGGGCGTCACCGCCCAACACACCGCCGGGGAACATGTTGACCTTGATCTTGCCGCCGGACTTGGCGGTGACGATTTCAGCAAACTTTTCCATACCCATCACCAGCGGATGACCCTTTGGGTTTTGCGTGGCGAACTTGATGGTGCGTTCCTTGATGTCGGCAGCCTGGGCAAGGCCAAACACGGCGAGGGCGGCTACGGCCACCAGGGTTTTGAGGGTCAGACGTTTCATGGCTTGTCTCCTGAAAAATAAAAAATTGGCAGTACGCAAAAAAATGGGGGCTCGGGACAGGCGTACCTGACACATCCCGCGCCCTGAAAAACAGCTCGGTAAACCGGTTTTAGCCGTAAAGCAGCCGCGCAGGCCACAGCACAATCTGCGGAAACAGCACCATCAAAAACATGATGGCAAACTGCACGGCCATAAAGGGCAGCACGCCGCGGGTGACGTCGTCCATGCGCATCTTGCCGACACCAGCCACCACGTTGAGCACCGTACCCACAGGCGGCGTGACCAGGCCAATCGAGTTGTTGATGATGAACATCACACCGAAATAAACCGGGTCAATACCCGCTGCCTTGACGAGCGGCATCAGCACTGGCGTGAGGATCAGGATGGTGGGCGTCATGTCCATGGCGGTGCCGACAATCATCACCAGCAGCATGATGGCCATCATCAGCAGCATGGGCCGGTCAAGCAGCGGCTGTAGCAGGCTGATGACCTGGTCTGGCAGCTGCGCAACCGTGATCAGCCACGCCGAGACCATGGCCGCCGCCACCAGAAACATGATGACTGCCGTGGTTTTGGCGGCGTTGAAGAACACGTCGTACAGGTCCTTCAGGCTCAGCTCGCGGTAGATGAAACCGGCCACAAACAGGGCATATACAGCAGCCACCACAGCCGCTTCAGTGGGTGTGAACACGCCCAGGCGCAGGCCCACCAGAATAATCACTGGCAGCAGCAGCGCCCAGCCGGCACTGCGCAAGGCCGTCAACACTTCAGCCCTGGTACGGCGTGGCGGCGGTTCGAGCTTTTCGCTGCGGGTGGTCCACCACCAGGTGGCCCACAAACCGGCCGCCAGTAACAGACCAGGGAAGATGCCGGCCAAAAACAGCTTGCTAATTGACACGTTGGCGGCCACGCCAAAAATTACAAAACCAATCGACGGCGGAATGATCGGGCCAATCACGCCGCAGGCTGCAATCAGGCCGCCGCTGCGTGCCTTGTCATGCCCGGCCTTGACCATCATGGGCAGCAGCAAGGCCGTTAATGCAGCGGCGTCGGCAACCGCCGAGCCCGACAGCGCTGACAGCAAACACGCCGCAACAATCGTCACATAGCCCAGGCCGCCCCGAATATGGCCGACCAGCGCCATCGCAAAGTCAACAATCCGTCGCGACAGGCCGCCAGTGTTCATGACCTCGCCGGCCAGCATGAAAAACGGCACCGCCAGCAGCGGAAAGCTGTCGGCACCGGTTATCAGGTTTTGCGCCAGAATTTGCGCGTCAAACATGTTCAGGTGCCACATCAGCGCGGCGCCGCACAGCAGCAGCGAAAAGGCAATCGGTATGCCCAGCGCCATGGCAGCGAGCAGGGAGCCCAAAAAAACGGCAATCGTCATGGTGTTTGGCTCTTTGGTTTTTTCGGGCTGCTATTTCAGTGGCTGCGGAACATCAATGGGCTCTTCTTCAGACTCGCGTATGCCAATCAGCTCGTCTTCAGACAGCTGGCCAGCCAGCAGGCGCCACAGGTTGTTAAGCAAAATCGCCGCGCCCGAGACTGCAAACACCACACCACAGCCGTAGAACAGCGCCATCGACACCTCCATGGCGGCGCTGGTCGAGTCCCAGTTGATCTTGACTTGATCAAGTGCCCCCTTGAAGATCAGCCAGCAGATAAAAAGCATCAGCAGGTGGCCGATCACCAGGCAGATTTTTTTGCCCCGCAGCGGCAGGCGCGAGACCACGGTGTCACTGCCCAGATGCGCCCTTTCATGCAGCGCGACGATGCCGCCCAGAAACGTCAGCCACACAAACAGCCAGCGCGACAGCTCTTCAGACACTGCAATGCCAGAGTTAAAGGCGTAACGCATCACCACATTGCCAAACACCAGCACCACCATCAACGCCAGCGCGGCAGCAATCAGGTAGCTAAGCGCCTGGCAGTACTTGTCGAGTATTTTCTGGATCACGTTTTGTCTCTTCTTGGCTGCAAGTCATTAATGTACGAACTAGTTAGTTTTTAATAAATTGGTGATTACCCGCACTATTTGATGCCCGCGGGGGGCCTGACTTTGCGGCGCGTGGCTTTGGCCCGCCATGCGGGAACGCGGCAACCTGCATCCGCGTCAGATAACTTTGCTATTATTTTAATAGCTAGTTATACCCGTAATCATTGGACGCAGAGGATATTTGGTACTAAAACACCGTTTTGGCGACAGCTTTTTGCCCATTGGGGCAGCCTGACAGGCCCCTACACGCAGACGAAGCGGGAAATCAGCTCGACGATGTTCTGGCGGCGTTTGGCTTGGGCCGGTTTTGACTGGCCGTCGTTTTTGAAAATCAGGCCGAAGGTGTGCTGGTTCGACACATTGAAAAACGTCAGCGCCGAGATCGACGCGTGAATGTCGATGGGGTCCAGCCCGGACCGAAACACGCCAGCCGCCACGCCCCGGTCGTACAGCCGCTGAATGGCGGAAATCGCAGGCACGTTGAGCTCCTGAATGGTTTTGCTCTGCGCCAGATACTCGCCGCGCTGAATGTTTTCATTCATGACCAGCCGTATATAGGCTTCGTTGCCCCAATGGTGGTCGAAAGTGAATTCGGTTAAGCGTTGCAAGGCTGCGGCTGGCGGCAGGTCGTCAAGGTGCAGCTCAGCCTCGATGGCCCGCATGCGGCGGTAGGACTCTTCCAGCACGGCAACATAAAGGCCCTCCTTGCTGCCAAAGTAGTAGTAAATCATTCGTTTGCTGGTGCTGGTGGCCTCGGCAATCGCATCAATGCGCGCGCCGCTCAAACCTTTTTCTGCGAACTCGGTGGTAGCCACTTCCAGAATGCCCGCCATGGTGCGGGCGGGGTCGTTGGTGCGGCTTGTTGCAGCTGGCGTGGCTCGCTTTTTCGAATGTACTAGTTCGTTCATTCGTGGAGTATAGGTCGCAGCGCTCAGCCGGTGGTCGCCCTTTTGCAGCGGCTGCCCATGCTGAAACAATCCTCGATTGACCTCTTCTGAGGAATGGTGACTAAAATCAACGCTTTAGTTGCGCTGAATATTGCTCTGTTAAAAGAGCAATATTCAGCTCGTTGTTAAACAGGAGTCAGGCCATGGTCATAGCTGTTCGTGACATCGTTGCTTTTTCAGAAGCCCGTACGCATTTGTCCCGCCTGGTGGAGGAGGTCCAGCAAGGCGCTGAAAAAATCATCACCAAAAACGGCGAGCCTGCGGTGGCCATCATTGATGCCAGGCGGCTGGACTATTACCACCAGCTTGAGCGCGACAACGGCCACCAGATGCTGCTGGACGAAGCAGAAAAAGGCATTAACGACATCATTGCCGGGCGTACCGGGGATGCACGGGAAATGCTGGCAGAGCGGCTTGCGCGCAGCAAAGCCAAATTGGCTGCCAAAGCCAGTCAGCAAAC
>JANOCP010000336.1:0-3900 GCA_031412235.1 Polaromonas sp.
TGGCGGCGAGCAGCAAATGCTGACGATTGGCCGGGCCTTGATGACCAATCCTGATGTGCTGATTCTTGATGAAGCGACTGAAGGCCTCGCCCCACTGATTGCCCGGGACATCTGGCGTATATGCCAACTGGTACGGGAAACCGGCATCAGCAGCGTCATCGTTGACAAGAACTGGAAGCACGTTTCGCAGATTACTGACCGTAATGTGATCCTGGTCAAGGGTGAAGTGGTGTTTGAGGGCAGCTCGGCCAAACTGCATGCACAACCGGAATTGCTGCAGCAGTACTTGGGCGTTTGAAGAGGGGTTTGAACGCCTGCTTCAAAGCAGCGGGCGCAACTCTCGCGCGGCATCCAGCAGCGCAGGCAGCAAATCACGCCGAAGGGCATCAGGTGCCCGTCTGTCGGGCGATGCCACCACATTGAGCGCCGCCAGCGTGCGCCCCTGCATGTCGCGCAGCGGCACCGCCAGAGCGTGTACGCCCAGCTCATGCTCTTCGCTGGCCACGCAAAAGTCATCAAGCCGCACCTCGTCTATCAAGGTCTTGAATTTGCGCGCGTCCGTCGTGGTGTGCAGTGTCAATCTGGCCAGGCCACCTGATGCGGACTTGTCTTTCAACCATGCATGGACTGCCGTTTTGCTTTTTGCAGCCAGCAGCACCCGCCCTGTTGAAGTCGCATGCGCAGGCAAGCGCGCCCCAAGATGCAGGCCATAGGCCAGTATTCGGGAGGGTACGGCTTTAAGGTCGCCAGAGCTTTTCCACTCCAAGCCGCTGCGTCCAATAATGACCACCTCATCACCATCAAGCACGGCTACTGAAAATGATTCCTGGGTTTGTGCAGCGAGCCGGTTCAGGGTGGGTTGCACCGCGCGCGGCAGACGGGCTGTAGCCAGATAACTGCCTGAAAACCGAAGCACTTTTGCAGCCAGCCAGAAATAGCTGCCATCGGTTTCAAGGTATCCCAGATGTGTCAATGTCAGCAAATGGCGGCGCGCTGCTGCCCGGGTGATGCCAGCCCGATCTGCTGCAAGCGTGGCGTTCAGGCGCTGGCGCTGGGTATCAAAGCTCTCCAGCACCGCCATGCCTTTTGCCATGCCTTCAATCATGTCGGCCCTGGCAATCGCAAAGCTCCCTAGTGAGTTTTTTAGCGTCGCCATTGCGCGATCATCGCACAAGCGCCTCAAACATCGTGCAAAGGCCACCCAATACCATAGGCATCCGGGGGCTCGCCGTCTAAGCTTGTTTCAACTTGAAAACCAGGCCGCGGCGCGCCCTTACAGGAGACAAAAAAATGAGCGAAATCAGAATACAGGTTGCCATTGTGGGCGGCGGTCCTGCCGGGCATTTGCTAGGGCAGCTTCTGCACAAGGCAGGCATAGACGCCATCATCATTGAGCAGCGCAGCCAGAGCTACGTGGTGGGCCGCATTCGTGCAGGTGTACTTGAGCAAGGCACCACTGACCTGCTTGACGAGGTCGGTGTGGGCGCGCGCATGCGCAGTGAAGGCCTGGTGCATGGGGGCTTTGCGTTGGGCTCACACGTATTCAAGGGCGGCAGCCACCGCATTGACCTGCAAAAGCTCACAGGTGGCAAGCAGGTCACGGTTTACGGTCAGACCGAGGTCACCAAAGACCTGATGGACGCCCGGTCCGCTGCAGGCCTGATAACCGTGTACGAGGCCGACAACGTGTGCCTGCACGACTTTGACACCGCGCACCCGTCAGTCACCTACACGCGGCAGGGTGTTAACTGCAAGGTTGATTGCGACTTTATTGCCGGATGTGATGGGTTTCATGGCGTTAGTCGCGCCAGCGTGCCTGCAGCCTCGCTGAAAACATTTGAGCGTATTTACCCCTTTGGCTGGCTGGGTGTGCTGTCTGACACGCCGCCGGTATCGCATGAGCTGGTTTATGCCAATCACGCACGCGGCTTTGCGCTGTGCAGCATGCGCAGCAACACGCGCAGCCGTTACTACGTGCAGTGCTCGCTTGACGACAAAGTTGAAAACTGGAGCGACGATGCCTTTTGGGACGAGCTGCGCAGCCGTCTGGCGCCCGAACTGGCCGAAAGCCTGGTCACAGGCCCGTCAATTGAAAAAAGCATAGCGCCGCTACGCAGCTTTGTGGCCGAGCCCATGCGTTTTGGGTGCCTGTTTCTGGCCGGCGATGCGGCACACATCGTGCCACCCACCGGTGCCAAGGGCCTGAACCTGGCGGCCAGTGACGTACGCTATCTGGCGCGTGCTTTTGCGGCGTTTTATCAGGGCGACAGTCACGGCATTGACGCCTACTCAGACACCTGCCTGCGCCGGGTCTGGAAGGCGGTGCGCTTTTCATGGTGGTTTACGTCGCTGATGCACAAATTTCCCGATAGCGGCGGTTTTGGCCAGAAAATTCAGGAGGCCGAGCTGGATTACCTGGTCAACTCGCCAGCCGCCTCAGCCTCGCTGGCTGAAAACTATGTGGGTCTGCCGCTTTAAACCACAACCAGCATGCCTCCGGGCCGATATTTAAGGTAAATTATGCTCCCAGCCCAATAAAAATAGCTATCTGAAGCTACAAAATAAATAGCAAATGACCACCACAAGAATACCTGCCCCGCGCGCCTTGAAAGGTATCCGCATCCTCAGTTTGGCCCTGAACATGCCTGGCCCAGCCGCGTTGATGCGCTGCAGCCAGATGGGCGCAAAGTGCGTGAAGCTGGAGCCGCCTTCCGGCGACCCGATGAGCAGCTACAGCCCTGGCGCCTACGCAGCCATGCACAAGGGCGTTCGTATCACGGCGGCTGACCTTAAAACCGCGCAAGGCCAGAAAGCGCTGCACCGTGAGCTGGTCAAAACAGACGTGCTGATCACCTCTTTTCGCCCATCCGCCCTGGTCAAGCTCGGCCTCACATGGAAAGCATTGCACAAACAGTACCCCGGTTTAAGCCAGGTTGCGATAGTGGGCGCACCCGGAGAGCGTGTCGAAGAACCCGGTCATGACCTGACCTATCTGGCTGAAAACGACCTGGTCACCGGCCTCGACTTACCCGCCACGCTGTATGCGGACATGGGTGGCTCGCTCATGACCAGCGAGGCTGTACTACAAGTCGTCATGCACAAATCTGGCGCCGGTAAAGGGGCATATATTGAAGTAGCGCTATCAGACGCGGCCACCTATCTTGCACTGCCCCGGTCTTGGGGATTGACCAGGCCAGGCGCAGCTGTAGGCGGCGGACATGCGGCCTATCAGGTCTACAAGTGCAAGGACGGCCGGGTGGCAGTCGCCGCACTGGAGCCGCATTTTGCTGCGCGCCTGAGCGCCGCAGCCGGTTTTAACGCTACGGCCGACAAAGCACTGTTTACACCTGCGGCGCATCAGGCAATTGCGGCGTGGCTACTGGGCAAAACCCGCAAACAGCTGAACCTGCTGGCGACTGAGAAAGATATTCCGCTGCACACGCTGAACTGAATTCCCGGGAGGCCCCGGGAGTTGCCTTGGGTTCCGGGGTCCAGGCTCGCTTACTGCCCTGTGGCAGTCACACCGCAAACTACCGTCAGTGTCAGGCTACCAACCCCAAAAGTAGGTATGGCTACACCAAGCGGCGGCGTGGTGTTTTGCAACTGCGCCATGGTGAGACCTACCGGGCATGCTGCTGCTCCCGAAGCCACACATACAGGGTTGACCGTGCACGACAAACCGGTTGCTTCAGGATCGTAAAGTCGCGCACCATTGGCCGGTGATGGCCCGCCGTTTGTTGCAACTATGGTGTACCCAGTAGTAGATCCTGCAACAACAGTCGGAACACCATCATTTTTGGTAATAGACAGATTTGCAACGCCTATGGCAGTCAAGACCGTCGAGGTATTGTTGCCAGGAACGGTATCGTTAATGCCTGACGGAGCCGTGACCAGCGCCGT
>JANOCP010000337.1:0-28901 GCA_031412235.1 Polaromonas sp.
ACCTACGCCGCAGGACACCTGCCTGGCGCGGTCAACCTGCGCGAGATTTTCACCTTTTTGGCGACGTCCACGGCTGAAGGCCTGACGGCTTTGAGGTCAACCTTTGCCGAACACTTTGGCGCTATCGGCCTGTCAGGTGCAGAGACCGCCGTGTTTTACGAAGACGCGCTCAACAGCGGCTACGGCCAGTCATGCCGCGGCTACTACCTGCTGACCTGGCTGGGCTACCCCAAGATCAAGGTGTTGAACGGCGGCTTTTCGGCCTGGAAATCGCTCGGCTTGGCCGTCAGCACTGAAAAGCCCACGCCGGTTGCCAAAACCTTCCCGACGGACCTGGTGGGGGCCAATGTGATGCTGACCAAAGACGAAGTGGCCGCAGCGCTGTACAGCGACATCAAACTGCTTGACGTGCGTGACATTGATGAGTGGACTGGAGAGAGCTCCAGCCCTTACGGCAAGGACTTTGCGCCACGCAAGGGCCGCCTGCCAGGTGCCAAATGGATTGAGTGGTATCGCTTTATGAAGCCGTCGGCTCAGGGCCCGGTGTTCAAGTCGCCCCTTGAGGTGCAGGCCGAATGCGCCACGGCCGGCATTGGCACTGATGACACCGTTTACCTGTATTGCTTCAAGGGCGCACGCGCGTCGAACTCTTTCCTGGCACTCAAGCAGGCCGGCTTTAGCGATGTACGTATGTACTTTGGCTCATGGAACGAGTGGTCGCGTGACGACGCCCTGCCGATTGAAACAGATGCACCGGTCATCAAGTCCAAGCCTGCGCCGCTGGCCATGGCGGCCTGAGCACGCAAAACTTGCCCCTGGTTGTCATTGCGGCCCTGAATCGCAATTCATGACACTGCGCCGCACGGCGAGTGCCGCAAAAGATGGATCCCGGATCGAGTCCGGGATGACGGCCTTTTTAAAAATAATTCCGGAGATAACCCATGTCTGATACCCCTGTCATCGAGCCGATCACCACCGTCAAAACCTATTTGAAACCCATAGACAGCGAAGGCCTTGCAGCATTTGCCGCCAAGGGCAATGCCAACCCGGCCTCACGCGGAACCAACAAGGTCCACACCGTCATGCAGGGCATGTACCGCTCGCTGAGCTATGTGGGTGACCACCAGCCTGTGGTGGTGGATGAGCCTTTGCACCTGTTCGGCGAGAACACTGCACCTGCGCCTGGCGAGATTGTGTTGTCGGGCCTGGGTGGCTGCCTTGCCGTGGGCATTACGGCGGTGGCGACCTGGAAACAGGTCAAGCTGACGAAACTTGAAATTTTCATGGAAGGTGACATCGGCAACCCTGCGGCCTGGGGCGCGGGCGGCGCGCTGAAAGAAGCCCCCGAAATGGGCTTTCAGGCGATTCGCGTCAAGGTGGTTCTTGAAGGCGATGCCAGCCGCGAAGTGCTCGATGAAATCGTGCAGCACGCTAACTTCTATTCACCCGTGGCCAACAGCATGCGCAATCCGATTCCGTTCGAGATCGCCCTCGCCTGATCACACCATACCTGCCGGGAGTCTCTATGGAAGTCCTTGAACGCAGCGCAGGCCTCGCAACTGCGCCTGAAACGCCCACCGACGACGTCCTGGTCGCCGCCGTACGCGCCCTGGCCAATGGCCCGCTGGCCGAGCTGGCGGACGACATTGACCGCAGGGGCATTTACCCGAAGTCGATTTTGCATCGCCTGGGCGAGATTGGCGCACTAAAAGCGCATATGTCAGAGCCCGGCAAACCGGCAGACTATGGCCTGGCAATTGCTGCCATGACCGAGGTCTCACGCGTGTGCGGCGCGACCGGTTTTATGGTCTGGTGCCACGATGTGTGTGGTGTGTATATGGAGCAATCGGGCAACCCTGCGCTGATGGGCGAGCTGCTTGAAAAGCATGGCAACGGCAACACGCTGGGTGCTACCGGCATGTCAAACCCCATGAAAACTTTCGCAGGCATCGAGACCTTTTTGTTGCATGCGCGCAAGGCGGATGGCGGCTGGCGCGTTAACGGCACCTTGCCCTGGGTCAGCAACCTTGGGCCTGACCATTACTTTGGCGCAGTAGCTGACGTTGAAAGCGCCGGCAATTCACAGACCCTCAAGTCACAGCAAGAAATCATGTTTCTGGTGCGCTGTGACGCACCAGGTGTTGAGCTGCGTAACTGCCCATCGTTTTCTGCGATGGAAGGCACCAACACCTGGGCGGTGCGCCTGACAGATTATTTCGTAGGCGCAAAGGACCTGATTGCTGACCCCGTACGCCCTTTTATTGGTCGCATTCGCGCCGCGTTTATTTTGCTGCAGACGGGCATGGGCCTGGGCGTGGCGCAGGGCGCCATTGATTCGATGTGGAAAGTCGAGCGCCAGCTGGGCCATGTCAATGAGTTTCTGGACGACAGGCCTGACGACCTGCAGGCCGAACTTGATGATTTGACGGCACGCATCATGACGCTTGCCAAAACACCTTTCGGCAGCGACAAGGAGTTTTTAATCGACGTGCTGGATGTGCGCGCCCATGCGTCCGAACTGGCCTTGCGCGCAGCGCAGTCGGCCCTGTTGCACCAGGGCGCGCGGGGCTACCTGATGACCTCAGACGTACAGCGCCGCGTGCGCGAATCACACTTTGTGGCTATCGTTACGCCAGCCATCAAACACCTGCGCAAGGAAATCGCGCGCCTGAGCGCCACCGAGTTGCCGGCATGAGTGCGCGCGCGGTTGATGTCGCCAAAACAGATGCCCTTGGCTTGCCGTGGGAGATTTTTATATGCAAAGCCTGCGGATTGCTTTATGACGAAGGCAAGGGCGACGAGGACAGCGGCCTGGCTGCAGGCACGCGCTTTGCCGATATTCCTGATGACTGGGCTTGCCCCTTATGCGGTGTGACGAAGTCTGATTTTGAGCCTTATGTCCGTGAAGAACCCGCCAGGCAGCTACGCCGCTCAGGCGCAGCCGCCAACCAACGCGGCTCGCGCCACAAGGCGGGCACGGTGATTGTGGGTGCTGGCCGCGCAGGCTGGCAAGTGGCCCAGGCCCTGCGTGAGCGCGATGCCGACATGCTAATTACCCTGGTCACCTCATGCAATGGCGATGTATATGACAAACCACTTTTGTCGGTTGCCATGGCGCGCGGTATAGCGCTTGAAAAACTGCCACGCGAAGCCGGTGCTGACGCTGCCCGGCGTCTGGGCGTTAAATTATTGGCCCACACACAAGCCGTACGCATTACGCCGTCAAGCCGCCAGTTGCGTACCAGTCGCGGTACCTTGCCCTATCAGCACCTTGTGCTGGCGCACGGGGCAGAAGCACGCGCCTTGCCGCAGTTTCCGGCGGCGCTGTGCTGGCGCATCAACCATTTGCAGGCCTACGCAAAGTTTCGCAAGGCACTGGGCGACTCGCCCCAGCGCGTTGCCGTCATTGGTGCGGGCCTGATCGGTTCCGAGCTCGCCAACGACCTGGCACTGGCTGGCCACAGCATTACCCTGCTCGATCTTGCAGACAGGCCGCTGGCCGCCTGCCTTGCCGATAGCCAATCGCAGCAGTTGCTTGAAGCCTGGAGCGGCTTGCCCATTGCGTTTGTGGGCAGCGCGCAGGTCATCCGGGTTGAGGCACAGGCGGCCTTAGGTGCAACTCAGCCTGTCAAACACATCACGACGGCAAACGGCCAGTTCTTCGCGGTTGATCACATCATCGTGGCCGCTGGCCTGCAAACCCCCAATCGTCTGGCTGCCAGTGCCGGTTTGGCCTGGAACAACGGTATCGACGTGCAGCCCGACACCCTGGCTACCAGCATCAAGGGCATTCATGCGCTTGGCGACTGTATTTCAATTCAGGGGCAGGTCAGCCGCTATATCGAGCCGATTGGCCGGCAGGCACAAACCCTGGCGGCAAGCATTCTGGGGCGCAAGGCGGCGCCGTACAAGCTGACCCGTGTACCGCTGCGTGTCAAAACGACCTCATTGCCGTTTACGGTTTAGATTTCAGCTCGAACTTTCATCTGCCAGATTGCTATTATTTAAATAGCTGCTTATGCTCGATTTACTTGGGCCAAGAGCACTTTCTCCATTAAAACCCTCAAAAATCAGCATGCCAGCGGTGTTTTGTGCCTGGTATCCATTGGGCTGACGCTCCCGCATTAAAAGTCATAAGCACAACACCTTTTTTGCGTAGATTTACTGACTAGGGTTTGTCGTGTCAGAAGCCTACAATCGCACACCTTACATGGATTTGACGATTTCGTCATCGTCACCGCTGGAGACTTTTTGAATGCCCACACCTACCGCTGCAACGCCAGACAGTATTGAAAAACGCGCTGAATTGCGCCGTGCTGCACTTGAATACCACGAGTTTCCAACCCCGGGCAAGCTGGCCATAGCCGCCACCAAGCAACTGACCAACCAGCGCGACCTGGCGCTGGCCTACTCGCCTGGTGTGGCCGCGCCCTGCGAAGAAATCGTCAAGGACCCAAACAACGCCTTCAAGTACACAGCCCGCGGCAATCTGGTGGCCGTGGTGACCAACGGAACGGCCGTGCTGGGCCTGGGCGATATTGGCCCGCTGGCCTCCAAGCCAGTCATGGAAGGCAAGGCGGTTTTGTTCAAGAAGTTCGCCGGTGTGGATGTTTTTGATATCGAGATCGACGAAAAAGACCCGCAAAAGCTGGTTGACATCATTGCCTCGCTGGAGCCAACCTTTGGCGCCATCAACCTTGAAGACATCAAGGCACCTGACTGCTTTTTTGTAGAGCGCGAGCTGCGCAAGCGCATGAAGATACCGGTGTTTCATGATGACCAGCACGGCACGGCCATTACCGTAGGCGCAGCCATGCTGAACGCCCTGAAAGTTGTGGGCAAAGACCCGAAACAGGTCAAGCTCGTCACATCAGGCGCAGGTGCAGCGGCACTGGCCTGCCTGGGCCTTTTGCTCAAGCTGGGGATTCCGCGCGAGAACATTTATGTGACCGACCTGGCCGGTGTGGTGTACGAGGGCCGTACCGAACTGATGGACGAGGACAAAATCCAGTTTGCACAAAAAACTGATGCCCGCACCCTGAGCGACATCATTGAAGGTGCGGACATCTTTTTGGGCCTTTCGGCAGGCGGTGTACTGAAAAAAGAGATGGTCAAAAAGATGGCGGCCAAACCGATCATCTTTGCATTGGCCAACCCCAATCCCGAGATCAATCCAGACGACGTCAAGGCTGTCCGGGATGACGCCATCATCGCCACTGGCCGCACCGACTACCCGAATCAGGTCAATAACGTCCTGTGCTTTCCGTATATCTTCAGGGGCGCACTGGACGCAGGCGCATCGACCATTACCATTGAGATGGAAATAGCGGCCGTGCACGCGATTGCCGAGCTGGCCCAGGCCGAACAAAGTGAAGTGGTGGCAGCCGCCTATGCCGGCGAAAAGCTGGCCTTCGGCCCCGAATACCTTATTCCCAAGCCGTTTGACCCGCGCCTGATGATGAAGATTGCACCCGCGGTGGCACAGGCCGCCGCCGACAGCGGTGTAGCACTGCGCCCGATTGTCGACATGGAAGCCTACCGCGTGCGGCTGCAAAGCTTTGTCTATGCTTCGGGCACGGTCATGAAGCCTATTTTTGCGGCCGCCAAAGGAGCCAGTCGCAAGCGCGTAGCCTATGCCGAGGGTGAAGAAGAGCGCGTGCTGCGGGCCTGCCAGATCGTCGTCGACGAGGGCCTGGCAAGACCGACCCTGATCGGTCGCCCCGCAGTCATCGCGCATCGCATCGGGCAGTTTGGCCTGCGCCTGAAAGAAGAGCTGGATTACGACGTCGTCAATGTCGAACAGGACCACCGCTATCGCGACTTCTGGCAAACCTACCACCGGCTGATGGAAAGGCGGGGTGTCACGGTGCAAATGGCCAAGATCGAAATGCGCCGCCGTCTGACGCTGATTGCCGGCATGCTGCTGCACAAGGGCGATGTTGATGGCCTGATTTGCGGTACCTGGGGCACCACTGCACACCATCTTGACTACCTTGATCAGGTTATCGGCAAGCGTGAAGGCGTCAACACTTACGCCTGCATGAACGGCCTGCTGCTGCCAAACCGGCAGGTGTTCTTGCTCGACACCCACATTAACTACGACCCGACCGCCGAACAACTGGCCGAGGTCACCACCATGGCGGCTGAAGAAATGATGCGCTTTGGCATCAAGCCCAAAGCGGCGCTGCTGTCGCACTCGAACTTTGGCTCATCCTGCCTGCCCAGCGCCATAAAGATGCGCCGCGCACTGGAATTGCTGCGCGAAAAAGCACCCTGGCTGGAAGTTGACGGCGAAATGCACGGTGATATTGCGCTTGATGCCGATGCGCGCGCCCTGATCATGCCCAACAGCACCTTGACCGGGGAGGCGAACTTGCTAGTGCTGCCCAATATCGACGCTGCCAATATTTCCTACAACCTGCTCAAGACCGCAGCTGGTGGCAACATTGCCATCGGGCCGGTGCTGCTTGGGGCCAACAAGCCCATGCATATCCTTACCCCAACCGCCACGGTTCGCCGAATTGTAAATATGACAGCACTCACAGTGGCCGATGCAAATGCGGCACGATAAGGCTCTATTAGATAGCTAGCACTAACTTTCAGAGCCTGATCGCCCTGCTTGTGATGCTTAAATTTTCAGCAAGCCCTTGCGTTTTTTGCGCATATGCGGCAAACTACCCCTCTTGAAATTTAAGGGTTAACCCGAAAACTTGGGTTACATACTGCGGGTTTGCAGGGGTAAGACCGCTTGAGTTCAAGAAAGGTTTTTTTCATGTTGCGCAATGGGTTCGGGCGTTGGCTTAGGGTCAACACGACGATTGGGCTGGCCTTGCTGGCTGGTTTTGTCGGTCTGGTTGGATTAAGTCCTGGCGTGGTGCAAGCCAAAGGTCCAGCTTCAATGGGCCAGGCTGACACGGTCACTGTCTCCCAATTGCCGCCACAAGGACAAGCCATGGTGGCGCTGATTTACCAGGGCGGGCCGTTCAGGTACGACAAGGACGGCACGGTATTTGGTAACCGGGAGAGACTTCTCCCGGCCAAAAATCGCGGTTACTACCGGGAATACACCGTTAAAACGCCCAGCGAGCGAACACGGGGAGCCCGGCGCATTGTTTGTGGCGGGTTGAAACCCACTGCGCCCGATGCGTGTTACTACACCGACGATCACTACGCGAGTTTTCGCAAAATCGTTCAGTAACCTGAACCTGTGATTGTTATTTTGAATGTTTGACTTAAGAGAAAGAGATGCGGAGATGGATACACCACTTCGTCGCAGTACTGAAGCGCCCCTGACGGGCGCGAGCGATACGCCACTCAAGGGCGTGCGGCCCAACATCGTGCAATCCATACGCGCTTTTCGCGTGCAGGAATTGCAGGACGCTGCCACACACCTGAACCAGCATTTTCTGTATGCCAACCTGGGCAATGCCCAGAGCAAACAGGACATTCTGGACATGATTGCGGCGCAGTACACCTTCCCGTCGCATTTCGGCAAGAACTTTGACGCCCTTTATGACTGCATGACCGACCTGGTTCACAAATCAGGCCCCCAGCCCGGCTTCATCGTCGTGCTGGAGCAAATTCCGGCACATGCAAAATTTGACAAGGAAGCACGTGAGCAGCTTCTCGACATCTTCCGGGATGCCGCAGATTACTGGGCGGATCGAAAGATACCGTTCAGATGCTTTTATTCTTTTCTGTAGCCCGCTCCCCAGACATTGGCCAAGGGGATCGGGCGAATGAGGCCCCACAAACAGTTGCAGAAGGCGAAGAAGCCATGCCAACCGACAAGTTGCTTGACGTGTCACCGCTGGCGCTGCGCATGAGCAGTCCGTTTAACTCCGGATACTGGCTGGCTGCTGCTTAAAGCATTTGCGGCGTGCGCGATTGCGTAAACCAAACAAAAGCCCGGTACGACATTGTTGTACCGGGCTTTTTTACGATGGAGCTTTATCGCTGATTTCTTTGCTATGTTTTTAGTTGCTACTCACACCCGAAGTTCCAAGGCCAGGGCAATATATTGCTCTACAGGTACCTCTTCCGCGCGGCGTTGCACGTCAAACTGACCCGTAAAGCCCTTTTCTGTGAGCCACTTGCCCAGTGAGTGACGCAGCAGCTTGCGGCGCTGGCTGAAGGCAACCCTCACGAGGTCGCTGAACAGCTTGACATCCACCGCCGCAGGCGCGGCGTGTGGCAGCATGCGCACGATGGCACTGTCTACGCGCGGCGGCGGGTCAAAGCTGGCGGGCGGCACAAACAGTACGTTTTCCATGGCGTAACGCCATTGCAGCATCACGCTCAGGCGGCCGTAATCGCTAGTCGATGGCCTGGCCACCATGCGGTCAATGACTTCTTTTTGCAGCATGAAATGCTGGTCTTCCACCACATCGGCCACATCCAGCAACTGAAACAAAATCGGCGTAGAGATGTTGTAGGGCAAGTTGCCGACCACCCTCAGCTTGTGGCCGGCCTTCTCAGCCAGCTGCCTGAAGTCAACCTTCAGCACATCTGCCTCAATCACGGTCAGCTCGGCCTGTTTGCGCAGCAGCACCGCCAGGTCACGGTCAAGCTCGATCACCGTCAAGTGCCCCAGGCGCTCAACCAGGGGCAAGGTCATCGCACCCAGGCCGGGACCAATCTCAACCATAGCCTGCCCGGCCTGCGGCGCAATCGCCTGAACGATGTCTTCAATAATGCTGCGGTCCGTCAGGAAATGCTGGCCAAAGCGCTTGCGCGGAATATGTTTCATGTCGAATACTTCTATAAATTCATTTTTCGGGCGAATTGCGGCGTTGCGCGGTGCTCGCAATCCTCATGTACCTGAGTACATTCCGGTTGCTGTGCTCCGGGCGCCTTGCACTTCATCCCGAAAATCTGAATTTCTAAAAGCATTCGCATCTTTATTGAGGAGGGTCGCGGTACTCAACATAAGCACGGCCGCGCACTTCCTGGGCCCAGATCAGATAGGCTTCTTCCTGCTTTTTCTC
Source organism: Polaromonas sp. (assembly GCA_031412235.1). Classification (GTDB taxonomy): domain Bacteria; phylum Pseudomonadota; class Gammaproteobacteria; order Burkholderiales; family Burkholderiaceae_C; genus Polaromonas. The sequence continues at coordinate 8,988 of JANOCP010000337.1, forward strand.
GCGCAGGGCGTTGCGTGCCAACTCGCGCTGCTCGCGTGTGGACAGCTTGCTGTCACGCCGCTCAATCACCTGTATCAGGTGCACACCGAAACGGGTGGTCAGGGGTTCGGCAATCTGCCCTGGTGCAAGGCGGTTCATGACCTGCTCAAACTCTGGCACAAAGACGCCCGGGCTGGCCCAACCCAGATCACCGCCCTCTTTGGCGGAGCCATCTTCGCTGTTTTCACGCGCCAGCGTCTGAAAGTCACTCTGGCCAGTCAATATGCGTTTTCTGAACTCGGCGAGCTTGTCGCGGGCTTGGGTTTCAGTGAGCTGCGGCGTCACGCGCAGCAGGATGTGGCGCGCACGGGTTTGGGTGATGTTGATGTCTGGCGCACCGGCCTGTTTTTTCTCAATGACCTTGAGAATGTGAAACCCAGCGCCACTGCGCACGGGCCCTGCAAGGTCACCCGTTTTGAGGTTTTGCGTGGCTTCCAGAAACAGGGGGGGATAACGGTCTGCAGCGCGTAAACCCATCTGGCCACCGTTGGCACGCGTGGGTGAATCCGATACTTCGTTAGCAAGCACTGCAAAGTCAGCGCCAGTCCGGGCGCGGTCAGCTGCTGCCTGTGCTTTGGCCTGCAGAAGTTTGACTTGTTCGGGGGTCGCATTTTCAGGAACGGCCACCAGAATCTGCGCAAGATTGAGCTCAATTGACGACGCGTCTCCGGCATCCTGGTCGCGCAGAAAATCATCGATATCGCGCTCAGTAAGGTTAATCCGCGACTCGACTTCACGCTGGCGCAATCGGCTCACGAGGAGCTCATCACGCAGTTCCGACCGAAACTGGGTATAGGAAACGCCATCGGCGACCAGTCGGCGGCGTAACTCTTCGACGGTGATCTGGTTCTGCCGGGCTACGCTTTGCACGGCGCTGTCAACGTTGTTGTCATCCACCCGAATGCCGACCGACCTGGCCATCTGCAACTGGGCCTTGTCGCTGATCAGGCGCTCCAGCACCTGTGGCAACAACTCGCTGCGGGGTGGCAATGATGCCCCCTGCTGGGCAAGTTGCTGCTCGGCGCGAATCAGCTTGGCGCGAACCTCGTTGTTGGTAATCGGGTCTGAGTTCACTACCGCAACGATGTAGTCCGCCTGGCGCTGCACAGCCGGACCAGCCCCAGTCGCCGGGCGAAACGCAGGGTTGGGCAAGGTCAGCTGCATGGAGGGCCTGAGTCCCTGGGCCTGCGTCATCATGGGCAATATCAGAGCGCCCAGCAGCAGCGCGGCAACCGGGCTCCGTGCAAAATAAACTGCCCTGGCAAAACGGTCTTGCGGCTGGCGTTGAAGGCTGTATTTAGTCATAGTTGGTAAAGCGGCTTGGCGTGGTAACTTGATCGCGCAGGTTCTGGTAGCGCGGAATGTTTTGCTTCAATGTCTCAAGCGGGTTGGCACCGATACGGGAGAAGCCGACGAGCTCAAGCTGGAACAGAATGCGGGTGTTGGAGGTTGCCGTGCTGCTTTGTGAGCGCTGCAGCACCACGCGGCCAATCCAGCAGCAGCCATCGTACTCAATGCCAACCACGGTATCCACCAGTTTTTTATCCGGAATGCTGTAGTTGAGCCGGCCTACGCCGTAGTAGCGCCCGCCGCCCTGGCCACGGCCAGCGCCCAGCTCCTGGCCCTTGTCGCCCCATAAATCGTTGATGGGCCATTGCGCGCCGACATCAATCAGGTTGCTGACATTGCGCTGGCGACGCAGCGACGCGCTGATCACCCGGTAATTGCTGGGCGAGTAACGCACACCAAAAGTACTGCGCTCAGATTGTTTCGTCTTCGGGTTGTACTGCACGGTACCGTCAAAAGACCACTGCGGCACCCAGTTGATGGAGGTTCCTACCAGCAGGTCGCTAATGCGGTCGGTAACGGGCAGCCCGCCAGGCAAGGTGACCCGCTGGTCTTCAAAGCGCAGACGCTGGGCAACACCAAAACGTACCGCCTCTGCGCCGGTGTCCGGGTCAAGCAGGCGCGACGTCACGCCCAGCGTGAGCAGATTGGCGTCTGAGATACGGTCATTGCCGACAAAGGCGTTTTCGGTAAACACCGTGGCAAAGTTGAAGTCGTTGGCGCCCGAGTCATAGTTGGGCAGCAGGCTCTGGTCACGAAAGGGCGTACGAACATAAAAGGCCCGCGGCTCCAGCGTCTGGGTAAAGTTGCGGCCAAATGCAGCCGCCGGGCGCTCAAACTGCAATCCGGTGTCCAGGCTGAAGGTGGGCACCACCCGTGACGATGACGTGCTGGCGTTGGCCAAAGGCGCGTCAAAACGGTAGGTCGTGGCATGCACTTGCAGTTTGGGCGTTAAAAACCAGCCAGGCGATATCAAGGGGCGGCTGATTTGCGCCCGCGTCACAGCGCGGTCGCTGTTGGGCTGGCCGGTCAGTTTCCTGTCGGCTGAAAAGCGGGTGAAGTCAGCATCCACCGACCAGTCAAAACCGCTGGCACCCGCCACTGGCGCGTTGATGCGGGTGTAGGAAGCCGTGAGTTGGGGCAGGCGGTCATACGGCGGCACGATGGGCGAGGTGACGTCTTGCAGGGTTTGCCACTTGAGTGCCCGTGCGCTCGCTGAAAAATAGCCACGCCCCCAGCTCAGGGTGGCATCGTTGGTCAGCAGGCGCTGGGTCAGTGAATTGCTGGAATTGCTGCCGCGCGGGAAATCACGCCAGTAGTCGTTGTCGCTGGCGCGGTTCAGGTTGAGGTTAAGCCCGAGGTTGCCAACTGCCGACAGGCCGCTGTCAATGGTGCCCGCATGCTGCAGTGAATAAGACCAGCGGTTGATGTCGCGCAGCTTGTCGGCGGGCATGAAGTTGCCACTGAACTTGCCCGCGTAATTACTTTCGAGGTAACGATACTCGCCCCCCAGATCCACACCGCGCTTACTCAAAATAGTGGGCGAAAAAGTGGCATCACGATTGGGCGCAATATTGAAGTAGTACGGCTGCGTGACTTCCACACCGCTGGTGCTGTCAATATTGATGGTCGGCGGCAGCAGGCCCGACTTGCGTTTGTCACTGAGCGGAAAACTGATGGACGGAAAAGCCAGGATGGGCACGTCCTTAAAGCGCAGCACGGCACCGGTGGCCACGCCAACTTCTTCGTCCATGTCAAACTTGAAGCTGGTGCCACTCAGCACCCACGCGGGTTGCCAGCTTTGCTCGTTGTCACGCTCGCAGGTGGTAAACGTTGCGTTGCGTGCAATCAGGCGTTTGTCGTCGATAAAGTCGATGCGCTCGGCCTGGCCATTGCCGCTGTTGGACAAAAAGCGGTAGCGCGGCTGGGTGAAAAAGCCCTCGAAGGTGTCAAGTTTCAACTGCAGTTCAGGCCCCTGAAACTGGTTGCCGGAGCTGCTGACCCGGACATTGCCCCTGGCCTTGATGGTGTCGTCAGGCTGGTAGTACTCGATGCGGTCGGCGCGCAGGGCGGTTTTGCCACGGCGCAATTCGGCGTTGCCGTCAATCACGGTTTCCAGGTCTGGCCGACCCGACACGCTGTCGCCAAAAACAAAAGTAGGCACCTCATTGCCCGGACCCTCGGGCGGCTTTTCAGCCAGCATGGGGGTGGATTTAAGGGTCTGCGGCGCATCAGGTGGTACCTGTGCTGCAGACTGGGCACGCACCGGCGCGACGTACACCAGCCCCAGCGCGGCAACAGACATGACGGATGACATGACGGACGCGAGGCTGAACACGGCACGGGACACCGGGGACAAAATAAAAGGCGAAGGGGATGCGCGGTGCATCGTTTGTATGAGATAAACCCGTTTGTAAAATCAGGCCTGATTATCCATGACCCCACACGGACCCCAGCCTGTGTCCCAACCCGGTAAGCGCATGACTGCAGCATTTGAGGCCAAAGCCTCACCCAGCACCATTATTTGGACCGATCCGGCCCGCGCCAGCGCCTTTGACGGCTGGCTGCGCAGCATTGTCGTGTCGCATGGCTTGCGGGCAGACACTGTGCGGCTCGCTTCTGCTGATGCGAGCTTCAGGCGCTACTTCAGGGTGGATGCCGCCGCGCCCGGAACATCGAGCCTCATCATCATGGACGCGCCTCCTGACAAAGAGGATTGCTCACCCTTTGTCAAGGTTGCCGCACTGATGGAGGGCGCAGGCCTGAGCGCACCTGAGGTTCTGGCCTGGGACGAAGCGGCCGGCTTTTTGCTGCTGACCGACCTGGGCACGCAAACCATGATGGAAGCGATTAATCCACCGCCCGCCGTGGACGCCATTGCACAACCCACACCAGCACACTACGAGCTCTACCTGTCGGCCGTTGATGCGCTGATACGCTGGCAGCTGGCCTCAAAACCTGATGTTTTGCCGCCTTACGACGAAGCCCTGCTAAGCCGCGAACTGGCGCTTTTCCCCGAGTGGTATGTCAGCAAGCACCGCGGCTTTACGCTCGATGCCGCGCAGCAGGCCACGCTGGACGGGGCTTTTGCGCAGATCAAGGCCAGTAATTTGCAGTCTTTGGAAGGCGCGCGCGTTTATGTTCACCGCGACTTCATGGCCCGAAACCTCATGATGCCGCCACAGGCCAATGCAGCCGATCTTTTCAAGCAGGGGCCGCGGGACCGGCTTGGCCGGACCGCAGGCGCAGCGGCCCCCTCGGGGCTGGAGCCTCCGGCTCCAAACCTGCTTGAGCAGGTTTGGACAGGCGACAGAAGCGAAGCCTCTGGCGAGCGGCGGCCTGCAAGGTACAGCGCAGTACACGAAGTGACAAGCGTGGGGGCTCCACCTGTTGGCGTACTGGATTTCCAGGATGCTGTGTACGGTCCGATTAGCTATGACATCGCCAGCCTGTTGCGCGACGCTTTTTTGACCTGGGAAGAGGATTTTGTCCTCGACATCACCGTGCGCTACTGGCAGAAGGCGCGCAAGGCCGGTTTGCCGGTGGGAGATGATTTTGGCGAGTTTTACCGCGCGGTGGAGTGGATGGCCCTGCAGCGCCACCTGAAAATCCTCGGTATTTTTGCGCGGCTGACCCTGCGCGACGGCAAGCCCAAATACCTGGCCGACACACCACGCTTCATCCGCTATGTGCGCAACACCTGCGCACGCTACCGCCAGCTGGGGCCACTGATGGTGCTGCTCGATGCCATTGAAGGCAACGAAACCCGCGTCGGATACACTTTTTAAGGTCAAATCGCTTCTTGGCCCAAGTAAATCGGTTATACACAGCTATTATTTTTATAGCACTCCAAAGCTGGATCCATTTTGACCGCACGCTTTTACGCCGACCTTGATCTGCAACCCGGCAGCACCGTGGTTTTGCCCGACCACGCCGCCCGCCACATTCAGGTCCTGCGCCTGCAGCCCGGCGGGCTGATTACCCTGTTTAACAGCAGGACTGAGGGCGAAGGCGAGTTTGAAGCCACGGTCGTCCGCATGGGACGCAGCGATGTAGAGGTCACCATTGGCAGCTTTAGCGCCACCCGGCGTGAGGCACAGCGCGCCGTACACCTCGTTATGGGCATGCCCGCCAACGAGCGCATGGACTGGCTGATTGAAAAAGCCACCGAACTCGGCGTGGCCAGCATCCAGCCGCTCATGACCGAACGCAGCGTGCTGCGCGTCAAAGGCGACCGCGCTGACAAAAAGCTCGCCCACTGGCGTGGCATAGCCGTAGCCGCCTGCGAGCAATGCGGCCGTAACCGCGTGCCCCTGATTCACGAAGTAGCCACCCTGAGCGACTGGCTCAAAAGCCTGGCAAAGCAAGCCCTGGCCGAAAACACTGCAAAGCTGCTGCTGTCACTGCAGGCTGGCACCCGGCCGCTGGCCGAGGCCACCGCAGTTAGCGCAGGCAGCGCAGGCGCATTGACTTTTTTAAGCGGCCCTGAGGGCGGCCTGAGCGCCCTTGAAGAAGCCGCCGCCATGGCGGCTGGGTTCGCGCCTGTCACGCTGGGGCCGCGCATATTGCGGGCAGAAACAGCACCGCTGGCATGCCTGGCGCTGGTGTCGCTCGTGTCACCCGTTTAGTCCGACCACCATTCAAGCCCGAAAGCCCAGCCATGAACCGCAACCTCTGGCTACTCGCCATCTGCCAGGGCCTGTTTTTAACCAATAACGTCACCTTCATTGCCATCAACGGCCTGGTCGGCCTGAACCTGGCACCGCTGGGCTGGATGGCCACGCTGCCGGTGATGGGCTATGTGGTAGGCGGGGCGCTGTCTACCGGCCTGGTGTCGCATACGCAAAGCCGGTTTGGCCGCAAGACCTCGTTTCAGCTTGGGCTGGCGGTAGCCGTGGCATCTGCATTGTTGTGCTGCTATGCGGCCTACAGCCGAAACTTCTGGCTGCTGGTGGCGGCCACGGTGGTGGCGGGTTATTACAACGCCAATGCGCAGTTGTACCGCTTTGCGGCAGCAGAGTTGGCCGCACCGGCATTTCGTGAAAAAGCGGTGTCGCTGGTGATGGCGGGCGGACTGATTGGCGCGGTGGCGGGTCCGAACCTGGCATCGCAAACCCGCAGCCTTACCGACGTGCCGTTTGCCGGCGCTTACCTTGCGCTGGCCGGGGTGGCGTTGCTGGCCATGGGACTGCTGAGCCTGATTGAATTTGCGCCAGCGCCGGTTAAAACCGCGGGCCCCCTTGACAGCGGGCGGCCACTGGGCGAGATCATGCGCCAGCCGGTTTTCATCGTGGCCGCTGCGGCTGGCGCGCTGGGCTACGGTGTGATGAACCTGCTGATGGCGGCCACGCCGATTGCCATGCAGCTATGCAGCCTGCCTTTCTCAGACGCGGCGATGGTGCTTGAATGGCACGTGATCGGCATGTTTGCGCCCGGCTTTTTTACCGGCCACCTGATCAAGCGGTTTGGCACCCTGCCCATCATGGCGGTGGGCCTCGCGCTAAACGTGGTTTGCGTGCTGGTGGCGCTGTCGGGTGTTGATTTCAAACAGTTTTTGATCGCCCTGTTTTTGCTGGGTGTGGGATGGAATTTTCTTTTTACTGGCAGCACCACCCTGGCGCTCACGGCCTACCGGCCCGAAGAAAAAGACAAGGCGCAGGGCGCGCTTAATTTTTGCGTTTTCGCGGTGCTGGCAAGCACCTCGCTGGCGTCTGGCGTACTGGTCACAACGCAAGGCTGGACGCTGCTGAATCTGGGTTCTTTGCTGCCGCTGGGCCTGACCGGCCTGGCCCTTGGCTGGCTTGCGCTTGACCGGTTCAAACAGCAAAATCGCTGAGTTGTTGTTCAAATCCTGTTTTTCTTCTTGTTAACTTCTTTGGGAGCTGGTCATGGGTTTACTCGATTCGGTTTTGGGCTCGGTCATGGGCGGTCAGCAAGCGCAAGCAGGCAGCGGCGGCGGGGCTGGCGGCCTGGGCAATATTGGTGGCCTGCTTAATATGGTGACCAGCAACCCGCAGCTGATGCAAGCCATTACCGGCATGCTCAGCAATGACGGCGGGCAAGGCGGCCTGGGCGGGTTGGTAGCAAAGTTTCAACAGGCCGGCCTGGGGGACGTGGTCGGCTCCTGGATAAGCAGCGGGCAAAACCAGCCGGTATCTGGCGACCAGCTCACCAATGTGCTGGGTTCTGATGCGATGTCAGGGTTGGCGCAAAAGCTGGGTGTTAGCCCGGATGCTGCAGCAGGCCAGCTGTCGAATATCTTGCCCGGCCTGATTGACCGGCTGACACCCAACGGTCAGGCACCTGCTGGCGGTTTGGGGGACTCGGGTGACCTGATGGGCATGCTGGGTGGCTTGCTGAAACGCTAGGGGTCTGGTTAGTGGTTAGTGGTTAGTGGTAGGTTAGTGAGAGATTGCCACTTGTCACTATAAAATTAATAGCTAAGAGTAACCGAAAACATTGGGCTCCGGTCACTTTTTACTAAAATTTCGCGTCCAGCCAGGCTTTCAGGGCGTCAAACACGGGCTCCGGGTGCAGCTCGTTAAAAAGCTCGTGGTACATCCCGTCAAAGCATTTGACCGTCAGCGTGCCCGGCCTGACTGCCGGTGACGTCGCCGCGTTTTCAGCAAAGTCGCGGCTACCCTGCGGGTTGACCAGGTGATCACGCCCGGCAAAAAGCAGCAAGGTCGGCACATGCCAGCTGGCGGCGGCGGCAACCGTGGCCGGGCCCGCCGTGGCAATAAACTTCGCCAGGCGTGCTGAAATCCGGTCGTGTACCAGCCGGTCTTCGGTGTATGCCTTGATAACGCGCCCGTCGTGGGAGAGGTAGCGTACGTCCAGCCCGTTGGTGACGCACAGGTTGGGCATAAGGCGTGGCATGACGGCCAGCAGAAACTTTTGAAACATCCCCAGACCTGGATCCAGCGCGGGCGACGACATGATCAGGCCCTCAACCGGCCGGATGTTCAGCGCCACAAAACGGCTCGCCACCAGACCGCCCAGGCTATGGCCCAGCAAAATCAGCGGCAATGGCGAAACAGACTCGCCGCCATGGCTTAACGCGTGCATGGCATGTGGCAAGCGCTCACAGCGCAGGCGGGTATCGTCAATAACCTCTGCAAGGTCTTCCAGCAGTGCGTCATCATCAGGAATGACGCCCCGCGCGCCGCCCGAATCGCCGTGGCCGCGCTGGTCGTAGGCGCGCACCGCAAAACCCCATTCCATCAGCTGTTGGGCAACATGCTCATAGCGGCTGGCGTGCTCACCCAGGCCATGCACCAGCAATACGACCCCACGCGGCGGCAGTGCACCCGGTCCCATTTCGTCAAACCAGGCGTCAAGCGGCCACTCGTACAGGGCAAGGTTTTCGCCGTCACGCGCCGTAAAAGGCGCAGGCGCAGTGCTGATGGTTGTAGCGCTCATGCAAAAGAAGGCTGACCGTCAAGCACAGCGGGTAAATGGGTAAAGGGGAAAGGCGGCAAACTTAGCCAGGCACGCGGGCCATGACATGCGCCACCGCTGCCGTCAGCTTTTTGGCGTAAGGCACGTTGAGGAATTCATTCGGGCCGTGGGCATTGCTTTTCGGGCCCAGCACGCCGCAAACCATCATTTGCGCTTTCGGGAAGCCCTTGCTCAGCATGTTCATCAGCGGAATGGTGCCGCCCTGGCCAATGGTGCCGCAGGGCGCGCCAAAAAAGCTTTGTGAAGCGTCGTTGAGTGCGTTTTCAAACCACGGCACCGTGCTGGGGGCGTTCCAGCCGGTTGCCCCGCCATTGCTTTCAAAGGTGACTTTTGCCTGATACGGTGCATTGTCTTCCAGCAGGGTCTTTAGCTCCTGCACGGCGACGCTGGCGTCTATCAGGGGCGGAAAGCGCAGCGACAGCTTGAAGGCGGTATAGGGCCGCAGCACATTGCCCGCATCTTTCATGGCCGGGAAGCCCTCAGCACCGGTGACGCTCAGGGTAGGCCGCCAGGTGCGGTTGAGCAGCGCTTCTACCGGGTCGGTGGTGGTGGGCAGCGCAAAGGTGCTGGAGCCTTCGCAGTCGTAATGCGCCCACGGAAAGCGCTTGTAGATTTCATCACCGAGGATTTTTGCTGTGGCTTGCGCCTGCAGCAGCCGGTCGGCCGGTACTTCGCAATGAAAGCTTTGCGGCAGCAGGCGACCGGTTTTGCTGTCTTCAAGGCGGTCCAGCACGTGGCGCAGAATACGAAAGCTTGACGGCACGAGGCCGCTGGCGTCGCCCGAATGCACGCCTTCAGTCAGCACCTCGACTTTCAGCACACCGGCAGCGTTACCGCGCAGGCTGGTGGTGAGCCAAAGCTGGTCATAGTTGCCAGCGCCGGAATCAAGGCAAACCACCAAAGCAACATCGCCCAGGCGCGTTTTGAGGGCGTTGACGTAGGGCAGAAGGTCATAGGAGCCGCTTTCCTCGCAGGTTTCAATCAGGCCGACGATGCGCGGATGCGGCACGTTTTGCGCCTTTAGCGCCTGCACCGCCGCAATGCTGGCATAAACCGCGTAGCCGTCGTCGGCGCTGCCGCGGCCGTAGAGCTTGCCGTCTTCATACTTGGGTGTCCACGGGCCAAGGTCACTGCGCCAGCCATTGAATTCGGGCTGTTTGTCGAGGTGGCCATACATCAGCACCGTCTGGGTTGAGTCAGCGCGCGTTGCCGGAATCTCAAAAAACATTACCGGCGTGCGGCCTTCAAGGCGAACAATTTCCAGGCTCAAGCCTTCTACCTTTTGCGCCTCAACCCAGCTGGCGGCGTTGCGCATGACGGTGTCAATAAAACCGTGCTGCGCCCAGTCGCTGTCAAATGTGGGCGACTTGGCCGGAATGGCAATGTAGTCAGTGATTTGCCGCACGATGTCGCCGTCCCACTGGGCAGTAACCTGCGACAGGGCCTGAGCGGCGTTGAGTATGTCGGCGGGAATTTCGCGGTGCAGGGGGGCGTTCATGGAGAGCTCCTGAATAGATCAACCCCTGACTCTACCCCCGCAAACGTCATAGCGCCAGTACCAGGGTGACTGGGGCTGGTTAGCGAACGTAATTTGCCATGGCCTCGCCCAGCCGAATGGCACGCGCAGGAGCCCAGCTTTCGTTGAACGCCAAGGGAGCCTTTGGAAACAGCATGACAACAGTGGAGCCGAGCAAAAAGCGGCCCATTTCTTCGCCCTGCTTCAACCTGATGTTCTGCTCACGCGGGCCGTCATCAGCGTCATAACGCCACTCGCGCACATCGGGCAAGCGCGGCGGGTTGACCACGCCGTGCCACACCGTCGCCATGCTGCCGACAATGGTGGCGCCGACCAGAATCAGCGCGAAGGGCCCATGCGCAGATTCAAAAACACACACCACGCGTTCATTGCGCGCAAACAGGCCGGGCACACCGCGCGCCGTTGTCGGGTTAACCGAGAACAGCTCGCCAGGCACATAAATCATACGGCTCAAGCGGCCATCACAGGGCATGTGAATGCGGTGGTAGTCCCTGGGGCTCAGGTAGAGCGTGGCAAAACTGCCGTCCTGAAACTGCGCGGCCAATGCCGCATCACCGCCCACCACAGCAGTCGTCGAATAGCTGTGGCCCTTGGCCTGAAAAATCTGGTCTTTTTGAATCGCGCCAAATTGGCTGATGGCACCGTCTACCGGGCAAATCAACTCCGCCTTGGCCAGGGGCCGGGCGCCGGGTTTAAGCGCACGCGTGAAAAAGTCGTTAAAGCTGCGATAGCTGGCGATGTCTGAATTCAGCGCCTCGTCCATATTGACCTGGTACTTCAGGCAGAAACGGCGAATGATTTCAGTCGTCACCCAGCCACGCTGGTGCGATGAGACCCATCCCGCAAAAGCAGTCAGCGCCTGTTTGGGGAAAAGGTATTGGGGCAGTACTGCAAGACGGTCTGACACAGGCGCTAGCGTAGTTGGCGAAGCCCCGATTCTATCGGCTTGCCCGCCCCAGCCAGGGAGCCAGCCAGCCCAGGCCGGCGGTGGTTGCGTCGGGCTCTGCACCGCGCAGTGGCTTGTATTCGCAGCCTATCCAGCCGGTGTAGCCAAGCTCTTCAAGTACAGAGAACAAATAGGTGTAATTGAGCTCACCAACATCGGGCTCATTGCGTGCCGGTGCGCCGGCAATCTGCAGGTGCCCAACCTGTCCGTCTGGAATGTACTTGCGCAGCTTCGTGGCAACGTCACCCTCAACGATCTGGCAGTGGTAGAGGTCCATCTGCACCTTGAGATTGGCAGCGCCAACTTCACGCACAATTTCATGCGCGTGGTCCTGGCGGTTTAAAAAGTAGCGGGGAATGTCGCGTGTGTTGATGGGCTCTATCAAGACCTCGACACCAAGCTTTGCGGCTTCAAGCGCGGCGTGGCGCAAGTTGCTGATGTAGGTGGCCTGCACGGCTTCACGCTCGACGCCATCAGGAAGCACCCCCGCCATGACATGAATACGCGGGCACGACAGTGCCTCGGCATATTGCAGCGCCAGCGCAAAACCAGCACGAAACTCCGCTTCATGTCCACTCAGGCAGGCAATGCCTTTTTGTCCGGCGGCCCAGGCGCTTTCAATGCTGGCGGCATCCGTTCCGCCAGGCGGTGCGTTAAACAGCACCATTTTCAGGCTATGCGCTTTAAGGCGCGCGGCCAGATCGGCAGCAGGCCAGGCGTAGGGCGACAAAATTTCTACTGCCGTAAAACCGTCTTTGGCGGCGGCAGCAAACCGGTCGTTCACCGGCAACTCGGTATACATCCAGCTGAGGTTGGCGGCGAATTTGAGCATGTGCTGAGAATTTAATGAAGGCTATTGACAAGCGACAAGGCTAAATGAAGTTTGGGCCATCGTAGGGCTTGGCGTCTGCTTTGCATTCCCAAAAAATACGCGCCTTGCAGGTCTTGCAGATTTGCGGATCAAGCTTTTTAAAAATGGCGGCAATTGCCGTGCGCTTGTCCGGAAACTGATGCTCGGGACCTAGCAAACGCGTAAACCCGGTGGTTTGCCACATCTGGATCACTTCAGGCCGTGGGCGGTGAAAGTACAAATCCCCCCCCATGGCGCGGCGCGCAGTGAGCTCAGCCTCCCACAACTCGGCACCGGCAAGGTCAATAAAGTTCATGCTTTTACCCATGACCAGCAGGTGCTTTTGCGGCTGCGGCATGTGGCGCAGCGTGTGCAGGGCGTCTGCAACGTGCTGCGTGGCACCGAAATAAACCTCGCCTTCCATGCGCAAAAGCTTTAACTGCGGACATTCCGGTAAAGCACTTTTGGCGTCAGCAAGCACCACAAACTGCCGTTCTTCGCTCCAGCCATCAAAGCCCATGGTGCGCATGGCCGGCTTTGAGGTGCGGTACAAAAACGACATCAGCGACAGCAGGGTGCCGAGCAGAATCGCCATTTCAAGCCGGATGCTGACGGTGGCAATCAGCGTCGCCAGAGCTACTGCAAACTCGGTGCGGCTGAGCCTGGCAAGTTGCTGCCAGCGCGCCACATCGAACAGGGCCGCTGCAACCAGCACCAGCAATGCTGCCAGCGCAGCCATGGGGATTTGCGCCAGCAAGGGCGCGCTGACGGCCACCAGAACCAGCAGCAGCAAGGCCGAAAAAACGGCGGCCAGCGGTGTACGCGCACCCGCTTGCAGATTGGGCATGGAGCGGTTCATGGAGCCGCAAGACACATAGCACGAGAAAAAACCACCAATCATGTTTGACAGCCCCTGACCGCGAAACTCGCGGTTGGCATCAATACGCTGGCCGGATTTGGCGGCCACCGCTTTGGCAATCGAGATCGCCTGGCCCAGCGCCACAATGGTCAGCGCAAAGGCCAGGCCAAGCAGCTCTGACACCGAAGCCCAACTGATGTGCGGTATTTCAAATCGCGGCCAGGGAGCGGCGATGTGGCCAACGGTACGCAAGGCCGCTGAGGGCAATAATTTTGCGCCGGACGACTGGAACCAGACCCAGGCCAGCACGGTTGAGGCCACCAGGCCCATCAGCATAAAAGGCCAGTTGGGCCGAAAGCGGCGCACGCCCAACGCCACAAGAGCTGTCATGCCGGCTACCGCCAGCGCAGCGGGTTGCGCCTGACCGAGTTGCGTGACCACATGTTGCAATACCGCCGCTGCGCCATGCTTGGCAGCCGGTGCCAGGCCCAGTAAATCAGGCAGGGCGTAAATCGCAATCAGTAGAGCCGCGCCCGATGTAAAACCAAACAGCGCTGCCGGTGAAATAAAGTTGGCCAGGTTGCCGAGCCGCAGTGTGCCAATCAGCCACTGCATCACGCCCACCATGACCGTTACAGCAAGAGCCAACTGTATGTAAGCCGGACTAAAAGCAAAGGCCAGCGGCGAGAGCATGGCAAACAGTGCCAGCGAATTGGCATTGGTTGGCCCGGACATGACATGCCAGCTCGAACCAAACAGCGCCGCAATGATGCAGGGAATCACGGCAGTGAACAGCCCGTATTCAGGGGGCAAACCTGCCAGGGTGGCAAAGGCTATGCCCTGCGGCAAAACCAGCACGGCGCCCAGCAAGCCGGCCATGGCGTCTGCGCGCAATGTGATTGGCGATACCTGGTGTACCCAGTTGCCGAAAAGGCGTTCGAGCCACTGCGGCACGTGCTTGACGACTGGGTCCGTACTGGTTTGGTGGGGCTGGCCTTGCATGGCCTTGAGCTTAACGCGGGAATATGGCCGGGCAACTCAAAAACTCAGCACAGACTCAAGCCAGGCCAAGCAGCCGCAACGCAAGCCCTGCAGCGGCCGATACCGCAATCACCCGTATGACACCCCATTTAAGCCGCCACAGCGCCAGGGCTGCAAAAACGGCCAGTGCGAGCGCAATCCAGTCAGGTTTTGTGGCAAGTAGCCTGCCGCCCCCTGCCGGATAGGCAATAGCGGCTATAAAAAACAAAGCGAGATTGGCAATCACGCCAACTACGGCAGCGGTTACCGCCGCCAGCGGCGCAGTGAGCTTGAGGTTGCCGCGCGTGGACTCAACCCAGGGCCCGCCCGCCAGAATGAAGATAAACGAGGGTAAAAACGTAAACCATGTGGCAATGCAAGCGGCCAGCGCAGCACCCAGAAACAGCGCGTCAGGCCCCAGCACCTGTTTGGTCCAGCCGCCCACAAAGCCGACAAATGCCACGATGATGATGAGCGGGCCGGGCGTAGTTTCACCCAGGGCAAGGCCGTCCATCATTTGCGGCGTGGTCAGCCACTGGTAATGCTCTACCGCCGCCTGGTTGACGTAGGGCAGCACCGCGTAAGCGCCGCCAAAAGTCAGCAATGCTGCCTTGGTAAAAAACCAGCCGACCTGGGTTAGCGTGCCCTGCCAGCCGTAGCTAGCCAGCAAGGCAGCCATGGGCAGCAACCAGAGCACAGCGCCCACTGCCAGCACCATAGCCAGACGCGATACCTTGAACGTGGCATGCGGCGGTGTCGGTGTGTCGTCATCAATCAGGGCGACCTCATGCGCACCCGCCGCCCTTGACGCATGGCCGCCGCTGCGGATCAAGCTGCCGGGCGCCGTTTGCGCCAGCACTGCGCCCGTCACCAGGGCCGTCAGCACCACCACCGGGAACGGAAGGTTCAAGATCGCGACCGCTATGAAACTCATAGCTGCAAGTAACCACGGAACAGGGGCCGAAAGCGGATTTCCCAATGATTTACTGGCAATGCGGTGTAGCGCATGCAAAATGATCGCCGCCACTGCCGGTTTGATGCCATAAAAAATCCCGGCCACCACCGGCTGCTGGCCAAAAGCCATGTAGATCCAGCTGAGCGTGATCAACAGCACCAGCGAGGGCAGCACAAACAGCACGCCCGCCACAATGCCGCCGCGCGTGCGGTACATCAGCCAGCCGAGGTAGGTGGCGAGTTGCTGCGCCTCGGGGCCGGGCAGCACCATGCAGAAGTTAAGCGCATGTAAAAAGCGCTTTTCAGACACCCAGCGGCGTTTTTCAACCAGCTCGCGGTGCATGATGGCAATTTGCCCGGCAGGCCCGCCAAAACTGACGAAGCCAAGCTGCAGCCAGAAGCGGATGGCTTCGTAAAAACTGACTGCGGGCGGGGTTTTAGCTTCGAGGCTGCTCATGACGCTGCTCCGCCTGACGGCTGCTCGCCCGTCACGGCCTGGTCAGGAGCCTTCACGATGGTTGGCACGGCATGGGCACGCCAGTCGTTGATAGCGCTGGCCTCGTCGACACCGTCTTCACCGCCTTCAATCCCGCCCGCCAGCCGGCAGGCTCGCAGCCCGGCGGAGCGCAGTGTTGCGGCGGCATCGGCACTGACGTTGTGACCATAAACGCAATAGACCACGATCTCGCGGCGAGGATCGCGCTGTAATTGCGCCTTTGCAAAGGCGGCTACATCCTCAGGCTTGCAGCGCAGCGCGCCGGCAAGGATGCGCGGGCTTTCGCTGAATTTTGCCTCACGCCGGACGTCGAGTAGCAACGGCGCATCGGGCTGGCCCAAGCGCAGGATCAGTTCCTGCGGGGAAATGGACTGGGGATCGTTTGAGGAATTCAAAACAGAGATACAGGTGTCCACGGAATACTCCAATGAGTTGCCAGCGCTTGGACGGGACACCGTCTGTTCGATGAAGAATCGGGAGGCTGAAGTCCCGGAGCCAGAATACTAACACCGGAACATTTGCCGCCTAGGACGGCACCTGTCGCCCTTGAAATTTAAACACCGCACGGCTTGCCCGGGCGTTCGGCCAGAAGCGGACTTCACGCCCGTCCTGCAAGCCGAACTGGTCCAGAATTTCAAGCTGGTTTTGCAAGGCAAGGGCCTCAAAATCCTGCAGCGTACCGACGCGAATATTCGGCGTGTCGTACCACTGGTAGGGGAGCACCTTGGTCACGGGCATGCGGCCGCGCAGCACGGCGAGACGATTCGGCCAATGACCAAAGTTGGGGAAGGCGACGATGCCAGTGCGGCCTACACGGGCCGTCTCACGTAACATAACCTCGGCATTGCGCAGGTGTTGCAGTGTGTCGATTTGCAGCACCACATCAAACGTTGCGTCGCCAAACACAGCAAGGCCTTCGTCAAGATTGAGCTGAATCACATTGACGCCGCGTGCAACGCAGGCCTGCACATTGGCGTCATTGATTTCGACGCCGTAGCCAGAGCAGCCGCGCTCCTTGATCAGCCAGGCCAGCAGCTCGCCGGTGCCGCAACCCAGGTCAAGCACGCGTGAGCCGTGCGGCACCAGGCGGGCGATGGACAGCGAATCTGGCGACGGCAGAACAATATTTTCAGCAGCCGGATTCATAGGGCCACCTTGCTCTGAAAATAAGAGCGTACCACGCCCAGATAACGAGGGTCTTCAAGTAAAAAGGCGTCATGCCCATGCGGCGCATCAATCTCTGCGTAGCTCAGGTCACGCTGGTTGTCGAGCAGCGCCTTGACGATTTCACGGCTGCGAGCGGGTGAAAACCGCCAGTCGGTGGTGAAGCTCACGAGCAGGAATTTGGCGCTGGCCTTAGCGAGCGCTGCGCTCAGGTCACCGCCAAATGCGCTAGCCGGGTCAAAGTAGTCGAGTGCCCGCGTGATCAGCAGGTAGGTGTTGGCGTCAAAGTATTCGCTGAACTTGTCGCCCTGGTAACGCAGGTAGCTTTCGATTTCAAACTCAACTTCCTGGGTCGAGAACTTGTACCCCGTCTCATGGATGGCAGAAATTTGCCTGAGCTGTCGTCCAAACTTCTCATTCATCACATCGTCGCTCAGATAAGTGATATGACCAATCATGCGGGCGATGCGCAGCCCGCGCCTGGGCAGCACGCCATGGCGCGCGTAGTGGCCGCCATGAAAGTCGGGGTCGGTCACGATGGCACGGCGCGCGACTTCATTGAAGGCAATGTTCTCGGCGGTCAGATTGGGCGCACTGGCAACCACCACGGCATGCCGCACGCGACTGGGGTATTGCAATGTCCAGCTCAACGCCTGCATGCCGCCGAGGCTACCGCCCATCACGGCAGCCAGTGTCTGTATGCCTAGTGCATCCATCAGGCGCGCCTGGGCGTCTACCCAGTCCTGCACGGTCACCACCGGGAAATCAGCACCGTAAATTTCGTTCGTATCAGGATTGACCTGCGTGGGCCCGGTAGACCCAAAACACGAGCCCAGATTGTTGACACCAATGACAAAAAACTGATTCGTATCGACGGGCTTGCCCGGACCGATCATGGTGTCCCACCAGCCTTCGGATTTGTCTTTTACCTTGCCAGTTTCGTCCACATAAACACCCGCCACGTGGTGTGATGCATTCAGTGCGTGGCAGATCAGTACGGCGTTGGATTTGTCTGCGTTGAGCTCGCCATAGGTTTCATAGCTGAGGTCGTAGGCGCGAATGGACGCACCGCTCTGCAATGCAAGCGGCGCTGCAAAGTGCATGGACTGTGGCGTAGCAATCAACATCGGCTGGAAAGTATAAAAACAGGAAGCTGAAAACAAAAAACCCGGCATCGCTAAAGGCGAAGCCGGGTGGGCTGGCGTCTTTAGCTGAACTTGTTAAGCGCCCGCAAGCTGTAGCAAATCGGCGCGGTTGCAGTATATCAACCCACGCCCAGAAGGGCGAGCAAGCCCAGCCCAAGGAAGATCAGCGCCGACACGTTGTGCACGGCCCGAATCGGCAGCAGTCGCGTGACGCGTTCACCCAGCCACACCACAGGTGCATTGGCCAGCATCATCCCGAGGGTGGTGCCGGCAACCACTGCAAAGTAAGCGTCATAGCGTGCGGCCAGCACAACGGTTGCAATCTGTGTCTTGTCACCCATTTCAGCAAGAAAAAACAGGACTACCGTTGTACCGAATACGCCAAGGCGCGGAGCTTGCCTGTCAGCGTCATCGTCCAGTTTGTCCGGTATCAGCATCCAGACGGCCATGGCGATAAACGATGCGCCCAGAATCCAGCGCAGGACTTGCGGGCTGATTTGTGTGATGACCCAGGCGCCCAGCGCTCCAGCCATGGCGTGATTGGCAATGGTAGCGACAAAAATGCCCAGAACAATCGGCCACGGCTTGCGAAAGCGGGCAGCGAGCAGAAGCGCCAGAAGTTGCGTTTTGTCGCCTATTTCAGCAAGGGCGACGATGCCAGTTGAGACGAGGAAGGCTTCCATGTACGTGACTCCGGCCGGAATAAAACCAATGACTGCACAGCAGCCCCGGCTCAAATTGCTTTAAAGCGGCGGCTATGCAGTCAAAGGTCTCGCGTGATCCGAAGACCGCTTGCGCCATGTCCATGCAGGACAAGTGTGTTGACGCAAGCCCCTTTCAGAATTGAAAGGCTGGCTACTCCCCAATGACAAATCTTATTGTAAGTCTCCGGACAAACCCTAGGCGCAGACACTTCACCCTATTTCGCACGTTTATGGCGCATTTATTGCTTGTATTTGGTGCGCTTATGCCAGATTTTCAGAATTTGCACCACTACATTACATTTTTCAATTAAGGGCTGATATGGAAGCACTAAAACAGGGCACAGATGCGCTGTTCATTTTATTGGGCGGCATTATGGTGCTTGCCATGCATGCCGGGTTTGCCTTTCTTGAGCTGGGCACCGTGCGCAAAAAGAACCAGGTCAATGCTCTGGTCAAGATACTGGTTGATTTTTCAGTTTCAACCGTGGTTTATTTTGCCGTGGGTTATGGCGTGGCTTACGGCACGAGCTTTTTTGTGGGCGCTGAAGAATTGGCCGCTAAAAACGGCTACGAGCTGGTCAAGTTTTTCTTTCTGCTGACCTTTGCAGCGGCCATTCCTGCCATTATTTCGGGCGGTATTGCTGAGCGTGCCCGCTTTTACCCGCAGCTGATTGCAACCGCCGTCATCGTCGGTTTCGTATATCCGTTTTTTGAAGGCATTGTGTGGAATCAGCGTTTCGGCGTGCAGGCGTGGATCAAGTCGCTTACCGGCTCGGAATTTCATGACTTTGCAGGGTCCGTCGTGGTTCACGCCGTAGGCGGCTGGCTGGCGCTGCCCGCGGTGGTGTTGCTGGGCGCGCGCTACAACCGTTACCGCAAGGACGGCGCAGTGTCGGCACACCCGCCGTCCAACATTCCTTTTCTGGCCCTGGGTGCCTGGATTTTGACGGTCGGCTGGTTTGGCTTTAACGTGATGAGCGCGCAAACCATCGACAAAATCTCCGGCCTGGTCGCTGTCAACTCCCTGATGGCCATGGCTGGCGGAACCTTGGCCGCCCTCGTGTTTGGCAAGAACGATCCCGGCTTTTTGCACAACGGGCCGCTGGCTGGCCTGGTTGCCGTATGCGCGGGGTCTGACCTCATGCATCCTTTGGGCGCGCTGGTGGTGGGCGGCATTGCGGGCGGCGTGTTTGTGGTGATGTTTACCCTGACGCAGAACAAATGGAAGATTGACGATGTGCTGGGCGTTTGGCCACTGCACGGCCTGTGCGGTCTGTGGGGAGGTATAGCGGCTGGTATTTTCGGTACCAAAGCCTTTGGCGGGCTGGGCGGCGTGAACCTTGGCGCGCAACTGATCGGCAGCGCAATGGGTGTGGTGTGGGCACTCCTTTC
>JANOCP010000338.1:0-2263 GCA_031412235.1 Polaromonas sp.
AAAAATCAATCAACCTTGGCCCCAGAAGCTTTAACCACCTTCTCATACTTCGCCAACTCAAGCTTCATAAAAGCACCAAACTGTTCAGGCGAGGACGCCACCGGTTCAGCCATCAGCGCTGCAAACCGGGTTTTGGCTTCGGGTGAATTCAGCGCGGCAACAAACGCGGCATTCAGCTTGGCCACCACGTCAGCCGGTGTACCCGCTGGTGCTACCAGGCCCCACCAGGTGTCAATCTCAAAGCCTTTTAGCGTCTCGGCCACGGCCGGAATATCGGGAAGAATGGCGCTGCGTTTGGTGGTGGTGACTGCCAGAGCTTTCAGCTTGCCGGCCTTGATGTTGGCCGATGCTGTGGCAAGGTTGTCAAAGTTGAAGTCGACCTGGCCGCTCAGCAGCGCAAGCTGCGCCGGGTTGCCGCCGTTGTACGGGATGTGCACGGCGTAAATACCGGCCTGGGCCTTGAACATTTCACCGGCCAGGTGGCCTGCGCTGCCGTTGCCGCCGCTGGCGTAATTGAGCTTGGCGGGGTTGGCTTTGGCGTATTTGATCAGGTCATCAAGGGAGTTGATTTTCAAACGTGCGGCGGTGTCGGCATTCATGACCAGCACATTCGGTACGCGCAGCATTTGCGTAATGGGTGCAAAGTCAGTGGCTGCGTTGTAGGGCATCTTGCTGTAAAGCCACGGATTGATGGCGTGGGTTGCCACGGCCGCAATGCCTACGGTCAGGCCATCTGGCGCGGCCTTGGCGATGGCGTCCGCACCAATGTTGCCGCCGCCGCCGGGTTTGTTTTCAATAATCACGGTGCCCAGCGAGTCCTTGACCCGTTCTGCCATCAGGCGGGCCGTCACATCAATCGGGCCACCGGGCGCGTAGGGCACGATGATGCGCATGACTTTGGTCTGGGCCAGCGCTGCTGTTGATGCCATAGCCAGCACCACGAGGGCCAGCATCGACAGGGGATTGAGCAGAAGGCGGGTCACTGTCGTGGTCATGGGCGGGGTGTTTGTGCGGGTGTTCATGCGGACATTGTTGCAAAAAATTTTCAGCGGCTGGCTCATGACTTTCCATTACAAAAATGACCCAACGAGAAATGGTTTCGGCTCTCCCGTTTTAGCGGGCAAGAAGAGGCCCGGCATCGTAACGATAGCGGGCTTTGTATTTGACGGTTAATCAGGCCCATGGGGCCGGGGCGACCTGATCGTCAGTATCAGTTCACATCTACCAGTGCCTTCACGATGGTGTATGGGCCGCCGTAGGTACCGGTGGCATTTTTATAGCCTTGCGTCAGGCTGTCGCGCTTGAAGGTCAGGATAAAGCCAAGCGGGTTGAAGCTGTCTGATGGTGCGGTACCTGTGCTGGATGTTGGCGTCTGGTCAATCATGTGTTTAAAGACGGCGCTGCTGCTACCGAGGCCGTTGGCATCGACTGCAAAAATGCCGCTTGAATTCAGCGCGCTGCTGAACTGGTAAGCACCGGTGCTGGAGCCGATCAGTCTTGTTTTGGTCGTGGTGATGGCCCGGCTGCTGAAGGTAAAGGTGTCGCCCGCCGTAAGGTATGACAAGCGAACGCTGGTGGCGCTGAACTTTGAACCGGTACCAAAGTTGCTGCCGGTAGCTTCCCCAACAAAAACACCGCCTGCGCCGTACACCGTGCCGACGTCGCCATTGAGATAGAGCGCCGTGTTCTGGTCAACGCCATAACCGACCGTGGGGCCGATATTCTTGAGCGCTGCGATGAGTCGGCCCAGGCGGCCGGTGCGGCCATTGCGATTGTCAAAGTGGGTATCTACATTGGCATTGGGAACGAAGCCAAAGCCCTTGATCTTGGTGCCAAAGTCTGGATTGTTCGGGTGCGCTAGGCAACTGGAGGCGGTTGCAGAAACATAGGGGCAGTTCGCCGGTGTAATGGCGCGAAGCGTGTTTTGGTTCAGGTAACCGATGCTGATGCCTTCACCGTACGAGGTGGCCGGTGCGATGGCAGTCCCCGCCGAGTCGCCAGCATAGATAAAGTTACCGGCCGCATAGCGTGCCCGAATCGCCGCCATCAGCGGTGAGTCGGTGCCATCATCCTTGAGGAAGGTACGTGCCAGCCGGGACTGGTCGCCGCCAATCACATAGACCAGATCAGCCTGGTTGATGATGGCGATATTTGCTTGAGCTGTAGAGCTGCTGTTGCCCGAGTTGCTGGCATAGGTGTCGTGGTGGCTCAGGATGTGCTTGGGCGAAAAGCCGTGTCGCTGAAACATGTTGGCATAAGACCA
>JANOCP010000339.1:0-2521 GCA_031412235.1 Polaromonas sp.
GACAAGCGGGTACACGGCCCAGATAGACGGAAATGTCTGTTACGTCTCGGCCTTGGCTCTGCCCAAGTCAGGCGATAGTTTTACCGCCTGACCTCGTCCACCAGGGCCCGAAACTCGTCAATGTCCTCGAAGCTCCGGTAAACGCTTGCAAAGCGGACATAAGCCACCTTATCGAGCTTTTTGAGCTCGCGCATCACCAGCTCACCCAGCCGGGTAGAGGGCACTTCTTTCAGGCCCAGACTCAGCAGTTTTTCTTCAATGCGCTCGATGGCTGCCTCGATTTGCTCGGTGCTCACGGGGCGCTTTCTGAGTGCCAGGTTCATTGACCCGAGAATTTTGACCCGCTTGTACTCGATGCGGCGACCGTCTTTTTTGACGATCGCCGGAAAAGTCACATCGGGCCGCTCATAGGTCGTAAAGCGCTTTTCACAGGCGCCACACTGGCGGCGACGGCGTATGAAGTCTGCGTCTTCCGAGATGCGTGTCTCTACAACCTGAGTTTCAAGATTGCCGCAAAAGGGGCATTTCATGCCGCCGCCTTCAACCGCTTACCGATAAACCGGAAACCGGCTGGTCAGCGCGTGCACCTTGGCGCGTACGGCATCAAGGTTGGCAGCATCGCGCGGGTTGTCGAGTACATCTGCAATCAGGTTGGCCGTCATGCGGGCTTCTTCGTCCTTGAAGCCGCGTGTGGTCATGGCCGGCGTACCGATACGCACGCCGCTGGTCACCATCGGCTTTTCAGGGTCGTTCGGAATGGCGTTTTTGTTGATCGTCATGTGGGCGCTGCCCAGCACGGCTTCAGCCTCTTTGCCTGTAATGCCTTTGGGGCGCAAGTCGACCAGCATGACGTGGCTTTCGGTGCGGCCACTGACAATGCCCAGCCCGCGCTGGGTGAGGGTTTCAGCCACGATTTGCGCGTTTTTAAGCACTTGTTGCTGGTAAATCTTGAACTCGGGTGTCAAGGCTTCCTTGAAGGCCACGGCCTTGGCGGCAATCACATGCATCAACGGGCCGCCCTGCAGGCCGGGGAAGATGGCGCTATTGATGGCTTTTTCGTGTTCAGCCTTCATCAAAATGATGCCGCCGCGCGGGCCGCGCAGGCTTTTGTGGGTGGTTGATGTCACTACATCGGCATGGGGCACGGGGTTGGGGTACACGCCAGCGGCAATCAGCCCGGCGTAATGGGCCATGTCCACCAGGAAAATCGCGCCAACGGCTTTGGCGACCTTCGCAAAGCGCTCAAAATCTATGCGTAAGGAATAGGCCGAAGCGCCGGCAATGATGAGCTTGGGTTTTGACTCATGGGCTTTGCGCTCCATCGCGTCGTAGTCAATTTCCTGCTTCTCGTTGAGGCCGTAAGAGACGACGTTGAACCATTTGCCGCTGATGTTCAGCGCCATGCCGTGCGTCAAATGGCCACCTTCAGCCAGACTCATGCCCATGATGGTGTCGCCGGGCTTTAGAAAGGCCAAAAACACGGCTTCGTTGGCTGATGCGCCGCAATGTGGCTGCACGTTCGCGGCGTCGGCGCCAAACAGCAATTTCACCCGATCAATGGCCAACTGCTCGGCAATGTCTACGAACTCGCAACCGCCGTAGTAGCGGCGGCCGGGGTAGCCTTCAGCGTATTTGTTGGTTAGCTGCGAGCCCTGCGCCGCCATGACGGCAGGAGAGGCGTAGTTTTCGCTGGCGATCAGCTCGATGTGCTGCTCTTGTCTGGCGTTCTCAGCCTGAATGGCGGCAAAGATTTCGGGATCGGTTTGTTCAACAAGAATATTGCGGTCATACATGGTGGCAGTCCTTTTAAGACGTGATCCCTGTCATCTTCTGATGGTGGTCAGTCAATGAAACAAGGGCTGCCCAGGCGAACGGCTGAACGCTGCTGTGATTTTTCAAAATCAACGCCAGCGGTGCGCTTCCCAGTGGTGTCCCACGTCAGCATGGGGGACCGCTGGGTCACCATGCCTATCGCCAGTTGCGCACCTCTCAAGTGTAACGCAGAGCCATCATCTCCCGTACCAGGCGAAAAGAATCAGGACGTCGCAAGCGCAGCTACGTTCTCACCGGCTTTTTCCTCTGGCTCAGGTGGCTGCATTTTGACCGGAATGGGGCGCGATGGCGCTGGGCTGACGTGGAATGGTGACACGCCTTTTCCGGCCACGACAGCCCGCAGGCGAGCATGTTCCGCCAGTACCTTATTGGCATAACCGCTGTCGTCATCCATATTTCCGGCACCAACGTAAAACTTGAGCCCGCCCTCAACAGAGCCCGCCCGGCTGATGCATTCCTGCAGCACCTTCACGCCCACACGCAGGTTGGTAACCGGGTCAAAAGCGGCTAATTTGCCACCGAAGTTTTCATACTTGTCGTGATGTATCTTGGTCATGACCTGCATCAGGCCCTGGGCACCCACGGGGCTCTGGGCAAACGGGTTAAAGCCCGACTCGATGGCCATGATGGCCAGTATCAGCGTAGGGTCAAGCTTGGCTTTCTGGCCAATCTCAAACGCCTCGGCAAC
>JANOCP010000340.1:0-6604 GCA_031412235.1 Polaromonas sp.
CCCCGGCTTGCTGTTTCCTGGCGGGCTTGACCCCGACTATTTTGATTTTTTGTATTACGCCCATGTGGTGGGCATGACCTCACAGGTGTCTGATGTACAGGTTACGTCGCGCGAAATGCGGCGTTTGACGCTGGTGCACGGCGTACTGTCATTTGCCTTCAACCTGCTGATCGTGGCGCTGAGCATTAACGTGGTGGCAACGGCACTGCAATAAGCCGAATCGGCTAACGACCTAGTTTGAGCAGTCCGGTTGAAAGTGACGTGCCGCACACAATCACCACGGCACACAGCAGCATCCACAGCGTGACGGTTTCGCGTAAAAACAGCGCACCGTACAGCACGGCAAACACTGGCACCAAAAATGTCACTGACAGCGCGCGCGGTGGCCCGGCGTTCTCAATCAGCCTGAAAAACAGGATGTAAGCCAGGCCGGTACAAAAAATACCCACTACCAGCAGTGCCAGCCAGGCCGTTGCGCCGGGCATTTGTGCTGGCCAGAGCCAGATGGCTGGCAGCGCCAGGCCAAAAGTAGCGCCTATCTGGCTGCCTGCGGCCGTCACCAGCGGCGGCATGCCCGCCAGATACCGCTTGGTGTAGCTGGCGGATATGCCGTAGCAAACGCAAGCAAACAGGCAGGCCAGCACAGCCCAGCCAGGCGACGCACCGGACGCGTCAGCTTTAAAGGTAGCCTTGTCCCAGGCCAGCATGGCAACACCGGCAAAACCAATGACCAGGCCCAGCATGCGCGACGCGTTGGGTTTGTCTTTGAGCCACAACCAGGCCACCAGCGCGCCAAACATGGGCACGGTGGCATTCAGGATGGATGACAGCCCGGTGGTAATAGACAGCAGCGCAAATGCAAAGCACGCAAATGGAATGCCCGAGTTGAGCAGGCCGATAAAAAACACTTTCTTCCAGTGTTTGCGCAGGTCAGGCAGCAGACCCTTGAACCAGACGATGGGCAGCAAAAACAGCGATGCAATCGCCACCCGCACGGCGGCAGTAGGCAGGGGGCCAAAATCGACCACCGCCAGATGCATGAACAGAAATGATGAGCCCCAGATCGCGGCCAGCAGCAAGAAGTCGGTCAGCCAGTTTTTAGGCGTGGTCGCAATGCCTGCTTTTGCAAGCCGGGCTGAGGTGGTGTTTGCGGTAGTCAAGTTGTCGCTTCTTTCAGTAAAACACCCTCAAGCCTGAGCAATGCTGTTTTTTTATCAAGTCCACCGGCATAACCTGTCAGTGCGCCGTTAGCACCGACTACGCGGTGGCAGGGCACGATGACGCTGACCGGGTTGCGCCCTACGGCGGCACCTACTGCGCGCACGGCAGCCGGTTTGCCGATGCGATTGCTGATGTCGCCATAGCTGGCGGTGTCGCCCTGGCTGATGTCGAGCAGGGCATGCCAAACCGATTGCTGAAAAGGCGTGCCGTAACCCAAGTCGAGCGGCAGCTCAAAGCTGCTGCGCTGGCCCGCAAAATATTCGGTCAGTTGCTGGCAAGTCTGTTTAAGAACCGGGTGCTCGGGCGCGGCGGGCCAGACCGCAGGGCCGCTCAGTTCAGGGGGCAGGTGGCGCTGGCCGTCAAACCACAGGCCAGCCAGGCCTTTGTCTGTGGCGGCAATCGTCACCTGGCCCAGCGGGCTTTGAAATGTGGTTTGAACGGTGGTGCTGGCAAATTTCATGAAGGTCACCTTGAAGGGTTGGTCTGGACTGTCACATCTGCCTTTTTGGGGCTGATTTTTAATGATTTAGTGTCTGTGCCCATATTTGGCGGGCATGGTTAGCTATTATTTAAATAGCAAAAACACCTTGCTGCCTGATACATTGCGCGAATCGCCCGGTTCCAACTATTCAGGCCCCATGTTCGCGCGCACGCGTCCGGGCGTCCAATGAAATCGGTAAGCTGCATTCATGCCGCAAGCGCATCAATAAAGTTAATGTCATCAGCCGGGCCGCTCCAGCGTGCCGCTCCAGGCGCGTATCACCGCATAACTTCGCCAAGGCTTCCAGCTTAAGGATGCTTCTTCAGCCAGCCGCGCCGGGTTTTTCAGGCCCTGCACACCCAGCGCCTTATGCAACGCTACGTCACCCGCCGGAAAAGCGTCGGGCCAGCGCAGGGCGCGCATCGCAATGTATTGCGCTGTCCAGTCGCCAATCCCGGGCAGCGCCTTTAATGCAGCAATAGTCGAGTTGACATCAGCGCCGCCATGCAACTGGATTTGCCTCGAATCCACCGCCTGGGCAATGCCCACAATCGCGGCCTGTCGCTGCTTGACGATGCCCAGTTGGCCAAGCGCATCGCTACTGGCACTGGCCAGTGCGGCGGGCGTGGGGAACAGGCGGGTCAGTTCCGGCCACGGGGTTTGAATCGCCTCGCCAAATTTGTCGACCATGCGCTGCGCCAGTGTGCGTGCCGCTGCCACGGTAATCTGCTGGCCCAGCACGGCGCGTACGGCCAACTCATAGCCGTCAAGTGCGCCGGGCACGCGCAGGCCGTCACCTGATGGAAAGCTCTCATGCAGCACGCCATTTATGGCGGCCGGATCAGCGTCCAGGTCAAACATGGCCCGCACACGGCGAATCACCAGTGGCAACACGTCGCGTAGTGAGTCGCTAACCGTCAGCACCAGTTGCGAGCGCACGTCGTCAAACTGAATGCGCAGCCAGCCAGCGTGCGCCTTGCCGCCGGACTCAACCCGATATGTGCGTGCCATTGCGGTTTCGCGCAGGCCAGTGGATATAAATTCAACAGCCGCAAGGGCGCGTTTGCCAAAAAACGCCAGCATGGCCGCCACGTCATAGGGCGGCCGGTAACCCAGCCGTATGGTGATGCCCTGGTTGGCGCCCGCTGCCGTGGCTTCCCCGCTGCCTGCCTTGCGCCGCAATTGCGTGGGGTTGAGTTTGTAGTGCTCCAGAAAAGCCGCATTAAAGCGCCGCACGCTGGCAAAGCCGCTCATCAGCGCAAGCTGCGTTATTGGCAAGGCAGTATCGGCCAGCAACTGTTTGGCGGTGTGCAGCCTGCGCGTTTGCAGGTACTGCATGGGTGAGACGCCAAAGTGCGCTTCAAAAATACGCCTTACGTGGCGGTCGCTCACACCCAGGCGGGCAGCAAGCCTTTCAACCGATGGGCCATCGTCATGCCAGACTTCAGGTTC
Source organism: Polaromonas sp. (assembly GCA_031412235.1). Classification (GTDB taxonomy): domain Bacteria; phylum Pseudomonadota; class Gammaproteobacteria; order Burkholderiales; family Burkholderiaceae_C; genus Polaromonas. Next base: position 3,155 of record JANOCP010000340.1, read on the forward strand.
GTCCAGCAGGCGGGCGGCCTGGTGCGCCAATATATAAGACGCATCCTGAATCGACCACACCACGGAATGTGGTGCAAGCTCTGGCCTGCAGCGCAGGCAGGGCCTGAAACCGGCACTTTCGGCCTGCACGGCATGGTGAAAAAACCGGCAGTTTTCGCGTTTGGGCGTTTTGACGCTGCACACCGGGCGGCAGTAAATGCCGGTAGATGTCACGCCCGTAAAAAAGCTGCCGTCAAAGCGCGCATCCCGCGCCTTCAGGGCCAGGTAGCAGTCGTTGTCGGCCAGGCTTGTGGGGGCGCTGCCTGCGTTGTCGTTTGCCTGTGTCATGGGCCTGATAATACGCCGCCCATCGCTTTGAACTAGCCGTTTTCGGACCTGTTCATGCGACGTGCTACACAGCTGCCTGCCGCCTACAATCGCAGCACTTTCTTTTTCATGAGAACCCCGCCCATGCAAATCAACGCGTCCATTTTCAAAGCCTACGATATTCGCGGTGTGGTGCCTTCCACCATAGATGAAGCGCTTGCCGAAGCACTGGGCAAAGCCTTTGGCAGCAGGGCCCTGGCCGAGGGCGAAAAAACCGTAGCGGTGGGCCGTGATGGCCGACTGAGCGGGCCAGCACTGAGCGCCGCGCTGATTCGTGGCCTGGCCGCCAGCGGCGTCCATGTGATTGATGTTGGCATGGTCACCACACCCATGCTTTATTTTGCGGCCAATACCCTGGCTACATCGGGCATCCAGGTTACGGGCAGCCACAACCCAAAGGACTACAACGGCTTCAAGATGGTGCTGGCCGGGAGGGCAATTTATGGCGAAGAGATCCAGACCCTGCGCAGCATCATAGAAGCTGAAAGCTGGGCCGTTCCAGTTGCGGCGGGTACGGTAAGCCAGGTCAATGTTGAAGTCGCCTATCGAGAGCGCATCGTCTCAGGCATCAAGCTTGCGCGCCCCATGAAAATCGTGATTGACTCTGGCAACGGCATTGCGGGTGCGTCAGCCCCGGCCATTTTCAGGGCCCTGGGTTGTGAGGTGACCGAGCTGTTCAGTGAGGTTGACGGCAACTTCCCCAATCATCACCCAGACCCCAGCAAACCTGAAAACCTGCGCGACCTGATCAACGCCCTGCAAACCAGCGATGCAGAGCTGGGCCTGGCTTTTGACGGTGACGGCGACCGGCTTGGCATTGTGACCAAAGATGGCCAGAACATTTACCCCGACCGCCAGATGATGCTGTTCGCCCGTGATGTGCTCAGCCGCGTGCCGGGCGGCACGATCTTGTTTGACGTGAAATGCTCCCAGCGCCTGGCGCCCGAGATTGTGGCGGCAGGCGGAGTGCCCATGATGTACAAAACCGGCCATTCGCTGATCAAGGCGAAGATGAAGGAAGTTGATTCACCACTCGGTGGCGAGATGAGCGGGCATATCTTCTTTAAAGAGCGCTGGTACGGTTTTGACGACGGCACCTATGCCGGTGCGCGCCTGCTTGAAATTGTGAGCCGCGTGGCAGATGTTGGTGCATTACTCAATGGCCTGCCGACCAGCTTCAGCACGCCGGAGCTCAACGTGGCTTGCAGGGAAGGCGAGCCGCACACAGTAGTAGAGGCATTGATCAAGGCTGCGCATTTCGCAGCACCTGCAGTGGTGCGCAGCGACGGGCCGCCCCTAGCAAGCACAGCCCCCTCGGGGGGCAGCGTAATACGCGAAGCGATAAGCGTGGGGGCCACAATTTCAACGATTGACGGCGTGCGCGTTGATTGGCCAGATGGCTTTGGCCTGATCCGCGCGTCGAACACCACGCCCGTGCTGGTGCTGCGCTTTGAAGGCCATACCCAGCAGGCGTTAGAGCGTATTCAGGCTGACATGCTGGCGCTGCTGCGTAGCGTGAAGCCGGATGCGAGTTTTGCTGCTGCCGCACACTGATGGAGCCCACACGGTCGTCCCTACATGGCCTCTGCGTCCGGTAGTCCGTTCCCGCTTGACGCCTGAATCACCTGTATGAAAATCCTGCTCGTCAAACTGTCTTCCCTGGGCGATGTGGTTCACACCCTGCCCGTGGTGCAGGACATTCTTGCCGCTATGCCAAATGCGCAGATTGACTGGGTGGTCGAGAAGTCTTTTGCACCAATGCTGTCCATGAGTGCCGGTTTGCGCAGCGTGATTCCGTGTGAGATCAGGCGCTGGCGCAAGTCTGTTTTTTCAGCCGATACCCGCCGCGAGTGGCGTGCCTTCAAGGCGCAATTGAAGCTTGAGGCCTACGACGCGGTGATTGACTTGCAGGGCTTGACCAAGTCCGCCATGGTCTCGCGCCTGGCGCGCCTTGCCCCTAACGGTAAACGCTTCGCCATGGCCAACCAGACCGAAGGTTCGGGCTATGAGGCACCTACTCGCTGGGTCGCAGATGTGGCTATACGCATGCAGCCACACATTCATGCCGTGCAGCGTTCGCGCGAGCTGGCGGCGCGTGCGCTGGGCTATTCGCTTGGCGATTCGATGGATTCAGGCCCGGATTTTGGGCTAAATGTGCCTGGAGCCCAATCATTACGGCTACATACAGCTATTAAAAACATAGCGTTTGTGCATGGCACGTCACGTGCTGACAAAGAGTGGCCGATTCAGCACTGGGTAGAACTGGGCGGCCTTTTGATCACGTCGGGCTATCGCATCGTGTTGGTACACGGTAGTGCCAGTGAGCAGGCTACCAGCCAGGCCATAGGCCAACAACTGGGCGCTGCCAACTGCGTGGTCTGGCCCCAGATGGCGCTGGATGAATTGACCCGGCAACTTGCCCAATGCGCAGGCGTGATTGGCGTGGACAGTGGCGTCAGCCATATCGCTGTGGCGCTGGATTTGCCGCATGTTCAGATTTATAACTTTGACACAGCATGGCGCACCGGGCCGCTCAGCACTGCCGCGAATGTTACACAACTCAGCGTGTTTGCGCAGCCCGCACCCGGCGTTGATGCGGTATGGCAAGCGTGGCAGGCCTGCTCGGGCGGCCAGTCATGAGCGCCTGGGTACTTGGCTTTTACGGGCTGATGATGCGGCTGGCGCAGCCGTTTTTGCGCCGCAAGCTGGCCCGCCGCGCCAAGCTCGAGCCGGGTTACGGCGTGGCGGTTGAAGAGCGTTTTGGCTATTACACACAGGCTCCCGAAAAGTCGCCCGAGCTGGTCTGGCTGCATGCCGTGTCACTTGGTGAAACGCGTACCGCCGCCATTTTGATCAAGACCATGCGCGCGCAGCAACCCGGCCTGCGGGTCTTGCTCACGCACGGCACAGCCACCGGCCGGGCCGAGGGCGCAGGGCTGTTGCAGCCCGGTGATGTACAGGTGTGGCAGCCGTGGGACAGCCCTGCGCCAGTTGAGCGGTTTTTTAATCACTTCAAGCCGCGCCTTGGCCTGCTGATGGAAACCGAAATCTGGCCCTGCACAGTGGCTACCGCCAGCGCGCGCG
>JANOCP010000341.1:0-4150 GCA_031412235.1 Polaromonas sp.
GGCAGATTCACCAGAGTGCGATTCGCTTTGCTGGCCTGGCTGCGCGGGCTTTTATCGTCAGCAGCTTCGGCAAGACCTATCATGTCACCGGCTGGAAAGTAGGCTTTGTAGCCGCGCCCGCAACCCTGACGGCCGAGTTCCGCAAGGTACACCAGTTCAATGTGTTTACCGTCAACACACCAGTGCAATACGGTCTGGCCGCGTACATGGCAGACGACAAACCGTATCTTGAACTGCCTGCCTTCTACCAGCGCAAACGCGACCTGTTTCGTGCCGGCCTTGCCAAAACGCGTTTCAAGCTCTTGCCCAGTGAAGGCAGCTATTTTCAATGCGTGGACATCTCGGATGTCAGCGACCTGAATGAAGCAGATTTCTGCAAATGGCTGACCACTGAAATCGGCGTGGCCGCCATTCCGCTGTCAGCGTTTTATGGCGACGGCTTTGACCAGCGCGTGGTGCGTTTTTGCTTTGCCAAAAAAGACGAGACATTAAACGCCGCACTTGAGCGGCTGGCAAAGCTGTAAGCTAAATGACTTGCACTGTCAGCATTTGCTGACGGCTAGATGCGCCTTGTTCTTGCTTCATTCTTGCCTTGTCAGGACAAGAATTGAGGCATAAAACAAGGAGTATTTACATGTCTTTATCGCTCATCCTGCTTATCGTCCTTATCCTGATTCTGGTTGGTGCACTGCCCACCTGGGGGCACAGTCGCAGTTGGGGTTACGGTCCAAGCGGTGGCTTGGGTCTTGTCGTCATCATTTTGATTGTCCTGCTGCTGATGGGTCGAATCTAACAAGCACAAAGCCAGCGCTTTCTCACATGAAGGCAAACAGCTCGAAGTAAAAAGCCTGGTATCAACTGATGAGTTGCTGCCAGGCTTTTTAGTTGCGGCATAACAAGCCTTCGGCAATTCAATTGTTAGCGTTCACTGAAAGGTCTGGGCTCAACTCAATAACTGAGTCCAGACCTTTTCAAGCCGTTTGATGCTGACCGGCTGCGGCGTACGCAGCTCCTGCGCAAAAAAGCTCACTCGCAGCTCTTCAAGCAACCAGCGAAACTCCTGCATGCGTGCGTCTGTAGCACCTTTGCGTTCTGCCACCAGGCGCCAGTAACGCTGCTCCGGCGGCTTGAGTTCTGCCATGCGTGCTGTGTCACGTGCAGGGTCGGCGCGCCACTTTTCAAGCCGCGCCGTGATGGCCTTCAAATAGCGCGGAAAGTGCTGCAATTGAGCATAGGGCGTAGCCGTCAAAAAGCGTTTGGGAACCAGCCGCTGTAACTGCTGGGCGGCGTCGCTTGCTGCTTCCATCGCGTTTTTACTGTCTTTTATCTTGCGCTGCGCTGCTGCAAACTCCTGCAATATTGATGCCGCGAGGCGCGCGACTTCGCTGGCTATCAGGGTCAGGCGGCCACGGCCGTCATCGACCCGCTTTTTAAATTCCGCCTCAGTGGTGGGCAGCGGGTCAAGCAGAAAGGCGCGCTCAAGTGCGACTTCAATGATTTGCTCGCGAAGTTCTTCAATCGTGCCGCCGCCAGAGTTGTCAGCGCTTCTGCCCACCAGCATGAAGGCTGCCGCCATTTTTTGCAGATCAGGCAGGTTTTTTTCGAGATATTTGACGGCATTTTTTATTTGAAGCGAAAACAGTCGCCGCAGGCCGGCGCGGTGTTTGGCTACAGCGATGTCCGGTTCGTCGAACACTTCAATCGTTACCGCATCGGCCAGATCAATCAGGGCCGGAAACCCGATCAGCGTCTGGTTGCCTTTACGGATTTCCATCAGTTCGGGCAATTCGCCAAAGCTCCAGCTGGTGTAACGCTCGGGCACTTTTACCGTAGCAGCTGCCAGAGCCGCCTGGTTTGCTATAGGTTTAGTAGCGGACTGTAGCCGTAATCCTTGGGCAGAGAGGCTATTTGACTCTAAAAATGTGCCTGGCATGCTGGCTTGGGAGCTGTCTGGCGTGCGTGCCAGGTTTTTGAGTCCTGCAAGTGCCTGGAAGGCCCCCCTGGCCTGTGCGCCAAGCTCGCCTTTAAGTCCGCCCAGGTTGCGCCCGATTCCGAGCTGCCGGCCATGCTCGTCCAGTACGCGAAAGTTCATGAACAGGTGCGGCGGCAGCATTTCGAGTTTCAGGTCGCCGCGTTTGACATCCACGGCTGTGGCGTCGCGCACCAGCTTGAGCACGGCATCTGTCAATGAACCAGCGCCAAACACCTCGGGCTGACTCAGCTGCGCAGCCATGCGGCCGGCGGTATCAGGCAGCGGCACGAGGCGCGAACGCGGGCGCTGGTGCAGGGTTTTGATCAGCGCCTGCACCTTGTCTTTCAACATGCCGGGCACCAGCCATTCGCAGCGCTCTTCATTGACCTGGTTCAGCGCAAACAGGGGTACATCCACCGTCACGCCGTCTTTGGCATCACCGGGTTCGTGCAAGTAAGTTGCCATGCAATCCACCCCGCCCAGACGCAGGGTTTTGGGAAAAGCCTGCGTGGTGATGCCGGCCGCCTCGTGGCGCATCAGCTCTTCCTGGTTCAGCATCAGCAAGTTCGGCTGCTTTTTGACTTCGTCCCTGTACCAGCTCTCGCAGCTTGCGCCACTGCACACATTGGCGGGCAACTGCTGGTCATAAAAGGCGTAAATCAGCTCTTCATCCACCAGCACGTCCTGCCGGCGGGCCTTGTGCTCCAGGTCCTGCACCTTGGCAATCAGCTTTTCATTGGCGGCCAAAAATGGCAGTTTGGTGTCCCAGTTACCAGCTACCAGCGCTTCGCGAATGAACACCTCGCGCGCTGCAATGGGGTCTACCCGGCCAAAATTGACTCGCCTGCCGTTGTAAATCACCAAACCGTAAAGCGTGGCCCGCTCAAGTGCTGTGACCTGGGCCGCTTTTTTCTCCCAGTGCGGGTCCAGCAGCTGCTTTTTGAGCAAATGGCCGGCAAGCTGCTCTATCCACTGCGGCTCAATGTTGGCAATGCCGCGGCCAAACAGGCGCGTGGTTTCAACCAGCTCGGCAGCCACAATCCAGCGGCCCGGTTTTTTGCTGAGTTTTGCACCGGGGTGACGGTAAAACCGTATGCCGCGGGCGCCCAGGTACCAGTCTTCTTCATCGTTTTTCAGGCCCAGATTGCCTAAAAGCCCGCACAGCATGGACAAATGAAGCTGTTCGTAGCTAGCGGGTTTGTCGTTCAGATGCCAACCCTGCTCGCCGATCGTGCTTTGGAGCTGCGAATGAATGTCGCGCCATTCACGCACCCGGCGCATGTTGATGTAGTTTTCGCGTAGCAGGTTTTCGTGCTGGCGATTCGTCAGCTTGTGGACTGCATCATGACCGCCGCGTGAATCGCCCAGCCACTTCCACAGCTTTAAATACCCAACAAACTCGCTTTTTTCATCATCAAACTTGGCATGCGCCTGGTCGGCCTGGGCCTGTTTGTCCATCGGGCGGTCGCGTACGTCCTGCACGCTCAGGGCGCTCGCAATAATCAGCACTTCATCAAGCGCCTGCCGGTCTTTGGCCTCCAGAATCATACGTCCAACGCGAGGGTCGAGTGGTAGCTTTGCCAGCGTGCGGCCTACCGGCGTCAGTTCGTTGTCGTCATCCACAGCGCCCAGCTCAGCCAGCAACTGGTAGCCGTCGGCCATCGCCCTGCCCTGTGGCGGTTCGATAAACGCAAAGTTTTCAATCGCACCCAGGTGCAGCGCCTTCATGCGCAAAATCACCGATGCCAATGAGCTGCGCAAAATTTCAGGGTCAGTAAAGCGCTGGCGTCCGGCAAAGTCCTGCGCGTCATACAGCCGAATGCAGATACCGTCCGCCACCCGGCCACAGCGCCCGGCACGCTGGTTGGCAGCCGCCTGGCTGATGGGCTCAACCAGCAACTGCTCAACCTTGCTCCTGAAGCTGTAGCGCTTGACCCTCGCCGTGCCTGCGTCAATGACGTATCTGATGCCCGGTACCGTCAGCGAGGTCTCGGCAACGTTAGTGGCCAGCACAATGCGGCGGTTGTTGTGTCCGGCAAAAATCTGGTCCTGCTCGGCTGGGCTTAACCGCGCAAACAACGGCAAAACATCGGCATTGCGATTTAGAGGCTGGTGCGCCAGGTGTTTGCGCAAATGGTCAGCGGCTTCCCGAATCTCACGCTCGCCAGGTAAAAACAC
>JANOCP010000342.1:0-4311 GCA_031412235.1 Polaromonas sp.
CAGGGGGCGCGTCACAAATACGCTCCAGTCACCACGGGAAAGCAGCAGCGCGCGGCGCAGGTTTTCCTCCATCATCGGGCCCAGAATAAAGCCGAGCAGCAGAGGAGCTGGCTCACATCCGAGCTTGACAAACAGGTAACCGATCACGCCAAAGGCTCCAACCGTCCAGATATCAAAGTTGTTGTTATTGGTTGAATACACGCCAATCGCGCAGAACAACACAATCGCCGGAAAAAGATAGCGGTACGGCACGGTCAGCAGCTTGATCCACATGCCGATAAGTGGCAGGTTCAAAATAATCAGCATGGCATTACCAATCCACATGGAGGCAATCAAACCCCAGAACAGTTCAGGGTTGCTGGTCATGACCTGTGGGCCAGGCTGGATGTTGTGAATCGTCATGGCACCCACCATCAGCGCCATCACTGCGTTGGGCGGAATACCGAGCGTCAGCAGGGGAATAAAGGATGTCTGTGCGCCAGCATTGTTTGCTGACTCAGGACCTGCAACGCCGCGGATATTGCCCTGGCCAAACGGCACTTCACCCGGTTTCATCTTGATTTTCTTCTCAAGGGCGTAAGCAGCAAATGCCGCCAACAAGGCCCCACCGCCTGGCAAAATTCCAAGTGCTGAACCCAGGGCCGTACCGCGCAGCATGGCGGGAGCCATATTCTTGAAGTCTTCCTTGGTCGGCATCAGGCCTGTGACCTTGGCGGTGAACACCTCCCGCTCGTCTGAAGGCTGAGCCAGGTTGCTGATGATTTCGCCATAGCCGAATACGCCCATGGCGATCACCACAAAACCGATACCGTCAGTGAGTTCAGGAATGTCAAAACTAAAACGTGCAACGCCTGAATTGACGTCGGTGCCAACCAGGCCCAGCAACAGTCCCAGAACGATCATGGCAATAGCCTTGAGCAGGGAGCCCGAAGCCAGGACGACGGCACCGATCAGGCCAAGAACCATGAGCGCAAAATACTCGGCAGGGCCGAATTTGAAGGCTAGCTCGGTCAGCGGGGGAGCGAAAGCAGCAAGAATCAGCGTACCGACGCAACCTGCGAAAAAAGACCCCATACCGGCAGCGGCGAGCGCAGGCCCGGCTCGCCCTTTTCGGGCCATCTGGTAACCGTCAATACAAGTCACAACCGACGACGATTCACCGGGCAGGTTGACCAAAATGGCTGTCGTCGAACCGCCATATTGCGCACCATAATAAATACCAGCCAGCATGATCAGTGCCGAGACGGGTGGCAGTGCATAGGTGGCTGGTAAAAGCATGGCAATCGTGGCCACCGGGCCAATGCCTGGCAGTACCCCGATCAAGGTGCCCAAAATGCAGCCCACAAATGCATAGACAAGGTTGATGGGCGTAAACGCGACACCAAAACCCAAAGAAAGATTTGAAATCAGATCCATTTTTTTTCCTTAGCCGGTGATGAAGACTGGCCACACGGGAAACTGCAGCTTGAGTATGACGACGAAGGCTATATAGCTGCCAATGGCGAGCACGGTCGCCAAAATGAAGGTGTTTTTGACCTTCCAGCCGGTCTCGGCCATGCTGGCAATAAAAGTCAATGCATAAATCCCGACGATCATGCCCATGGCCGGGAGCTTGATGCTGGGCAGGCCCGCGAGAAGCACGCCAAAAGACAGATTTGCCAAAATAATAAATGTCAGCGGCTTCCACGCCCACTTTCCGATTTTGCCGCCGCCTTCGGTCTCGACCACAAGAGCCTTGAAAGTAATGGCAGCCCCCAGAATGGCCATCAACACGCCCAGCATGAGCGGGAAGTAGCCAGGGCCCATGCGGGCGCCAGTACCCACGCTGTAGGTGGTTGCACCCCATGCAAAGGCGACTCCAACGCCCATGAACATGAGGCCGGAGAAAAAGTCTTTTTGACTCTTGATATTCACGGCTTGTCTCCTCAATAAAAGATGAATGTGCGGATTGTGCATTCATTCGATGACGCCGGGTATGTGGCTTTCACCTATAAAAAACAAACGATTCGAATCGGCAAACGCTCCAGAAACCCCAGAAGATATGCACACTTAGGGTTGGGAGACATCAAGCCAACAACCGTCTATTTTGATGAAGCTGCGCACCAGAGAGGTGCCCCCAGCGCACAGACTCAGGACATGGGTGGCGTGGTGGCCAGCACTTCTTCAATGGTGGTGAGGCCTTCGGCCACTTTCAGTGCACCGGCAAGTCGCAAGGGGCGCATGCCGTCGCTTACGCCCTGACGGCGCAAGACATCCATGCTGGGCTCCTTGGTGACCTTGTCTTTGTAGGCCTCGGTTACCGACAAAAGCTCGTAAAGGCCCATTCGACCCCTGAATCCGGTCATGCGGCAATCAACGCACCCCACCGGCTTGTAAGGACGATAACTACCGCTGATCTGCCAGGGTTTGACCAGCTCCGCCAGGGCTTCGCGAGAGCTGTCTTCGTCCTTGGTCTTGCAATTGATGCACAGGGTACGTACCAGCCGTTGCGCCAGCACGCCCAGCAGGGTTGCATTGATAAGATAAGAAGGAACCCCGAGCTCCATCAGGCGCGACACAGCAGATGGCGCATCGTTGGTGTGCAAGGTACTGAACACCAGATGCCCCGTCAATGCGGCCTGCACCGCCATGTCGGCGGTTTGCAGGTCACGAATTTCACCCACCATGATGATGTCAGGGTCCTGCCGCATCAAGGCCCTCAAGCCTTCAGGGAAGTCAAAATCCAGATGGGCCTGAACCTGCGTCTGGTTAAACGACGGCTCGATCATTTCTATCGGGTCTTCAATCGTGCTGACGTTGACGGCCTCGGTTGCCAGGCGCTTGAGGGTTGAGTACAGCGTGGTCGTTTTGCCGGAACCGGTTGGCCCTGTCACGAGAATAATGCCGTAGGGTCGCTTTACAAGTTGTTCCCAGCGCTCTGCATCATGCTGGGAAAACCCCAGCGCATCAAGATCCTTGACGGTGGTGTCAGGGTCAAAAATGCGCATGACCATTTTTTCACCGAAAGCGGTGGGCAAGGTCGACAAGCGCATTTCAATCTCGTCACCGCGCGGGTTGCGTGTCTTGATACGGCCATCCTGGGGACGGCGTTTTTCAACCACGTCCATACGGCCGAGCAGCTTGATGCGAGCCGTCATGGCGTTCAGAACACCCATGGGCAACTGGTAAACCGGGTGCAGCACACCGTCAATGCGAAACCGGATCACTCCCTGCTCACGCCGTGGCTCCAGGTGAATGTCACTGGCGCGCTGGTCAAAGGCATATTGCCAAAGCCAGTCAACCACCTGGACCACGCCCTGGTCGTTGGCGTCAAGCTGCTTGTTGGTTTTGCCCAGTTCAACCAGCTGCTCAAAGCTGGAAGCGCCGGAATTACCGCCCGCCTTCAATGCCAGCTTGACAGATTTGGCGAGTGCAAAAAACTCGACCGTGAACTTGGCAATGTCCACCGGATTGGCCACCACCAGCCGCACAACCCGTTTAGCCTGGCGCTCAACCTCGGGCATCCAGTCGGTCACGAAGGGCTCTGAGGTTGCAATCACCACTTCCGAAGACGTGACCTGTACCGGCAATACCTTGTGTCGCTCGGCATACATGGCTGACATGGAGTCGGCGACCTTACCCACATCCACCTTGAGCGGGTCAATCCGCAGGTAATGGAGCCCGGCTCGTCCGGCCAGCCATTGGGTCATGGTTTCGATGTCAAGTGGTTTGCCGTCCGACACGCGCGTCATGCTGACGCTGGCCAGCCGGATCAGTGGCGCCTGGGCACTTTGCACCTGGGAGCAGCGGGCAATTGTCCTGGCCGCCTCTGCCTCGCTGATAACGCCATCTTCGCCAAGCCACTCCACCAGCTTGCGCCAGTGCAGCGGGCCAACGTAAGGCGTTTTGGTGGCGGGCTTGCGGGAGGATGTTGGAGGTGTGGGGGGCATCACTGCACTCATGGTTTGACTTTAACGTATCCGGATCGTGCCGCAAACAGGATTTCAGGCAACCGGCCTGAACAGCCGCATCCATTTTTTGGCGGGTAAAGCCCAGCGCGATTCAATATCACCTGCGCGCAAAAGCAGCTCCGCCCGCTCGGGCCGGGTCGGCTCGCGCTGGGCCAGAACCACCGTATTGCCCTCGCGTGTCGGCGTGAAGGCCCAAACCGCCTGGGGGCCAAATGCTTCGGCAATCTTCTCAAGGGACTGCTGGTAACTTGAATCCCGTCCGAAAAGATTGACCGTCATGCTGCCATCTTCGGCCAGAAGGTCGTAGCAATGGGCATAAAAGGCTGCACTGTCCAGCACCGGCGCGGCCGCCTCGTGGTCA
>JANOCP010000343.1:0-9413 GCA_031412235.1 Polaromonas sp.
TAATTGCTACTGATTTAGTAGCTGGTTGCGCCCGTGGAACAAGGGCTGCAGGCCGAAAAGCATCATAAATGCCGAAAAACGGGGCTAAAAAGCACCGCAGGCATAAGCTTGTCAGGTTAAACAGCGTTGTCATTGAAGGGCGCGAACAGCGCAAGGGCAATATCTACAAGGCCGTCGTCACACGCGTCGAGCCTTCGCTAGAAGCCTGTTTTGTCGACTACGGTGAAGACCGCCACGGCTTTTTGCCGTTCAAGGAAATCTCGAAAAACTACTTCACACCGGGCGTGCCGGTCAGCCAGGCGCGCATCAACGATGTGATCCGCGAAGGCCAGGAACTGATGGTCCAGGTCGAAAAAGAAGAACGCGGCAACAAGGGCGCAGCGCTCACGACCTTTGTCTCGCTGGCAGGGCGTTATGTGGTCTTGATGCCGAATAACCCGCGCGGCGGTGGTGTAAGCCGCCGTATTGAAGGCGAAGACCGGGCCGAACTTAAAGAGAACATGGACCAGCTGGAGTACCCGCAAGGCTCCAGCATCATTGCCCGTACCGCCGGCATTGGCCGTAGCGCCCCCGAGCTGCAGTGGGACCTGAACTACCTGATCAAGCTCTGGACCGCGATTGAAGGCGCTGGCAAAGGCGGCAAGGGCGCTTTCCTGATTTATCAGGAATCGAGCCTCGTCATCCGCGCGATCCGCGATTACTTCAACAGCGACATCGGCGACATTTTGTTCGACACCGACGACGTGTACGAACAGGCGCGGCAGTTCATGGCCCACGTCATGCCCGAGCATGAGCACCGAGTCAAACGCTACCGCGACGACGCACCACTGTTCAGCCGCTTCCAGATCGAACACCAGATCGAATCGGCCTACGCCCGTACCGTGCAGCTGCCATCCGGTGGTGCGATTGTGATTGACCACACCGAAGCATTGGTGTCTGTTGACGTCAACTCGGCCCGGGCCATCAAAGGCGGCGACATCGAAGAAACCGCTACCCGCACCAATTTAGAGGCCGCCGACGAAGTCGCGCGCCAGATGCGTTTGCGCGATCTGGGTGGCCTGATCGTGATCGACTTTATCGACATGGAAGAGTCACGTAACCGCCGTGATGTTGAGAACCGCCTGCGCGACGCGCTGCGGCAAGACCGTGCACGCGTGCAGTTTGGCACCATCAGCAAGTTCGGCTTGATGGAAATGAGCCGCCAGCGGCTTCGCCCAGCGCTGAGCGAAGGTGCTTCTATTCCCTGCCCGCGTTGCGGTGGTTCCGGCCATATCCGTGACACTGAAAGCTCGGCGCTGCAGATTTTGCGCATCATCCAAGAAGAGTCCCTCAAGGACAGTACGGCTTCGGTGCTGTGCCAGGTTCCGGTTGACGTTGCATCCTTCCTTTTGAACGAGAAACGCTCGGAAATCAGCAAAATCGAGATGAAGCAGCGCATCAATGTGCTGCTTGTGCCGAACAAGGCACTGGAGACACCCAACTACAAGCTGGAACGCCTGAAACACGACGACCCGCGCCTGGACAACATCGAGGCCAGCTACAAGATGGCCGACGACATGGAAGAGGCCACCACGGTTACCCGTCGCAGCCAGGAAAAGCACAACAAGCAGGAACCCGTTATCAAGGGCGTATTCCCTGATGCACCGGCGCCGGTTGCCTTGCCCAAAACTGAAGCAGTCGCGCCAGCCCAGGCGGCAGCCAAAGCAACGCCACGCCCAGCGCCTGCGCCGGTAGTCGCTGCACCGGCTGAAAAAGGCTTTTTCGGCTGGATCAAGGGCTTGTTTGGCGGCGCAGAAGCACCAGCCGCAGCGCCAGCAGTTGAAGTGAAGAAGGACGAACGTAGCGTCGAAACCCGCCGCGATGCCCGCACCGGCGATCGCCCTGACGGACGCGGCGAACGCTCCGGCGGTGGTGAGCGCGGCGGCCGTGACGGCCGTCGTGGTGGCCGTGGCCGTAGCGATGGTCGCGCCGAGCGTGGTGGTGAGCGCGGTGAGCCGCGTCCTGCCGACGGTGCCCGCGCTGAAAATCGTGGCGAGGGCCGTGGTGATGGTCGCCCGGACGGTCGTGCAGAGGGCCGCCCTGAAGGCCGTGGCGGTGAACGCCGCGAACGCAGTCCTGAAGGCGGTCGCCCGGAACGTCAGGAACGCCAAGCCGGTGAGCAGCGCAATGATTCACCGCGCGGAGATGGCCAATCGGGCCAACCAGGTCAACAGGGCCAGCAAGGTCGCGAGCCGCGTGAACCCCGCGAGCCACGCGAGCCGAGAGCTGACGGCGCACGCACAGAGCGCCCACGCCGCGAACGCGGTGAACGGGGTGAGCGCCCTGAAAGAAATGACCGCGCCGCACCGCGCGACGCAACAGAGCAGGACATTGCACTTGCCAACCAGGCCGCAATGGCAGCAGCCATGAGCGGCGACGCTGCAGAGCCACGCCAGGATCGCCCCGCCCAGGACGGTGGCCGTGAAGGTGGTAACGACAGCCGCCGCGGCCGTGGTGACCGTAATGGCCGCCGCAATGACCGCCGTGGTGAACGCACCGAAGAAGGCAGCGCAGAGTCTGAAGACCGTGCACCTGACGCCGAAGGCATGCAGCCAATGGCTCCTGCGGTAGCGCTGGATGCCGACGTTCATGGCAACGGCAATGCACAGCCCATGGCAAATAACGGAGAACATCCAAACGAGCAAGGCGAGCAGCGCCAGCCCCGTGAGCGCCGTAGCCGTGACCGTTACGGTCGCGACCGCCGCGAGCGCAATGAAGGCGACGCACAGCAGGGTCAGCGCAGCGAGCAATCTGAGGCAGGCGGCAGCAATGAAAATAATGCCCCAGCCAGCCTGCAAACTGCCAATTTTGAGTTAAATCAGGTCTCTGCCCAACAAGTACGGCCACATTCTGCTACTGAATTTGTAGCGCCCGTGGCAACTGATAACGCTGCAGCACCGGCGTACACGCCACCAGCGCGTGCAGCAGATCCTGTAGCCGAGCAGCCAAAACCAGTACCCGTTGCTGTCCAGGTGCCAGCGGTGACTCAGGCGGCACAAACTTTAAAACCAGTACTAGTGCCTTCAAGCGCCGGCCTGCCCAAAGTGCAGTCCTACGATCTGCCTTTGCAGGATCTGGCTCAGGTAGCCCAGTCATCCGGACTGCAGTGGGTTAACTCTGACGCCAGCAAAATTGCCGAAGTGCAGGCAGCGATGGCTCTTGAAGCCAAACCCGTCCATGTGCCGCGCGAGCGTGTTGCAGTCGCAGCATCAACCGAAGGCCCCCTGGTACTGGTTGAAACCAAACGCGATCTGGGTGAGATGAAGCTGCCGTTTGAGTCTTCAGCAAGCTAAAGCGCAGATTTAGTTCAAAAAGGGCCTGGTTACTGGATACGGTAGCCAGGCCTTTTTATTGGGTGATGTATGCCCTGTGACAGAAATCACATCCGTGGGTAACACCGCAGCTCGCGGCTGATGAACCCGCACATCATCCGTAGAATTTTTTAGCGGTCAACTAAATGTTGTTCGCAACCCCGGGCGCCCGCATGCACCAATCGCTGTTGAGACTTTCAAGGCACCTTCGCTGTTGTCATGGACGGAATGGTGGAAGGCCTGTCGTGTACCGCCCCCGTCGCATGTAGCGAAACAGGTGGCGCAAGCTGCGGTTCTGCCACCATCGCGGCGTCATCACTGCGGAGCGGCTTTGCGATGGCTAGCCTGCCATCGACCAGTGTGCTGACGCTGGTGGTGACTTGCGGCGTAACGGCTACCGGGCAATAGCGATGCGAACCGGCTGTCGTAATGAACAGCGAGCAGCCTAGAGGCTACAGCTGCGCCGCCTGTTTATAGGCATGTGCAGCTGCCTCCTGATCATCACGCTGCTCGGCCAGCACCGCCAGGGCGCGCCAGGCATTGCGGTGTAAATCAGCATCCTGCAAGCCCAGGGCAGCCTGCGAAAGCAGTTGCCTGGCCTTGCCCCACAACTGGCGGCTCATGCAGGTCATGCCGGCCAGGTATTGCAGGTTGGCGTCGCGTGGCCGAACCCGCTGGGCGGCCTCAATACGGGCCAGCCAGGCGGCGTCTGCCGATGGCAGGCCGGCTTCAAGCACCACAATCAGTTTGATGCGAAGGCTGTCGCTGATGCTGGAGCCCGGCTGCATAACGCGGTCCCACACCTTTAGCAGCCAGGACCTGGCCAGTTCAACATCGCCATGCAGGGCCATCAGGCGCGAAGCTGCATGCACCACCAGCTCAGGCATGTCGCGCTCGCTGTCATCCAGCGAAAACCAGGCCTGCTGAAGCTGCGCCGGGTCATGCGCGTCATTGAGCAGCTCAAGCGCGAGGCCGCGCACAATGCTTTGCGCAGCAGCGACCGAGAACGCCCGGTGCTTGGCCAAAAGCCGTGCGGTATCTAGCGCCTGCAGCGGTTGGCGCAGTTGCCGGGTTGCGCGCAGCTTCATGCGCAAGGCCAGCGTGCGGCGTGCGGCGCCTTGTGGAAGTTGCGCCAGCCAGTCCAGGGTAGAGGACGCATCGCGGTCGTCCAGCGCCCAGCGGGCAGCGCGAAAGTGCACGCCTTCCCGTACCTCTTGCGCATTGCGGTGGGCAGAACTTTGTAACGCCAGCGCAAGGTGTTTTTCACGTAGCGGCTTGTTTTGAAGCGACTGCGCGCTTTCCGCCACCAAAAGGTGCGCCAGTGATTGCAACTGGCTCGAACGAATGGCGCTGTGGCCAGTGGCCTGCCCGGCTTGATCTGCAATCAGCGTGAGGCTCTTTTCTTGCGCCAGCGCGTTTTGTGCGGACTTGGTGGCGCGAATGTATCGCCCGGCCAACTGGTGCGCCAGGGCGTCCATCAGTGCGCCATACATGGCACGCTCTTTTTGCTGCGCGCGCCAGCGTTTGGCCTCTGCTGGCAATGAGAAAATTGCTGACAGTGCGCGAAGGGCCACATAAAGCAGTGTGAACAGACCCGCCAGCAGCAGCACCGTGAGGTTGAATGACAAATCGATGCGGTGTGGTGGCCAGAAAATAGTCACCACGGCCTGGTTGTTACCCGCAAACAGCGCGCTGGCTGCAGCGATAGCAAACAGGGCCAAAAGCCATAAAGCGGCGCGCATGATCGGCTTTGCCCCAGTCTTTCTAGCGGCCCGAAGCAGCTGTAGCCAGCGCGGCCATGGTGTCGTCCAGGCGCGGTAGCTCGCTGGTTTTCAACTGGCTTTGCACCTGCTGCAGCAACTGGCTGGCGGCCTGCGTTTTACGCGAAGCGGGGTCAAAATACTTGACCATCCAGGCACTGGCGCTGAGCAAGTCAGTACGTGCACTGTCGGTCTGGCGTGCCAGCAAACCCAGGCGCGCGTTCAGCAGCCTGAGCTTGAGGTTTTCACGCAAAAAGAACGACTGCTCGGGCGACAGCAGTGCCGCCTCGGGCTGGTCAATACGGCTAAGTCGCAGCAGCTTGCGGGCTTCTTCGCGCACGCTGTCCAGCAAACGGGTTGACCACTCCTGAACCCGCAGCGTGTCGAATCCAAAGGGCTTGTCGTCTTTTGGCGCACTGTTGCGCGCGGCCGAAGCCGGCAATGCGGGAGCCGCAGCGCCACGGCTGGGTGTATTGACGACCATGGCGTTGGCCACCGCCAACTCATCGGCCATGCGGATCAACTCGTCAAGCTTGATCAGCAACACCGGCACATCGGTCAGGCTGGCCGCCCTGATGCGGTCTGTATCTTTGGCAATCGCGCGCTGAAGCGGGTTAAGGCGAGGCTGGGCCGCGCGCTGAAGGCGCTGCTCGGCCGACTTAAGCGCGGCAATCAGCGGTTCTGCGCTGCCGGTCAGCTGCGCCTGCTGCTGCGCGAGCCGCAGGGCTGACTCAATATCGACCACCAGGTTTTCATCGCGTGATCGCGACAGGCTCTGCATCAGCTCTTCAAGCTGCGTGCGCTGCAGGCTGACTTCACTGATGCGGGTTTCCTGCAAGGCCAGCCTGGCGGTCAGCTCACGCATGCCTTCCTGGGCCTGCCGCGCAAGAGTGCGCGCTTCAATCGCCTGGGCACCTGAGTCCGTGCTGCGGCGGGCGAGTTCTTCCTGAATATTGCCCAGCTTTTGCCACAGCAAGACGCTTGCCAGCAAACCGGCTGCAGCCAGCACCATGACGGCAATTGCCCATTTGCGCGACACCTGCCAAACGCCTGCCGACGGCTCGCTTAGTGGCGGATTTAATGCCGGGTTTAATGCCGCGCTGTTTTGTGGCGCGCTGTTTTGTGGCGCATTGTGGTCAGGCACTGGCAAAACGGGCGCGGCGGGGGAGTCGGGGGGGCTGTCACTCATGGGTAATCGGGTGGATCACCTGATTCTATCGAGCGCAGGGTCTTAACTATGTCGTTCAGGGCCGGGCGTGACTCCAATGCAACACCCCAGCCCGCCGCGCGCACGGCCTCAAGAATGCGGGGATGTGTGGCCACAGCGCGGGCGTGGCTCCAGTCAACGGCCTGCAAGCCCGGTTGACGGGTGAGATTACCCACAGCCTCAGAGCTGCTGAACAACCAGATGGAGCCGTCGGCACTGGCCAGCTGCGCAGCCTCAAGCTGCGCCTGGGTAAAAACCGGGGCGCGCCGCTCATAAACACTTACAAAGCTGACTTCTGCGCCAACGGCCTGCCACTGCCGCGCGATCCAGTCGCGTCCCGGTGCTGATGAGGTACCCGCAGAGTCTGCATCACCCCCCGTGGCACCCCGCACAATCAGCACCCGGCGGCCGCGCCAGTCACGCTGGCCCACTACCGCCCACAAGGATTCAGAGTCAAACTGCGCCGCATCAGGCGGCGGAGCATCAATCTGCCCGGCCGGAACCCCATTTGCCACCAGCGCCGCTGCGGTTCCTGGGCCAGGCGCCAAAAAGCGCAAGTCCGGGTTGAGGCTTTGCCAATCAGTCAACGCTATATTATTCATAGCATACTGAAGCCGTACTCCTTGGGCAGAGAGCACATTTGGTTTAAAAAAGTGGTCTACGGCATTGCCGCTGACAAACATGCAGGCCGCGTAGCTGCCGATGTCCCGCCAGGCCTGCTGCAAGGCACTGGCATCGTCTGCGCCAGACGCCGACGCGATTTCAATCAGCGGCAAAGCTGCAGCATCAAAACCGGCTTGCTGCAGCTTGTTTACCCAGTGCTGGGCATCATGCGCCGGGCGGGTGACCAGAATGCGTGGTTTTTTAGCTGTCCCGGTGTCCGTCACATCACCCGCCATCAGGCAACCGGGTTGGCGGCCCAAACCGCGCCACCAGCACGCAACTGGGCAGCCACCGCCTCACCCAGGGCTTCGGCCTGGTCAAAACTGCTCACCAGACTGGTGTGTTGTGCAAACACCAGCGGTGACGGCTTCTGGCCAGACGCCGCATCGCCGCTGACCGGGTCGCCCCAGGCGGCCTGCAGCAGCATGCCGGTTTCAGCATCACCAGACCTCGGGCCGCGCGTAAAGGCCGCCAGCGGCATCGAGCAACTGCCGCCCATTGCGCGCGACACGGTGCGCTCGGCTGTGACGGCCAGCCAGGTCGGCATGTCGGCCAGGTTTGCCAGCGCTTCAAGCAGATCAGCCCGGTCAGCGCACACCTCAATACCCAAAGCGCCCTGCCCGGCTGCGGGCAGCATGTCTGTGGTGGCAAAGCTGCTGCGAATCCGGCTTGAGAGCCCCAGGCGCTTGAGCCCGGCTGCCGCCAGCACGATGGCGTCGTATTGGCCTTCATCGAGCTTGCGCAGGCGGGTGTCAAGATTGCCGCGCAGGGGTTCAATCTTCAGGTCAGGCCGCAAAGCCTTGAGCAGCACCAGACGCCGCAGGCTTGAGGTACCAACCACGGCGCCCTGCGGCAAGTCAGCCAGCGCTGCAAATTTGTTGGACACAAACGCATCATGCGGGTCTTCACGCTCAAGCACGCAGGCCAGCGCAAAGCCCTCGGGTAAATCCATGGGCACGTCTTTGAGTGAATGCACGGCAATATCTGCACGGCCTTCACTTAACGCGACTTCAAGCTCTTTGACGAACAAACCCTTGCCGCCGACCTTGCTCAGCGAGCGGTCAAGAATCTGGTCGCCCAGCGTGGTCATGCCCAGCAGTTCAACCTGCCAGCCCAGGCGTGATTCAAGCAGCGCCTTGACATGCTCGGCCTGCCACATTGCCAGGCGGCTTTCACGGGTGGCAATCACCACTTTTTTGAGGGCTTTTTCGGCGGTTTGGCTGGCTGCGTTTTCGGCGGTTTGAAGCATGGCGTTGACTTGTAATCCGGTCGTAACCCGGCTGTAATCTTTCAGGTGGTGGCAATGCTAGCATGCAAGATCAAAAACAAGAGGGTCCCAATGGTTACTTCCGTGCGCGCCAAAAAGAGCAATACAGCCGCTACGACCAAGGGCAGCGGACGCAGCGCAGGGCCGCCCCAAGCAAGGCCAGCCCCCTCGGGGGGCAGAGAGCCACACGCAGTGGGCGAACGTGGGGGCAATCGTGCTCGAGATAACGAGCGCCCCCTGGTTGAAGACATAAGGCTATTGGGCCGCATCCTCGGCGATGTGATTCGTGAACAGGAAGGCGTTGCCGCCTACGAGCTGATTGAGCAGGTCCGCAAACTGTCTGTGGCTTTTCGCCGTGATGCAGACCATGAGGCCGACAAGGCGCTCAAAAAGCTGCTCAAGGGCTTGACGGGTGACCAGACCGTCAGCGTGATTCGCGCTTTTACCTACTTCAGCCACCTGGCCAACCTGGCCGAAGACCGCCACCACATCCGCCGCCGCGCCATTCACGAACGCGCTGGTGACACGCAAGAGGGCAGCATTGAAGTCGCCCTGGCCCGCCTGCGCTGGGCCGGTATCGCGCCCAAAACCATAGCCAGCACACTGGCGCACAGCTTTGTGTCACCCGTGCTTACCGCCCACCCGACCGAAGTGCAGCGCAAAAGCATTCTGGACGCTGAACGCGACATTGCCCAGTTGCTCACCGCCCGCGACGACATCAAGGCGCTGGCGCTGGCTGTGACGGCAGTCAGCCCGGCCAGAGCTGCCAAAGACGCCCTGACCCCGCGCGAACTTGCCGCCAACGAAGCTCAGTTGCGCGCCCGGGTGATGCAGCTGTGGCAAACACGGCTGCTGCGATTCACCAAGCTTACGGTGGCCGATGAAATTGAAAACGCATTGAGCTACTACGAAGCCACCTTTCTGCGTGAAATCCCCAAGCTGTATGCCAACCTGGAGCGCGAGCTGGGCAACCATGCCGTACACAGCTTTTTGCGTATGGGCCAATGGATAGGTGGCGACCGCGACGGTAACCCCAACGTCAGCGCCGACACGCTCAATTACGCCCTTGGCAGACAGGCAGAAGTTGCGCTGCGCCATTACCTGACCGAGGTGCACTTTTTGGGTGGCGAGCTGTCGCTTTCAGCCATGCTGGTCGATGTCAGCCC
>JANOCP010000344.1:0-13055 GCA_031412235.1 Polaromonas sp.
GCTTTGGCAGCAGCAGCGGCCCGGTGCTGACCACCAATTTCGTCATGGTCAGTAAGCGCCCAGAGTTCCACGCCATTGACCCCGGCACGTTCGGCCAGTGCCTCTGGCGTCAAGGTGCCATCAGACACCACGGAGTGGCAGTGAAGGTCGGCGTTCAGTATGGAAGCTGCTGGGGTCAAGGTTGAGGTGGTCACGCCTTCATTTTAGGCCTTGCGCTGCCATCGCGTATTCAAGGAGTAGTTACAGACCGGGGACGGCCACCTTACCAAAAATCACATTCCCGGCGCTGAGCCTGCAGCTGGCTGCACAATGGAGATCGCTCCAACAGAAAGGCTATCCGATGATTGTTGTCCATCACCTGAACAATTCCCGCTCCCAACGCGTGCTCTGGCTGCTGGAGGAGCTGGGTCTGGACTACGAGATCAAGCGCTACGAGCGTGACCGTAAAACCATGCTGGCACCGCCTGAATTGCGTGCCGTGCACCCGCTGGGCAAGTCGCCAGTGATTACCGACGGTGACCTGACGCTGGCTGAGTCTGGCGCCATCATCGAATACTTGGTGGAGCGCTATGGTGAGGGCTGCCTTGCCCCGTCCCGCCAGCTGCCCGAATATTTGCGCTACCGCTACTGGCTGCACTATGCAGAAGGCTCGGTGATGTCGCCACTGCTGCTCAAACTGGTGTTTGACAAGATTGAAACCTCGCCGATGCCGTTTTTTGTCAAGCCCATTGCCAAAGCCATTTCCGGCAAGGCCAAAAGCAGCTTCATCATGCCGCAGATCACCGGGCATCTGGACTATATGGAGGCTGAGCTGGGCAAAGCCAGGTGGTTTGTGAATGACGAGTTTTCTGCGGCTGATGTGCAGCTCAGCTTTCCGCTGGAGGCTGCGGCTGCGCGTGGCGGGCTAAACGCGAGCCGGCCCCGATTGATGGATTTTTTAAGCCGCATCCATGCGCGGCCCGCTTACCTGCGCGCGCTGGAGCGCGGTGGAAAATACGAGTTGATGAGCTGAAGCCCGATATGAATGCTATAAAATACATAGCATAAAGTAACCGATATCATTGGGCTAGAGTCATATTTGACATAAATTCTGATCGTTTGCGCTTAAAATACAGTCTCACAGCCCGCATTGCAAGCCCCGTCAGTTACCAAAGATTTTTCCCGTCAATCACCGTAACCGGCGCAGCAGCAGCATCAAAGTTGTCAAACAAGCGCGCATTCACGCTGATGCGGCGCGTGGTTTTGTCCCAGCTGCCATCTGGCTCAAACGCCGGGCTGTCGCTGAAGGTGCCGCAGCCACATGCGGAGCAGAAATGGTGCGCGACCAATTTGGTTTGCCAGCGGTAAACAGCATCGCAAGCGGTATCACTTGTGAGGTGAAATTGCGCTGGTTCGTAATACGCATGCAGCACGCCGCGCTTTGAGCAGAACGAGCAGGTGCAGCGGGTCAATGTGGCGGGAATATCGCCGTTGATCTGAAAAGTGATTTGCCCGCAATGGCAGCTTCCTGTAATCATGGCGCGCGCCTTGCCGCTTCGATCGCAGCGACATCGATTTTTTGCATGCTCATCATGGCGTTGAAAGCGCGCTTTGCTTCATCGCCACCAATAGCCATTGCCTCGGTTAACACGCGCGGCGTGATTTGCCAGGAGATACCCCACCGATCCCTGCACCAGCCGCACTGGCTTTCCTGCCCACCATTGCCGACAATCGCGTTCCAATAGCGGTCGGTCTCTTCCTGGCTATCGGTTGCGATCTGGAAGGAAAAGGCTTCACTATGCTTGAACGTGGTGCCGCCATTAAGGCCGACGCAGGCAACACCTGCAACGGTAAATTCGACGGTTAGCACATCGCCTTTTTTGCCGCCAGGGTAGTCACTGGGCGCATGATGAACCGCGAGAACCGCGCTGTCTGGAAAGGTCTTGGCGTAAAAGTGTGCTGCAGCCTCGGCATCTGTGTCGTACCAAAGGCAAATCGTATTTTTGGTCATGGTGAGTCCTTTGAGGTGATATGTCGTTGCCCTGCCTGCAGTTTGTTTGTGTCCCTGCACAGGTTACACCTAGGTGCGCCGAAAGCGCGGGTAAGCGCCGATGCAGGCCAGAGCGGTTTGATACCCATCATTTTGAGTAACTCATAGCCGCAGGGCGCGGGTACGCACGCGGTAGCCAATGTATGCACCCGCCAGAAATACCAACGACCACAGGACGAGAAAAAGCAGGCCGACAGCAGCTAGCGGGCCAAGCTGCAAGAACAGTAATCCGTATAAAAATTGCCCGAAGACACTGCCGAGGTAATGTGCCCACAGCGGCTTGCCTGTGATCAGGCCAGACACAGTACCCGCCGCGAACAAGGCGACATAGTAATAAATACCGGGTGCGTCCCACGGCTCCTTGTGCCGGGTCAACCAGGGCGAGAGCGCCCAAACTGCGATAGCAGTGGCCGAGGCAACTAAAAATGCAGGCAATGATGATCGAAGCATGGCGACTGGGCCTGTCAGGGAGCCGCAGGAACAGGAAGTTTCTTTTTCAGGTCTTCCATCTGTCGTTGAAGGTTCTTGACATCTTTACTGAGTTTTCCGACCATCGCAAAGGCGATCAGTCCAAATGTGAAGCCGAGAATAGCGAATGTTTGCATGGTGTTGTGTGCTGGTTAAATTGAGTTGAATGAAGGGTGACTGAACGGCCGCGATCAGTTCACTGGCTTCACGTTCAGCCCCGTCCAGTGCGCGGCAAAGGCCAACATATCCGCAGTCTCTTCAATGAACTTGTCAGTGGGTTTGCCTGCGCCGTGGCCTGCGCGCGTCTCAATGCGGACCTGGTGCGGCTTGGGGCCAATATCTGCCGCCTGAAGCGCGGCGACGTATTTAAAGGTGTGGCCCTGATCCCAGTTGATCAGTGGATTCACCCTCACTTGCCAACAATCAGCTGTTCGATGCCCGCGCGAAGCCCGGGGTGCGACGGCACCTGAATCGCGAATTCATCCCGCAGCACCGCTAGCACCGCATCAACGTTGCGCAGTTGCACGCGTTCGCTGGCCTCGCCCAGACGATGGATAGCGAAGCTGCCGTTGTTCAGGGTCTTGCGCAGGCGATGCCCGGTGCGCGCTACGATCAGTTGGCCGAGAAATGGCGAGTCCGGATGGGTAGACACGTACCAATTGCCGACTGTGTAATCGATGGCCGCCGACGCTTGCAGGTCGAAAACGTACAACGCCCGCCAGCGCCCAGTCACCAGCGCGCGCAGGGTGTAGGTGCCATCGATCAGGGTGAGTCGGTTGGGCTCGTGCGGGGTGGCTTGCTCCGATTCGCTGTCCAGCAGCAGAGGGCCCGTAGGCACCATGCCGCCAAATCCCACATCGGCGATGTAGCGCACACCCTCAAGGGTTACCAGTACCAACATATGTGTGCGAGCAGTGTGTGCATCCTCAGGCCCGCCCATCACCACGCGCCCGGTCAGCCCGCGCGCCTCAAAGCCCAGCGCCTGCAAAAGTAGCAGAAACAGCTGGTTGAGCTCAAAGCAATAACCGCCGCGCCCCTGGCGCAGCAGCTTATTTTGTACCGCTGCCGGGTCGATAGGAACCGGATCGCGGAGCATCGTTGACATGGTTTCAAAGGGAAACTCAGCGCTGTGCCGCTGCTGAAGTTCGCGCAGAGTCTCCAGCGTAGGTGGCGGCGCCGACGAGTAGCCAAGGCGCATGAGGTAAGCATCCAGATCCAGACTGAATGGCTCGTTCATCGGGGGTTCTCCATTTTCAGGATACGCGCGGTATTTTTCTTCACCATCTCGGCGGTGGGGATGAGAAACGTTTGTGGCGTCACGGTTCCGACTCGGTCATGACCATCCACGGCATGCCGACTTCGCCCATTGACGTGAACACGTATTTAACCTCGGCGTAGTCGGCCACGGCCACGGTTACGTCAGCGAGCGTGTTGGAAATAGTCATACTTTTTTCGGTACGTGGGTTTAAGAGTTGGCCAGCCTATTCAACAAGCGCTGCAAGCTGCTCCGCACACGTCACCCAGCCTTGGTGAAAGCCCATTTTTTCGTGCGCTTCGCGGTCGGCAATCGTCCAGTGCCGCACTCGTGACGTGTAGTTCGTGAAGTCACCTTGCTGCTTGAACGTCACTTCTACGACCATGAGTGGCTTTTGTTCCGACGGCTCCCACGCCTTCGTGAATGCGTTCGTGAACACAAGACGCTGGTTTTTAATGACCTCTAAATAAACGCCGTGACCTGGAAACTCCTGGCCTTCGGGGCTGCGCATCACGATCAGGTTGGTACCTCCTGGGCGCACATCGGTTTCAGCATTGGACACCGTCCAGGGCAGCGGCGCAAACCATTGCTTCAACAGGGCAGGTTCAGTCCAGGCATTAAAGATTTTTTCTGGCGAGGCGTTGAACAGCCGGGTCAAAACCAAGTCGCGGCCCTCGGTGGTGGTGGTGGCTTTTGAGGTGGTCATGATTTCACTTTCTTTACTTGGTTGAAATAAAACGGCGTTAAATACATCAACGCTTGTCGTAGCTCAAGCCTGGATACCAATCCGTACCGCGCCCCTCGGGCGTCGTGTCCAGAATCACCCACAGCCCAGACATGTCCGGCGCGTCATGCGAATCCTGACCTGGGTCGGCGGTCGCTTTGCCGCCCTCGCCGCTCCAGAAGTGGCGAATCGTCCCGTCCTTGCGGGTGAAGACGTTGAAGCCGGGCATGTCGGCGTCCTCGGCGCTGACGTAGTCGCGGGTGTAGTCGCCGCTCGGGTCGGAGTAAAGGTGAAGGTTCTCCCAGCCGCGCTCCTTGCCGTAAGCCAGGATGCGCTTGATCGGCGATCGAGCCGTCATCACGAACGCCGCACGCTGCGTGACGTGAGGCGCAATACCGTCCCAGGCGCTCATTTGCGACGTGCACATGGGGCAGCCTTCCTTGCGCTGCGGCCCGTACATGAAGCTGTAGATCACGAGGGTGTCTTTGCCTGCAAACAGTTCGGCGAAGCCGACGCCGCCGCCTGCACCGTCGAAGCGGTAGTCCTTCGTGACTTCCCCGCCGGGCGGAAGCGCCCGGCGCTGCTCTGCAACGTGCACGATGTGGCGTCTGAGCTCAATCTCTTCGGCCAGCAAAGCATCGCGTGCCTGACGGTACGCCATGCTCTCGTTCAGCACATGAGCGGCGTTCTTCTTCACCATCTCTGAAGGGGGTCTCAAGAGCACTTGTGCGGTCATGATGCCGACTCTGTCATGACCATCCACGGCACGCCAAATTTGTCTTGCAGCATGCCGAAAGACGACGTCCAGAAGGTTTTGCCCAGTGGCATCTGAATGACGCCACCTTCGGCCAGTGCATCGAACAAACGCCGGGTGTCAGCATCGTTGGCTGCACTCAGTGCCAGCGTCATGCCTTTGAACTCTGGCGTAGCCGGGCCCATACCGTCATCTGCCATCAGGTACGTTTCGCCAATGCGAAACATGGCATTCATGACTTTTTCCTCCCAGCCGGGCGGCCCTTTCATGTCGGCGTCATGGTTTTCCTTCCATCGCAACACCCCACTAACTTCGGCACCGATGGACTTTTTGTAAAACGCCAGCGCTTCTTCGCAGCGGCCGCCGAAAGTGATGTAGGCTTGAACTTTCATGATGGATTCCTTTGTGGTGACTGGCGAGATTAAAGGGAGTGAACGTCGTTGATCAGGCGTCCAGCAAGGACACAAAGCCGCCGTGCACCATGCGTTTTCCGTCAAACGGCATGTCGCCAAGTGCCTTCATGCGCGGGTCGTTCATGAATTTCTCGTTGCCTGCATCGCGTACTGCTTTGGATGGCCACTCAATCCATGAAAAGACGACGTTTTCGTCGCCCTGTGCTTTTACCGCGCGCTTGAAGTCAGTGACTTTGCCGTCTGGCAATGCGTCGCCCCAGTTTTCAACGATGCGTGTTGCACCAAATTCTTTCAGCAGCGCTGCGCATTTTGTCGCCATGGCTCGGTAGGCCTCTTTGTTGGCGGTGGTCACGGGAACGAGAAATCCGTCGATGTAACTCATGGTGTTGCTCCTGGGGTTGTGGGAAGGCTTGGTTGAACCGGGCATCATCGTCAAGAGTGCTGGCGGCACAAACCATTGTTGAAGTGGCTGTGTAAAGGCTATTCCCCAACGGCCAGACTTGTGTAGGCGGTAGCGCCGTCCGGCGGTAGTCGCAGCCACCGCATCAGGCTTTCCGGAGTCGCGGCTGCATGGTCGCGATGTGGAGCGGGAATGATCCGCGCCCAGATTCCGTTAGCTTGCGAAGCGCGTCAGCGAGGCGTGGTACCGCGTTTGACGTCTTGCGAGTTCTTCGGCTGGTCGTCTGCAGTGTCCGTATTCTTTGGGCTCACCCGTTCGCCCGCAGCACCACTGCCAACGACGCCAGCGACAGCACCAAGCGTGCCGCCTATCAAAATACCGGCCGGGCCTGCGACCGCAGCACCAATCGCTGCGCCGGCAGCCAAACCTGCTACCAGGCCGCCTCCCATCAGGACGGACTTTGATTCGCGCTCGGCTTCCTCGGGGTTGAGGCGAAGCTGAGCTGCAGGGTCGGGATCCTGGGATGGAACGCCGTGGCCGGGAAGAGCCTGCTCGGCAAGGTCCGGGTCAACGGGTTTTACGTCTGTCGGCAAAACGGTGGGTGAGTTCATGTGCGCTCCTTGAAGGGGTTAGTGCAGGGACAAACGAAAAGCTTGCTGCAATAGCACTGTGAGTTGCACCGGTCGCTGACTGGGTGGTCCAGGAGACTGCGTCGAGGTAAGACAAGCTCTGGTTGTAACGTTCAAAATCTGGTCCCACTGCGCGTGAACTCTTCGCCGCGCTTTCAATGTGGCGCTTCTGCTGGGAAGACGAACGTAATTGCGCTACCCGGCCCGCAGCAAGCGGCATTTTCGGACAACGCTTCAGTATCCAGCGCCGGAAAATGAATTGATTTACAAGCCATTTAACGGGCGAATGTGCCGCGCGCTTCAGCGCAAGCCAAAGTACGAAAGGATGAAACCAATGATGACGACAAGGCCCACGATGTAGATGATGGTGTTCATGGTTGTTCTTTCAGCTTTTTCAGTGGTGCAATGGTTGAGTCGGTAGAGACAGATCGATGATGAGCCGTGCCTTGCGACGCTGTTGTAGGCCTTGGCGGATCGTTGTGGTCAGACAACGGTGTGCAAGATGCTGAAATCGGGCAGAAAACCGTTGTGAAAATGCATCTGCTACCAGTGGCTCCCGCCCGAAATAAATTTTGGAGCTGGTGTTTTTGCTCTGAACTGATATTGCAGCGGCTTCGACGACAAACCACAACCTTCGCACGCCCCGCTTAGGGGCGTTCTTTGGGGAATTTCAAGCTGTTTGAAAAATATTAAATCCTTCACCCTAAAAATATTAATTTAGGAGCAGTCAATAGCCGTATTCATTGGGCTGCGGGCATATTTGATTCAAATTTCAGCTGCTTCAACCAAAAATCGCACCCGCCGCACACCTTGCCACTCATCTGCATCCAGCCTGAACGCCAGCTTGACTCTGGCGGGCAGGGGCTCTGCATGGCCAAACCAGATGCCGTCTACCGGCTGGCCATGGTGCTTCAGTTTTAATGCCAGGTGTTTTTCACCCACCAGCCGCTGCGACAAGACTTCGACTTCTTCGCTGAACGTGGGCGCAGCAAAGCCCTGGCCCCAGACTTCTTTGTGCAGTGTGTCTACGATGTCGGTGCGCCGGTATTCTGGTGCCAGCGGGCCGTCGGTGTCGATGCGGCGGGTTAGCGTGGCGGCGTCCAGCCATTCCCGGGCGACTTGCTGCAGCGTGTGCTCGAACAGCTCAAAGTTTTTCTCTTCAATGGTGCAGCCCGCAGCCATGGCATGGCCGCCAAACCTCAAGAGCACGCCGGGCTGGCGCTTGGCGACCAAGTCAAGCGCGTCGCGCAAATGAAAACCCGGAATCGAACGGCCTGAGCCCTTGATTTCGTGTTCTTTGCCTGGCGCCTGACTGGCCGCAAATACAAAAGTCGGCCTGTGCAGCTTGTCCTTGATGCGCGAGGCAACGATACCGACCACGCCTTCGTGAAAGCTGGGCTCAAAGATGGCAATCGCGGGGGGTACACCTTCCTCCCCGTTTAAATCAAGGTCAATCATCGCGTCGGCGGCCAACTGGGCCTGGTCGCGCATGTCGGCTTCAATGTCACGCCGCTCGCGGTTAATGCCGTCCAGCGTGCGCGCCAGCTCGTCAGCACGGCCGGCGTCGTCGGTCAGCAGGCATTCAATACCCAGCGTCATGTCAGCCAGCCTCCCGGCGGCGTTGATGCGCGGGCCCAGTGCAAAACCGAAGTCAAAGGTGGTGGCTACGTTGGCCTTGCGGCCAGCCGCTATAAAAAGGCTAGCTAGTCCTGCCGGTAAATGTTGGGCCCGGATACGTTTGAGCCCTTGAGCGACGAGGCGGCGGTTATTGGCGTCGAGTTTGACCACGTCGGCGACGGTACCTAGGGCTACCAGCGGTAAAAGCGTGTCAAGGCGGGGTTCCGCCGTTCGGGCTGAGCCTGTCGAAGCCTGTCCTTCGACGAGCTCAGGACGAACGGGGTTGTAATGACCGCGCTCACGCAGCTCTGCCCGTAGCGCCAGCAGCACATAAAACATCACGCCCACACCAGCAATGGATTTGCTTTCAAAACCGCAACCGGGCTGGTTCGGGTTGACGATGACATCGGCCTCTGGCAAGTAAATGCTGCCGTCCATCAGGGCCGGCAAATGGTGGTCAGTCACCAGGACCTGCATGCCCAGCGCTTTGGCACGCGCCACACCGTCAAAGCTGGCGATGCCGTTGTCCACCGTGACCAGCACATCGGCACCCGTGGCCTTGACGCGATCTGCAATTGGCGAGGTCAGCCCATAGCCGTCAATGACGCGGTCGGGTACGAGGTAACTGACATGTTTGGCGCCCAACAGCCGCAAGCCGCGCAATGCCACTGCGCATGCCGTTGCACCATCGCAGTCGTAGTCAGCCACCACGCAGATTTTTTTACCAGCTTGCATGGCATCAGCGAGCAACATGGCGGCTGCAAGCGTGCCGTGCATGCTGGATGGGGGTAGCAGTCGCGCCAGACCGTCGTCCAGTTCGTCAGCGGAACGCACGCCGCGCGCCGCATAAAGCTGGGCCAGCAGCGGGTGCACGCCAGCTTGCGTCAGCGCCCACACCGCGCGCGGCGGAACATCTCTTACATGTATTTTCATGCTCTTGTTTTTATAGCTGTTTGAGCAGGTTAACGACTGACAGCTGTGTCAAAGCCCCCTTCATTCTCGAAAAAATGTTCCGCCTGACTGATTCAAAGCTTACCGAATTGCTTTCGCCGCATAGCGTCAAGCGTACGGTTTCGCCGCTGCGTTGCAGGGTCAGGAGTCGCGCAATTTCAGTTGCGTCAAGATGTGCCCAGGCTTGCGCATAAGCCTGCCAGTCGTTGGCAAAAGCTGCTTGCGCCAGCCCCCGGTTCAGGTTGACTTGTGGGTAAATAGTTACTGCTTCATCCAATGCCCCAGTGCCACTGACCCAAAAAGAATTCACGCTGCGCTGGCCAATCGCGGCGCGATCGTCGTTGATGGGGTGGGTGTACAACAGCATTTGCATTTCGTTTTGCAGCAGCTTGATGGCTTTGGAAGCGGGTAACCACCTGTCAACATTGCGACCCAGCACCCTGTCAAGCGACGCGGTGGGCAAGCTTGCAAAAACCTTGCCTTCAGCCAGCCATCGGGTAGGTAGCTGGTAGTGCAGCGTGATGCCTTCAGTGGCAAAGTACGGCTGCATGGCCGCCAGCAGGGTGCGGGACTGGTCTTCAGTCAGGCCCAGTGTTGCCGGATCAGTCAAGGTGGCATGTTCCCGGCCCATAGCCCAGTGGCAGGGGGTGATGAAGGCCCAGGATTGACCCAGGGGTGCCTTGGCCTCAAGCGCCGCCCATGGAGCCAGGCCATCGACATTTACTGTCAGTCCTACAGCCTTTGCCAGCACCCGATCGTGCGGTGGCGAAAGGCTGTCTGCCCTGCCGGTATCTGTTTCAACCCGCCGCATTCCGCGCAGCAAGTTCTCAAGGTTTTTAATCGCCAATGCGCTGGTGGCTTGCAACCAGCCCTCGCCAATATTTTGGTCTTGGCATTGGGCAAAAGGAACGATCAGGTGGGGTAAGGTGGCAACAGGCATCCGGGTATTGTCCGGGATGCCACAATCACAGGTTATGCAAATCCCCTATGAACTGATTTTGGGTTGGCGATACACCCGGGCAGGCCGGGCAACGCGGCGCAATGGTTTTATCTCGTTTATATCTGGCGTGTCCATGCTGGGCATTGCCTTGGGCGTGGCGGCCCTGATCATTGTGCTGAGCGTGATGAACGGCTTTCAAAAGGAAGTGCGTGACCGCATGCTGGGCGTGATTTCGCACATCGAGGTTTTCGCACCCAACGGCGCTTCATTGCCTGATCCGCAAAAAACACTCCTTGAGATCAAGGCCAACCCCAACGTAGTGGGCGCTGCAACTTTTATAGCAACCCAGGCCCTTCTGGCAAGGGGTGAGGATATGAAAGGCACCATAGTCCGGGGTATTGATCCGGCCCTTGAAGGCCAGGTTACTGACCTTGCCGTGACATCTGGCGCGGTGCTTGCCAAACTGGTGCCTGGTGAATTTGGCGTAGTGCTGGGCGGTGAACTGGCGCGCGCCATGGGGGTACGCGCTGGCGACACTGTCACGCTGATTGCGCCAAGCGGCCAGGTTACGCCAGCAGGTGTGGTGCCGCGACTCAAGCAAATGACGGTGGTGGGCACGTTTGACTCTGGTCACTACGAATACGACTCGGCGCTGGTCATGATGCACCAGGACGATGCGGCCAAGATCTTCAGGCTTGAAGGGCCTACCGGTATTCGTATCAAGCTCAAGGACCTGCATCAGGCGCGTGAAGTGGCTGTTGAACTGTCCAGAACCTTGAGCGGTGACTTGCTGATTCGTGACTGGACGCAGCAAAACAAGACCTGGTTTTCAGCCGTGCAGCTTGAAAAACGCATGATGTTCATCATTCTCACGCTGATTGTTGCCGTGGCTGCGTTTAACCTCGTCAGTACCCTGGTCATGACGGTCACCGACAAGCGCGCCGATATCGCCATTTTGCGCACGCTGGGGGCCAGCCCGAAAAGCATCATGGGCATCTTTGTCGTGCAGGGCGCCATGGTTGGCGTGATTGGCACGCTCGCTGGCCTGTTGCTTGGTCTGGGTATTGCCTTCAATATTGATGTGATCGTGCCCGGCCTGGAGCGCCTGTTTCACGCCAGTTTTTTACCCAAAGACATCTACCTGATCAGCCGTATGCCCAGCGAGCCGCAATACAGCGACATCATGCCGATTGCGGTGATTGCGCTGATATTGGCTTTTTTGGCAACGCTATACCCGAGCTGGCGCGCCAGTCGCGTCAACCCGGCGGAGGCTTTGCGCTATGAGTGAAATTGTCCTGAGCGCAATGGGCCTGACCAAGCGCTTTATAGAAGGTCGCCTGGATGTCACGGTTTTAAAGGGCGTCGATCTGCAGGTTCACCCCGGCGAGACACTGGCAATCGTAGGCACATCGGGTTCTGGCAAAAGCACCTTGCTGCACCTGATGGGTGGGCTTGATGCGCCTACCAGCGGCCAGGTGATTCTCAAGGGGCAAGACCTGGCAACGCTTACGGCAGAGCGCCAAGGCCAGTTGCGCAACCAGCACCTTGGTTTTGTTTACCAGTTCCACCATCTGCTGCCCGAGTTCAGCGCCCTTGACAATGTTGCCATGCCTTTGTGGATTCGGCGTATGACCCCTGCCGATGCTGCGCAGGTAGCTACCAAAATGCTGGCAAGCGTAGGTTTGAAAGAGCGTCTTCATCATCGCCCGGCGGAGCTGTCGGGTGGGGAGCGCCAGCGCGTGGCGATTGCTCGCGCCCTGGTCACGCAGCCCGCCTGTGTGCTCGCCGACGAACCCACCGGTAACCTTGACAGGTCTACGGCCGATGGCGTGTTCGAGCTGATGCTGCAGTTGGCTCGCGACCGGGGGACTTCTTTTGTTATGGTCACGCATGACGAGTCGCTGGCGGCGCGTTGCGCAAGGCGCTTTCGCCTGGTTGAGGGGCGCCTGACGGAGTGGTCGTCTCCTTTGCCAGTAACGGCCTGACCCAATGACCGACTACTACACCGCCCTCGGGCTTAACAGCGCAGCAACGCTGGCCGAAATCAAGAAGGCTTTTCGCCAGAAAGCGTCGTTTTATCACCCTGATAAAAACGCTGCGCCCGATGCTGCCGCGCGTTTTAGGGCGGTGCAAGAGGCCTATGACGTGCTGTCTGATTCCGACAGACGCCAGGCCTACGATGACAATCGTCGCCGCAGCCTGCTTGACAGTCCCATTGACACGGCGCGCGAAATCTGGGCGGCTTACTTTAAGCCGCTGCTTTAATAGCTGGCTTTGACCCCCAAGTGTCAAGACAGACAAATTCACCTGAAGAACGCTTTTTAATGACCACTTCTCCCTTTTTCCTGGACCTGCGTTCGGCTTACCAGTCCGAAATGGACGACCTGCGGTTTGACTCTGAAGGGCGCGACGTGCTTGGCCAGCGCCTGACGGACAAACGCCAGCAAATCAGCTTTCTGGTTCAGATGATGGAGCTCAGCCCCGAAATGGTGGCGGTGGTTTTTCACCAGGGCTTCACCTTCAAGTTACCCGCAGTCATGGACGATTTGCTCAGCCATGAAGCTGATGAGTTTCCGGACTGGGGCAGCCTGGCTGATGCGGTTCAATTGGCACCGTGGGCGCAGGAGCTGGCCAGCGTGGTTTGCAAAGAGCCGGGTGGCGAGTGGTTTTTGACCGTGGCCGCAGGGCTTGAATATATGGCTAGCAGGCCGCTTGCAGCAGGCGCTGCGCAGGAAGAAGATGACGAGGAGTCAGACGATGATGACGATGCGCCGGACGAGTTTGACCGTGGTGAGGATGGAGATGACCAAGGCGATGGCAAGGCTCGCAAGGAAGCGGGCGACGACTGGATGGTTGAGCAAGGTTTTGACCGCAA
>JANOCP010000345.1:0-12679 GCA_031412235.1 Polaromonas sp.
CACCTTGCGCGGCCAGCATGCGATAAAGCGAGGGGTCTTGACTGTGGTGCTTTTCGGGAATGTCCCGGCTGATGCGGCCCACGGTAAATGGTCTGCTCCCGACAACCAGCCGCGCTGCATGCGTAAACGGTTCAATATCAATAAAGCTGTTCAAAACGCGACCTGGCAAGCCTGCGGACAGTTGCAGTGCGCGCGATACGAAAACCAGCTCGGGCTCACAGTCTGTCATGTCCCTGAGCAATTGCAGCATGGCAAACAGCTGTCCGTGGCGGACCAGGTTGTACAACACAATGACTCGCTCAATACCGGCGTACTTCAGCCACGGACCAAGGGCAACATGCACACCAGCTATCAAAAGCGTGCCTGAGCGAGGGAAACAATGCGCAAATGCCTGAATCCCCTGCACCCCGTGCTCACTGTAAAAGCGGTGCGGCGGCACCACAGACCACAATTGCACCGGGCGCCGCTGGGCAATCATTCGGCGTAAATCCAGCAACTCCCTTTCTGCGCCAGTAAATGGGTCATCAAAGCACCCAAGCATGTGCAAAGTACTGGAAACGGAAGGCCTCATGGCGTTAAATTATGGCATCTGGACCATCGCGCCGTGCCCAATGGGGAACGATGCGCCAACGCCTGCGGGCAGGATAACGAAATATGACATCGCAACCCGACATACACCTTTCATCCAGCCTTGCAGAACTGGCGCAGCGCGTTGAAGCCCGTCCCGATGACGTGGCCTGCCGGATGGCTCTGGGTACGGCCTTGCACCAGTCTGGTTTTCCGCAGCGGGCATTGATAGAGTTCGAAAAAGCCGCAGCGCTATCCGGCGCATACCCCGGCGACGTTACGCATACCAATGCCATGTCCGCCTGCGCCGCCTTATTGGTGGAGATGTCCCGGCCTGAAGCAGCTTACCGACTCCTTGAAAGTATCAGGGGCCCGTTGCTTCTGGACCCGGACGGTGCGGCCAACCTGGCCATTACTGCTGAAGCAAGTGGCCATTTCGGGCAGGCCAAACAGTACTATGCACAGGCGCTGGCACTTGACCCCCATCATTTACGCAGCCTGAACAATCTGGCGTTGATGGCTTCGCGTGAAGGACTTTGGGAGGTCGCGCTAACCCATGCCCGCCATTGCCTGGATATCAGGCCCGACGAGCACGCGCTGTGGCTCAACCTGTCAGACTTTCTCACGGGTGCGCGGCAATTTGACGATGCGCTGGCCCACCTGGGTCTGGGCCTGGAGCGTTTTCCTGAAAGCGAAGAGCTCGCCTTGCGCCGTGCCGTGGTGCTCGCTTTCAATGCAGATTTTGAAAACTCGAGCCTCGCCTTCTCCAGGCTTCAGCCCGAGACTCTCCAGCGCTTTGAGGGTGTTTTGCAAACCGCGCCGCCTGAAATCACCATTGACGGCTTCATTCAAAAGCCGCCCAAAACATTGCCAGACCCCTACCAGCTCTACACGCGTATGGCGTTTGAGGGTATCCAGCTGTGTGACTGGAAGGAACATGAGCGGCTGGCCGCAACCCTGAAGTACATGGTTGCGCAATGCGTCAAGACAGGCAAGGGTCGCGACCTGCGCGACGCACAGCACTACGGCATTACCCTCGGACTGCATGAAAACGAATTGGCGCAAATGCGCAAGATTTCGATCACCACCATAGCGGCCAGCCAGACGCGGGTGATACCAGGTTTTGTGCCGCGCCGGGCACCCGCCCGCGACGGGCGTATTCATGTAGGCATCGCCACCCAAAGCCTGCGCGAGCCACGCTTTGCCAAAGGCCTGGCGCGGCAGCTTCAAATGCACGATACATCGCGCTTTTGCCTGCACCTGTATTCATCAACACCCGACCCGCAGGCGCAGCTCCTCCAGGGGCTTGGCCTTGGCCCGGACAGTGTCGCTGAAATAGCGCACTTGACGGACGACGAAGCGGTAGCCCGCATGCGCTATGACCAGCTCGATATTTTTCTGGATATGGCTTTTGACACCCCCTGGTGCCGGCCTGAAATTCCCTCGCGCAGGGTGGCACCCCTGCAACTCCGGCAGCTGACCTGGCACCGCCACAACCCGCCGCAGCCCTGTGAGTACAACCTGTCGGACACCTTTGTTCACCCCGATGGCGACGACCTTGCACGCTACGGCGCCATCGTCCGATTTCCGCATACCTGCTGGATAGATGCCAACGACGACCAGCCCGCCGCTGAGGCGTCAAAGGCCGACATACAGGCAGAAATGGGCATACCCCAGGACGCATTGGTGCTGTGCGCTTTTTTGCCTTCTCTGATGATCGAGCCCCAAACCTTTGCTGCGTGGATGCAGATGCTGCATGCACTGCCAGACGCGGTGCTCTGGCTGCCTGGCTACAGCCCCAGGATTCAAACCAATCTGAGCCGCGAGGCCTCTGGCGCAGGCATATCCGCCAGCCGGCTGATTTTTGCCAAACGCATGCCCAGGCACGACATGCTGGCCCACATGGCCGTCGCTGACTTGTTTGTGGACGCCTTGCTGTTTAACGCCAACCACGGGCTGGTAGATGCCCTGCGCATGGGTGTACCGGCCATCAGCTGCGCGGGCAACAGCATGGCCTCGCGTCTGGGCGGCAGCATTATCCGGGCGGCAGGCTTGCCGCAATGTGTTTTTACCGACCCCGCCAGCTACGCCGCAGAGGCCATAGCGCTGGGCCGTGACCGTGAAAAGCTGGCCCGGCTGCGTGCCCAACTGCAAACCGCACGCCCAAGGGCACCGCTGTTTGATGCGCAGGCAAGAGTGAGGGAGACCGAGGCCGCATGGACCATCATGGTTGAACGCTACCGCGCTGGTCTGGCACCTGCATCATTTGATGTGCCGGTATATCCGGCTTCCACCCCGGGTGGCTGAAATCCAGATTACTATGTTTTTTATAGCTACTTATAGCCGTTCTCATTGGGCACAGAGCATATTTGACGTAAAAGTTCAGGTTTTGAGGTCTGAAATGATCTCGCAAACCTCACCGGTCGGCTGCAGGCCTGCCAGCGTTTTGGCTTCCCCAATTCCCACAGCTTTAGGCAGTTCAACTGCATTTTTCACGGCAGTCAATTCAGCCAGAATTGAAATCGCGATTTCTGGCGGCGTCTTGCTGCCGATGTACAGCCCTATGGGGCCATGCAGTTTGGCCAGTTGTTCGTGCGTCAGGTCAAAGTGTTCAGCCAGGCGCTCGCGTCGACGCTGGTTATTAAGGCGTGAACCAATCGCGCCGACATAAAAAGCCTCCGAGCGCAGCGCCTCCATCAGCGCCAGGTCATCCAGCTTTGGGTCGTGCGTCAACGCAATCACCGCGCATCTTGAGTCAAGCTTCATGGCTTGCACGACGTCATCCGGCATGCCGGTTGCCAGCTCTACGCCGTCTACCTGCCAGGAGTCACGGTATTCCTCGCGCGGGTCACAGACGGTCACCGCGTAGTCCATGCCCTGGGCAATTTG
This sequence comes from Polaromonas sp., assembly GCA_031412235.1. Classification (GTDB taxonomy): domain Bacteria; phylum Pseudomonadota; class Gammaproteobacteria; order Burkholderiales; family Burkholderiaceae_C; genus Polaromonas. The sequence continues at coordinate 3,457 of JANOCP010000345.1, forward strand.
CGCCACAAAGCGTGACAACTGCCCCGCCCCAATAATCAACAAGCGCCAGCGAGGGCCGTGCAACGTTACCAGCGCCGTACTTGACACCTGCATGGACTGGCTGGGTAGTGCTGTGCTCAGGGTAACCGCACCACTTTGCAAATCAAGCCGGCGCGCGACCAGTTCACCGCCTTCAAGCCGCTGCAGCAAGTTACCAAGCTGGCTGGCTGGCGACAAGGGCTCAATCGCCAGTTCAATCGTGCCACCGCAAGGCAGGCCGAAGCGATGCGCCTCGTCTGCCGTCACGCCGTAGGTGACTATGCCCGGCTGGGTGCGGCTCAGGCCATCGCTGCGGGCCCTGGCAATCATGTCGTCTTCGATACAGCCACCCGACACCGAGCCGACCACGCGACCGTCTTCACAAATGGCCAGCATGGAGCCCTCCGGTCGCGGACTCGACCCCCATGTTTTAAGCACTGTCACCAGCTCGCAGCGCAAGTTGGCGTTCAGCCACTGCACACAGGTTTTGAGAACTTCGAGATCAATGTTGTCCATGGCTTGGGGTAATCCCTTGATTCGCGGTTAGCGGGTTAGCGGGTTAGCACACGAGTACAACCTCTCCCGACATTCAAGAGGTCGACTTGTCGGACTATACGCAGCCGCCGCTTCTGTGGATTCAAACGGCAGCAACGCGGTCCCGGATCTGCTGCAGCGCGGCCGGGTCATCCATGGTCGTCAAGTCACCGGCATCACGGCCTTCACACACGGCCTGAATGGCGCGGCGCAGCAGCTTGCCGCTGCGGGTTTTGGGTAGCGCCGACACAAAACGCACACGCGATGGCCGCGCCACCGCGCCCAGGTCACCGTCCACACGCTTCATGATCTCGCCTTCAAGCTTCATGGACGCTGCGCTGTCGTTCAAAATACCTGAATCCTTTGGCACTACAAAGGCCATGGCCACCTGGCCCTTGAGCGCATCGGCCACACCCACCACGGCAACCTCAGCCACTGCGGTATGGCCAGAGATGCTTTCTTCAATCTCGCGCGTACCCAGGCGGTGGCCTGCAACGTTGATCACGTCATCGGTGCGGCCCAAAATAAAGTAGTAGCCGTCTTCATCGCGAATGCCCCAGTCGAAGGTGCTGTACACCATCTTGCCGGGTACCGACTTCCAGTAGGTGTTGACAAAGCGGGCATCGTCTTTCCAGATGGTTTGCATAAACCCTGGTGGCGTTGGGCCTTCAATCACGACCACGCCCTTTTCATTCGGCTGGGTGAGTTCTTCACCGGTCGACTCGTGCAATATCTTCACGCGGTAACCGTACATGGGTATGCCGGGGCTGCCGAACTTGCTGGGCTTTTGCTCCACGCCGTTTGCGATCGTAATCAGCGGCCAGCCGGTTTCGGTCTGCCAGTAGTTGTCAATGATGGGTACGTTCAGGCCTTCACTGATCCAGCGGGCTGTCGGTTCGTCCAGCGGTTCACCTGCCAAAAACAGCGCGCGAAGGCTGCTCAGGTCGTATTTTTTCAGCAGCGCCGGGTCCTGCTTTTTCAGCACCCGCACTGCCGTTGGCGCGCTGAACATCGCGGTGACCTTGTACTTTTCAACCAGGCTCCACCAGATGCCACCGTTGGGCTGGCCGTCCATGCCCTGGGTTGGCAGGCCCTCATACATGATGGTCGCCATACCCGCAATCAGCGGGCCGTAGATGATGTAGCTATGCCCCACCACCCAGCCGATGTCGCTGGTCGAAAAGTAGGTTTCACCCGCACGGCCATCAAAGATGTGCTTCATGCTGGCTGCCAGCGCCACCGCATAGCCACCGGTGTCGCGCTGCACGCCCTTGGGTTTGCCAGTGGTGCCGCTGGTGTAGATGGTGTAGCTGATGGCGGTGGAGTCCAGCCACTCGCACGGTACCTGGGCGTGCATGTACTTAGCACGCAGGTCGGCCCACAGCAAGTCGCGGCCAGCCACCAGTTGCATGGGCGCAAGCTGGCGGTCAACCAGCAACACGGCTTCGGGTTTGTGGCTTGACAGGCGGATCGCTTCGTCCAACAGGGGCTTGTACGCCAGCGCCTTGCCGCCGCGCGAGCCCGCGTCGGCGCTGATGATGACGCGCGGCGTCGCGTCTTCAATACGCGAGGCCAGCGAACCGCTCGCAAAGCCGCCAAACACCACGCAATGGATGGCGCCTATGCGCGCGCAGGCCAGCATGGCAAAGGCCGCTTCGGCAATCATGGGCATGTAAATCAGTACGCGGTCGCCCTGCACCACGCCCATGGCTTTCAGGCTGGCGGCCATGCGCTGCACTTCCAGGTGCAGCTCGTTGAAGGTGTAGGTTTTTTCGATACCGGTTTCACTCGACACGTAAATCAGCGCCGCCTGCTCGCCCCGCGTGGCCAGGTGCCGGTCTACCGCGTTGTGGCACAAATTGGTTTGCCCGCCCTCAAACCAGTGCGCAAATGGCGGATTGTCGTAGTTGCAAACGCGGTCAAAAGGCTTGTGCCAGTCAATCAGTCCGGCCTGTTCGGTCCAGAAGGCGTCGGGCTGGTCTATGGACTGCTTGTAAAAATCGGCGTAAGTCATGGTTTTGTCTCCAAATGGTATTTTCAGGATGTCGCCAGAAAATGATGGCCTGCGAGTGCGGCAGAAAAAAGAAAAACTGAATTCATAATTATGGATAATGCCCTTGCTGCAGGCTGACGCGGTTGCGCCATGGAGTCCGGAAGGTTGCATTTTGCTATCAACTATGTAGCACATGATAGCCGTACTCATTGGGCAAAGAGTACTTTTTACCCATTTTTCGGCTATTTTCAGCTTTGTGCAGGTATCTCAAGTCGCCGGCTTGTTGGCGACCACTTCTCGCTGACTGCCAGAGGCCTTGGCCTGTACTGTTGCAATAAGAGCAGCCTCGCGTTACCTGCCTTTGCAGACATTTAGAAGCGCCTATTTCAGCTTTTTGTCTTCACTTTTCGCCTCGGCCATGGCCTCCGGCTCCAGCGCCTCGGCGTACACATTCAGGCGAATAAAGATGCCCCATGCCGCCAGCAGCACCCCCGCCGCCAGCAAGATACTGGCCGCATAAACCAGATGCAGCGGGTCGTCATGCGATGCGCGAAAAGTGGCAACCAGGGCCTCGATAGAAATGGCAACGATCACGACCACCATGAAGCGCGACAAAAACCGGCGAACCCGTGTCGGCCCGCTAATGTGGGCGTCTCGCGCCACCTCTTCCTCTGCAATGGTTTGGGCGATCTGCAAAGCCACCACCGCGGCCGCCAGCAGCCCTATGGCCTCAATCACCTGCTGCGCGGCTTCGCGATCCAGACCATTGACAAGCGCTACCCAAACGCCTTTTGCAGCAATCACGATCAGCAACAGGGCCGCAATGGCAAACAGACCGGCCATGCAGGCATGAATAAAGGAAAAGATTCTGCCAACGGTTTTCATCGTTATCGGCCCCGGTTAAAAGTGCAGTAAATCGTGTGTTGCTGACATACCGCGCAGTCGGCAGGTGCCAAAACCGCTATTTGACAAGCGCGTGCATTGCCTTGAACGCGGGGTGTTCAGCCGTACGAAGCCACTCAAAAGCCACCATCTCGGTAGTAACAAGCTCTGCCCCGTTACCCGCCAGGCGGTCAAATGCTGCATCGCGGTTGCGTTCGCTGCGTGAGTTGCAGGCGTCGGTTACCACCCACACATCAAACTCTTCTTCAAGCAGGTCAAGCGCAGTCTGCATCAGGCACACGTGGGCCTCGCAGCCGGCGATGATGATGGTGTTGGGGCCTTGTTCTTCCTCTGGCTGGGGGCGTTGCATGTGCTTGGGCAGGCTGCGTGCATTGCCACCTTGCGTGGGCTTGCGTGCTGGCGGACGCAGCCATTCGCCCAGGCCGTCGGCCATGGCGCTGAAATGTGCCTTGGTCAGTGTTCTGCCCCCTGCCGCCTCGATGGCAGCCTGCACGGCGGTCACGCTGGGGCCTAGCTTGTCGGGCATTTGCTCGGTTGCCCATACGGGTACCTGCATGATCGCGGCCATGCGGGCCAGCCGTACGGCGTTGGCGATAACCAGCTCATTTTCAAAAATCACCGGCATCAGGCGGGTCTGGTAATCGACCAGTACGAGTTGGGAGTCATCGGCATCTAGAAGCATGGGAATCCTTGGGTTCAGAGCCTGATTAACGGCCCGATTTATGGTCAAAGTTTATGGTTTTGGTTTTGCAAACGCTCGACAAGGCCAATCACATAAGCCCCAAACAGCAGCGTTGCATCCTGCCCAAACATGCGGATACGGCCCGTGTGCTGCATCAGCAGCAGGCCTACGCCGTGCGCAAACAGTGATGTATTTTCGCGCAGCGCGTCTTCGGCACTCAAACCCATGGCCTGCAGCGCTGCCTCGCAGGGGCGCAGGGCGTCGTGCAGGCGGTCATTGAGCTTGAAGTTCAGCTCGGCCGTCAGGCCTCTGGGCCGCATGCCCTGAACCAGGTAAAAACCCAGATCCAGGTCGCGTGGATTGGCGGCAAAAAAGCCAAACCAGGCGCTCGCTTTGGCGTCCAGCATCTCAGCAGCGCTCATGGCGTCCTGGCCGGCGTCATCTACCTCGGCATTCAGGCGCTCCAGCGACTCGGCCAGTAGAGCGCCGTAGATGGCTTCCTTGTTCTCAAAATACGAGTAAATCGCCCCCGGCGTGTAACCGGCCTGCTTTGCGATTTCACGAATGCTGGCACCTTCAATGCCCAGCCGTTCAAACACTGTACGGGCAGCGTCCAGCATCAGCGCGCGGCGCGAATCGTTCATGGCTTGTTGGCGGTCTGCTCTGGCTTGCATCTTTTGAATATAACCCCAAACGTGCAGGTAACCAATTCTCCATTGAACAGCGCAACATTAAATTGAACAGTGTTTAATTTAGTGATTAGAATCAATGAAAACTTCTACCGGAGAACCCATGAATGCACCCGCCCCGTCCTCCACGCTAATGTCTGGCGACGATTTCCGTGAGTCCTTGCGCCGCTACAAACCGCGCGTATTTCTGGACGGCCAGCAGGTTGCCAGCGTGGTCGACGAGCGCGGCTTTGGCCCCGGCATCAACGCCATCGCGCTGACCTATGACTACGCACTGAAGGCGAAATACGCGCCCATCATGACGGCTGTACAGCACACCAGCGGCAAGCTGGTGAACCGCTTGAGCCACATCAACACCAGCAGCGGCGACCTGCTCAACAAGCTCGAAGCTGTGCGCCTGGTGTGCCAGGAAACCGGCTGCGCCCAGCGCTACCTGACGCACGATGCGCTGAACGCAATTGGCCAGGTCTCGGCACGCATTGACGATGCACGCGGCACCACCGAGAACACGGCACGCTTTTTAAACTACCTGCACCGGGTACAGGACCAGGACTTGACGCTGGGCATTGCCATGACCGATGCCAAAGGCGACCGCAGCCGCCGCCCGCATGAGCAGTCGAATGTTGACAGCTATGTCCACGTGGTCGAGCGTAACGCCAGGGGAATTGTGATTTCGGGCACCAAGGCCATCGTGACGGGCGCGCCCTATATGCATGAACTGCTGGTCATGCCCTGCCGCAACATGGGCAAGGAAGACGCTGACTTTGCCGTCTGCTGCGCGGTGCCGATTGATGCGCCCGGCATCACCATCATTGCCCGCCCGGCCGGCCGCCCCGGTGAGAAAGTCGAGCATGGCGCGGCCCTGTTCAGCCGTAAATACGGCCAGAGCACCGGTGTGGTGATGTTCGACAAGGTGTTTGTGCCCTACGACGATGTGTTTTACGCCGGCGAATGGGAACACACCGGCCACCTGACCTACAGCTACGCCACCCACCACCGCCACACCTGCATTGGTGCGCGGGCAGGCTTTGGTGATCTGCTGATTGGCGCGGGCGCGCTGATGTGCGAGGCCAATGGGTTTGACCCGGCCAAAGAGACGCATTTGCGCGAACAGATGGTTGAACTCATCACCATCACCGAAAGCTTTTTTGCCTGCGGCGTGGCCGCCAGCGTGTATGGCAAGCCAGACGAGCACAGCAAAACCTTTATGCCCGACCCGGTGTTTTCAAACATCGGCAAACTGCTGCTGGCGACCAAGATTTATGACATGCACCGCATTGCGCATTACGTCAGCGGCGGGCTGATCGTCACCCTGCCCGGCCCGGATGAAGACCACAACCCTGAAACCGGCGCCAAGCTGTCAGAAGTACTGCGCGCCAACCCCGACGTGCCTTACGAGCAGCGGATTGAAACCGCGCGTTTTATTGAAGACCTGACGGCCGGCTACCAGGGCGGCTGGTACAGCGTCATCAGCCTGCACGGCGGTGGTTCGCCAGCAGCCATGAAGCAGGAGATTTACCGCAATTACCCGATAGGCAGCAAGGTAGAACTGGTCGAACGCATTCTGGAAAGGGGGGTGAACGGAGAAGGCGTACCGCATGACCCGGCCCGTGCGATTACCAAAAACCGCCAGCCCGGCAAATGCTGCGACACCGGCTGCCTAAAGCCCGGCCAGCCGGTCATGGTTGATTTGCCTGCGGTGGAAGCTACTTTGCCGTCCAGAAAGCTGAATTAAGGGTCAAACAGGCTCTCTGCCCAATGAATACGGCTATTTTTAGCTATCAAACATGTAGCAATTTATGACTCGGTGCTGGCTTAAAAACCCGGATCACTTTTGCTGAACGGGCAATTCAGCAAACTTGAGCAGCCGCGTTGCCATCAACGTCTCCGCCAGAAAGCAGACCAGCGCCGACAAAAATGAGATCACGCCCGACAAAAAGCAGATGGTGGCAATCTTGAGGATGGGTAAATCAGAGGTCTCGCCCAGAAACAGCAAAATAATCGTCATGCCAATCAGCATGGCACAAAAGGTCAGCAGCGCCAGGCAGCTGTTGACCAGCCAGCCACGGTGCCGCAACTGCCTCAGTTCAGCGTACATCTTGACGGCACGAGCCTGGGCAACCACGCCGTCTTCGAGCCGGCTTTCAAGAAACCGGGCGCGGTCAATGATGCGGGCCAGACGGCCGGCTACTGCAGCAATTATTCCCGACACCGCCGTCAGCAAAAACACTGGCGCCACCGCCAGCTGTATGCCATGGGTGACTGTGGCAAGGTCAGGCGCAAAGTTCATCCGGGGCTCCAGCTCAAATTAAATAGCAGCTCATTTTGTCACGCGGCCTCCCGGCACTGGCTGGCCAGGCGTGGCCCCGCTGTCGCTAGAAAGCGTAACTACCTGACACCGACAGCAGCCAGACCCGCCCTGCAGCAGGCTCAAAATACCGGCCATTGCCCTCGTTCACTATCACCGAGCCAGCGTATTTTTTGCCGAAAAGATTGTCTGCGCGCAGCGTAGTCAACACCTTCCAGCCGCCGCTATCAAACATATAACCCGCATGCGCTGCAGCGGTGATGTACGAGGCCGCTACATCAGAGTTAATGTCGTTGACCGGCACGCTGCCGAGGTAACGGAGCTCTGCACCCGTGCGCCATCCCCGGGCCGGGCGCCAACCGGCCTCGAGTGCAAGAGCTGAACGTGCAATACCCGGAATGCGGTTACCCGCAGGTACCACCAGATTGGGTGCAGCGCAGGGCGCGGCGGCGCAGCTTGAAAATGCATCGCTGTAGCGGGCGTTTAGCAGGGTGTAAGACACCTGCATCAGGGCGCTGCGCGCAAACGTGTAGCTTGATGAAAGCTCGAGCCCGCGCCGCCGGGTTGCGCCTGCGTTCTGGAAAGTGCTGCGGCCACCCAGATTGGTCTGGCTGACGATTTCGTCCTGGGTACGGGTTTGAAAAACAGCAACATTCCATTCCAGCCGCGAATTGTCTGGCCCGGTTGAACGCGACTTGATTCCGGCTTCAAGGTTGTTGCTTTTGGCAGGCTGCAGGGCAAAGTTAAGCCCGGTGGCGCCGTTGGACCGGTAGGCCAGTTCATTGAGCGTGGGGGTTTCAAAGCCCTTGCCAGCCGCTGCATACAGGCGCAAGTCGGGCGTGGCAGCAAACATAAGCGCGGCAGCTGGCAGGGTGGCAGCGTAAGCAGCACTGCCGCTGTCGTTGCCATTTACACCTGAAATGTAGCGGTCGAATGACTCAAACTGCACCGTGCTGCGGCGCACACCGGCGTTCAGGGTCCACCGCGGCGCGAGCGACAAGCTTGCCTGAATGTAAGGGTCAAGACTGTAAACCCGGTTGATCTCATCGCGCCGCAACGCACCCTGCTCGCCCAGGATGGTGCCGTTGAAGTTTTGCAGGCCACGGCGTTGTTCACGAAGGGTGTCATACGACAACCCTGTGACCAGCGTTACCGGGCGTTGGGCGAGCGATGTCTTTGCTGTCCACCGCACATCAACACCCGCATAGGAGCGATTGAGGTCAATAACACCGCCGGGGTGCAAGGGGTTTGCCTGCACTGCCACCGGTATGGCCTGAAATTGCACCGTAGACCGTTCGCCCCGGTAGAGCGTGGCGCGCAGCTCATTATTGGCATCAAGAGGGTGCGAATACACCAGCCCTACCTGAGTCTGCTGCAGCGTCTTGCGGGTGTTGAACTGGGTGGCTGATGCATCAACGCTTTGCGGAGACAGCTCAAACTGCGCGCGACTCAAGCCCAGCGGATCATCGGCGCGCGAACCAAGCCGGTTAAAGACCATCGTCAAGCGGCGCCCGCCGTCTAGCGCCCAGTCAACCCGGGCATTGGCAAGGTCGCGACGGGCCGCGCTGTGTGCGCGATAGCCATCAGTTTTGATGTGGCTTCCAGCCAGCGAATAGCCTAATCTGCCGCTGCTGCCGCTGCTGCCGTTGCTGCCGCTGCTGCCGCCAGCTTTTAAGCCGTACCTGAAGAAGCCGTCACTGCCAAACGCGTAGCTGGGCGTGATGGTCGCTGCGCCCTCGCCTTCCTCTGTAAACACCTGCAGCACGCCACCTGACGAATTTCCGTACAGCGCTGAAAAAGGTCCGCGAAGCACCTCTACCCTTCCGGCTGAGCCCAGGTCAATATGCGACAACTGGCCCTGACCGTCGGGCATGGTGGCCGGAATGCCGTCAACATAAACCCGCACACCGCGCACACCAAAAGTTGAACGGGCCCCAAAACCACGTACTGACAACTGCAGGTCTTGCGCCTGGTTTTGCCGGTCACGCGCCAGCACGCCGGGCACCAGGCTCAGGCTTTCAGAAAGGTTGATCTGCGCACGCCCGTCAGCGCGCAAGCGCTCACCGTCGACAACATCGACCGACGCGGGCACATCA
>JANOCP010000346.1:0-3308 GCA_031412235.1 Polaromonas sp.
GCACGCTTCAGGCCAGCTACGGCGGACGCATCAGCGCCCAGAGCCTGGAGTTTTTTGAGCAGTGCTGGCGTCGCATTGCCAGAAGCATCGAGCCCCACCGCCACGGGCATGAGCTTTTGCGACACCGCTTTGTCAGCGCCCTGCGCGGCCACTGCGGTCACATGCGCCGCCAGCCGGCGCGGTGAAGCAAATGAGGTCAGGACAGAGTCTGCAGCCGTCAGCCCCTGCGCCTTGAGCTGCTCGAACAGCACGCCAGCAAACGCCTCGCCAAGTTTCTTGAGCGCCTTGGGCGGCAGCTCTTCAACAAACAGTTCAACCAAGAGATTTTTCACTTACTTTTTTCCCGAAAATTAACCAGCTTTAAACCCAACTTGGGCGCAGCTTTGCGCATCACAACGTCCATAGTGGCAACAGTTGTGCAGCCGACACGTTTGGCAAGACTCAAATGCAGGGCGTCAGGCGCTCGCAAGTTGGAGCCAGCCTGGCTACAAAGTGCTGCAGCCTCGTCAAAGTCAGCCGTCTCAACCTGTTCGCACCGGGTGGAGGCCAATATGGCAAGGCCTTTTTGAGTCGCAATAGCAACTTCTTTTTTACTCAATTGCTTGGTACGTTCTTTAATGGCCAAGGCACTGGCAAGCTCAGTCCGGCACCAGGGGCTACTGACAAGCTCAAGCCCGTCGGATCTGGCCAACCAGCCAATAACCCAATCAGTTTCCGGCTCAGGGCAAAGTAGCGCCATCAGCACATTGGTATCAAGGTAAACCATTGAACGAATCAGTAGCCTTGGTCGCGCATCCAGCGCACGACCGAGCGCCCCATAGGCCACTCACGATGCATGTCTGTCAATTCTTTTGCCAACTGGGCACGGGAAACGGCTTCAAGCTCATTTCCGGCCTTGACCAGTCGCAACTCACGTCCAGCAGTCACATCCGCCTGCACACGACTACCCTCGCGCAAGCCAGCTTTCCTGGCCAATGCCACAGGGAGCCTGAGAGCAAGGCTATTACCCCATTTTCCGACTTGTAACTCCATGATTCAACTCCAAAGTAGACACACGTATCTACATTATAGGCCGCGTCATGGTCAACGCCAAGCCCGGCATTGTTGCTGACTCTTACGCTGCCTTCTTCGTCATCTGTTCTACCCACTCACGCGGTGCCATCGGGAAACCCAGGCGCTCACGCGATTCGTAATAGCTTTGTGCCACCGCGCGCGCCAGGTTGCGGATTCTGCCAATGTAGGCAGCCCGCTCGGTGACCGAAATCGCACCGCGTGCGTCCAGCAAATTGAAGCTGTGGGCGGCTTTCAGCACCTGCTCGTAGGCGGGTAGCGCCAGTTTGACTTCAATCAGGTGTTTGGCCTGCTTCTCGTGCGCTGTGAAGGCGGTGAATAAAAAGTCGGCGTCGCTGTGCTCGAAGTTGTAGGTTGATTGCTCAACCTCGTTTTGTTTGTACACATCCCCGTAAGTTAATCGTCCCCCACGTTCACCCACTTCGTGTGGCTCTCTGCCCCCCGAGGGGGCTGAGCCGCCTTGGGAGCGGCCCGGCGTCGGCTCGCCCTCAGTCCACGTCAGGTTGTAGACGTTGTCCACGCCCTGCAAATACATGGCCAGACGCTCCAGCCCGTAGGTGATTTCGCCAGTAATCGGCTTGCAGTCAATACCGCCTACCTGCTGGAAGTAGGTGAACTGCGTGACTTCCATGCCGTTAAGCCAGACTTCCCAGCCCAAACCCCAGGCGCCAAGCGTGGGGTTTTCCCAGTCGTCTTCTACAAAGCGGATGTCGTTTTGCTTCAAATCAAAGCCCAGCGCCTCGAGGCTGCCCAGGTACAACTCAAGAATATTGGCGGGTGCGGGCTTGAGCACAACCTGGTACTGGTAATAGTGCTGCAGGCGGTTGGGGTTTTCGCCGTAGCGACCGTCTTTTGGGCGGCGGCTGGGCTGCACGTAGGCGGCCTTCCAGGGCTCGGGGCCTAGCGCTCTTAAAAACGTAGCGGTATGCGATGTACCGGCACCGACTTCCATGTCGTAGGGCTGCAAAAGTGCGCAGCCCTGTTTGGCCCAGTAGCTTTGCAGGGTAAGGATGATGTCTTGAAAACTTAGCATAGCCCGCCATTTTAACGGGCTTCCAGGCCCGGTTTATGAATCAAACCTACCCTTTGCCCAGTGAAAGCGGCTACCAACAGCTACTAAAACAATAGCAATACACAAGCCCCACAAAGGCCACAGTCCAAAACGCGACACCCACCAGGCATAAGGCGTGATGCCGCTGCGGCCTTCAACCTCGCCCGTCAGCACGCCGCGGCTCAGGCGCGGCAGGGAATGCGTGACCTGGCCGCGGTGGTCAATGATGACGGTGGCCCCAGTATTGGTGGCACGGATCATGGGGCGCTCAAACTCGATGGCGCGCATGCGCGAGATGCTTAAGTGCTGGTTGATGGCAATCGAGTCGCCAAACCAGGCAATGTTGCTGATGTTCACAAATATGCTGGGTGCCTTTGCCGGGTCAATAAAGCGCTGGGCCAGTTCTTCACCAAACAAATCTTCATAGCAGATATTGGGTGCCAGGCGCTGGCCTTGCCAGTCAAATGAGTTCTGGCTCACGTCGCCGCGGTTGAAATCTGACAACGGCATGTTGACGATAGCCAGAAACCATTTGAACAGCGGGTGCACAAATTCGCCAAAGGGCACCAGATGGTGTTTGTCGTATTGGTAGACGCCGTCTTTGACATCCCCAATACGCTTGCCAGCGGCGTCTGGCGGCAATGGCTTCAGGCCAATCACCGAATTGGTATAACCCCGCTTGCTGTTGCCCAGCGGTATACCAATCAGCGCTGCGGTTTGCGGCCCATCGGCAGGGGCTTGAATAAACCGGTTGAGCAGCGCGTCAAGATAACCCTCAGGCAACTGCTCAGGCAGCAGGGGCAGCGCGGTTTCGGGGGTAACGATGAGGGCGGCTGTGGCTTCACGCAACTGCGTGCCATACCAGCTCAAGGCGTCAGGAATGCCGCTGCCACCCTGAAATTTTTCGTCTTGCGCGATGTTGCCCTGCAGCAAGCTCACCACGAAAGGCTTTTTGGCGGCATCGGGCGAAAGCGCGGATGTAAAGTGCGACGCAGAGCCTTTTTCCAGACTGAGTGCCTGGCTGGCAAGGGCAGCAAGCACAAGCCCGCCTGCCAGTAAAGCTGCGTTCAGCAAGCGCGGGCGGCGCAGCAAACCCGCATGAAGCCAGCGTGGGCGGCGCAGCAGGCACGCCAGCGCAGCGGCAGCCAGCGCCACACCAAAGGTTAAACCATGCACGCCAACCAGT
>JANOCP010000347.1:0-2445 GCA_031412235.1 Polaromonas sp.
CAAACAGGCAGAAAAACATGCCCAGCGCCAGAAAAGCCCGATCCAGATCCTGGCCTGGCAGCTGTATGACACCAAAGGCGCAGGCGGAGACCGCGATACCAAAAGACAACCAGACCTGAGTGCGCCAGCTACCGGTGTCACGCTGCATGATGTATTGAGTTGCCATAAATATCCCTTTTTAAGTTTAAGAATGTTGATGTTTAAAGTGCGACAGGGCCGCTTGTCGTCAAACGCGTAGCCTCACGTGCTTGCTGCTGACGCTGACGGTCAACATACTGGTCTGCCTTGGATAGCTGCTGCTTGATGATTTCGTTGTTTTGACCCATGACCTCAATAGCCTTGGAGCGAAAAGTATCCATGGCGTCCATTGCTTTGAAGGTCTGGTCAAACATGTCCTTGAGCTTGTCAATTCCTATCATGGGGTTTTGTGCAAACTGGGCGGTCTTGTCTACATGGGTATTGAGCTGCCGCCCGGTTTCTGAAATCAGTCCCTCTATCGTGCTGTTCACTCCAGTAAGCATATCCATTACCTTGATTTGATTGCCCGTGGCTCTGGCTACTGTCTGCGCTACGGCGAGCGCGCTCATGCCAGTAGTCGCCACCCGATTGCATCCGTTCATCATTTCACGGCCGGTTTTTTTCAGTACGTCCAGCGCCAGATAGCCGTTGGTGCAAACCGCTTGCTGCGTGAGCATGTCCTGCAGATTCTGCCTGGCGTAAAACAGGACCTCTTGCTCCAGCGCTTTGGCCCGCACCGGGTCTGTGGCCTTGAGGGCTTCAACTTTTTCGGCAAGTCTGGCATCCAGAGTTTCTGCAAAATGTATTGCGCCATTCAGCTTTTGCATCGCATCCCAGAGCTTGGTGCGGGTGGACTCGAGGTCAAGCACATCCCTGTGCATGTCATCGCGCGCCGCGTAAAGCTGTTGCATGCTTTTCTCAAGCTGCCCTGAAGCGCCTTGATACTTGCGGAAATAATTTTGCAGCTTGTTGCCATAGGGGATGAAACCCAAAAGCTTTTGTGGCTGAAATAAATCGCCCTGCTTGCCCGGATTAAGCTGATCAAGATGACCACGCATATCCTGAATCGCCTTGAATGCAGATGTGTCTTCCATTCCGACAAAGTTACGCTGCAGCAGCCGACCCTGCATCAGGCTGGAGGCGATGGAAACCTCCTCGCGACCCAAGGCAAAAGCGCTGTCGAGGCGCGCCTTGAAGGCTTCGCTTTGTACATCTTCGCTTAGCAAGCCAGTCATGAAACGGTCGACCTGCTCTTCCACTGCGCCCTTGAGTTCAGGCGACATGGGAATTGCAGTCTTTGCGGCTTGTTCGCTGACCGGCGTAATGACCTCTGGTGGGGTTAACTGAAAAGCCAGCTCTGTTGTGGCCGATGACGAGACCGGCGCGGTTTGCGTTTGCATATGAATCCTCCCTTTATTGCGACTTATATTGAAGCAGCCCTGAATTTAACCACCGGATACAAGTTTGGCAACCACAGTCTGCAAAACAAGGGGCTCTACCACTTGAGGCTGCATTGGATCACCCACATTCAAACCCACCCGGCTCCACATGCCCCGCCTGAACGGGCTCACCATGGCGTTGCCACGCTCGACCCGGCTGAAAAACGAGCCCCACAAATTGGTCAGTGCCATGGGGATGACAGGTACGGCCAAACCGTCACGCTCGGCGTTTTCCAGAATCTTCATGATGCCGCCCTTGAAGGCCTGAAGCTCGCCGTCTTTGGTGATACCGCCTTCGGGGAATATGGCCAGCAGGTCACCATTGCGCAGAACTTTGGCGGCTGCTTCAAAAGCCGCTTCATACAACACCGGGTCTTCCGAGCGCGGGGCAATCGGAATTGCCTTGGCGAGCTTGAACATCCAGCCCAGCACCGGCATTTTGAAGATGCGGTGGTCCATGACAAAGTAAATCGGGCGGGGGCTGGCGGCCATCAGCAACACGGGATCAATAAAGCTTACGTGGTTGCACGTCAGCACTGCTGCGCCCTGCGTGGGGATGTTGTCATCACCGGTGATTTTGAAGCGGTAAATGCAGCGCGACAGCATCAGCGCCACAAAGCGCAGCAGGTATTCAGGCACCAGCAAAAAGATGTAAAACGCCACCACAGCGTTGGCCAGGCCGACAAACAAAAATATCTGCGGAATGGTGAATTCGGCCTTGAGCAGTGCGCCGGCCAGGATGGACGAGACGATCATGAACAGCGCGTTCAGAATATTGTTGGCCGCAATGATGCGGGCACGGTGCGTGGGCTGGCTGCGTAGCTGGATCAGGGCGTACATGGGCACGCTGTACAGGCCTGCAAACAGGCTGAGCAGCGCCAGGTCCATCATCACGCGCCAGTGCGCAGGTTTTGCGATGAAGGCCGTCAGACTCATGACCTCTGAGGCGGGCAGGCCGCGTGATGCAAAGTACAGGTCGACTGCAAAC
>JANOCP010000348.1:0-3596 GCA_031412235.1 Polaromonas sp.
TACCCAGCTTAGCGAAAGCTTCCAGCATGCCAATGTGCGGATGTCATTTGGGCGTATCGGTGAGTACCTTTGGGTTAGCCCGCGCTTTCACCGGGTACACCACAGCATTGGCATTGGACATGAGAGTTTGAAAAACGAACAAACCGTTCTGGGTGGCCACAACTTTGGTGTGCTGTTGCCATGGTGGGATGTGCTGTTTGGTACCGTCAATTTCCAGCAGCGCTATGACCCGACCGGCATTCGTGACCAGGTTGAAGCCAACCGCGACTACGGGCGAGGCTTCTGGTCGCAGCAGTGGGTGGGTTTGAAACGCCTGTTCGGCCGCGCCTGATAATCCAGCAATGAGCAAAATTTTCACCGTAGGGCCGACCCAATTCAAGCGGGGGCCGCGGAACCGGCTTTGCCGGGCCGCAGGCGCAGCGGCCCCTTCGGGGCTGACGACCGCGGCTCCAAATCTGCCTACGCAGGTTTGGACGGGAGGAAGGGCCGACGCCTCTGGCGTGGGCAGGTCCAGGGCGCTACACGAAGTGAGCAACCGTGGGGGCGCATCTTGAGCAGATTATTGGACTCTTTCTGGCGTGCAGCCATGTATTGCCTGCATCCACGCGTGATTGCCTTGTCCATCTTGCCGCTGGTCATCATGGCGGCGGTATCGCTGGGTTTGGGCTATTTTTTCTGGGAAGGCGCAATTGCAGCGGTGCGCAGCAGCCTTGAGAGCTTTGAGCTGGTCAACACCATGGTGCAATGGCTTGAAGGACTGGGGCTGAGCGGGCTGCGGCTGGTTTTGGCGCCTGCCTTGATGCTGTTTCTGGCGATTCCGGTGATCGTGATCGTCTCGCTGCTGTTTGTGGCGATTTTCATGACACCCGCCATGGTGGCGCTGGTTGCTGAGCGGCGGTTTCCGCAACTAGAGCGCAAAAAAGGCGGCTCAATGCTGGCCAGCCTGGCCTGGTCCCTGGGCTCGACGCTGCTGGCTGCGATTGCGCTTCTGCTGTCGATTCCGTTGTGGTTGATTCCGCCGCTGATTCTGATTCTTCCGCCGCTGATCTGGGGCTGGTTGACCTACCGGGTGATGTCTTATGACGCCCTGGTTGATCACGCCAGCAGCGAAGAACGGCGTCAAATCTTCAAGGAGCATCGTGCGTCGCTGCTCGGTATCGGGGTGCTGAGCGGCTATTTGGGTGCAGCGCCCAGCCTCATCTGGGCGTCGGGTGCAATGTTTGTTGCCATGGCTCCAATTCTGGTGCCTGTAGCCATCTGGATCTACACGCTAGTGTTCGCGTTTTCGTCGCTCTGGTTTGCGCACTACACACTGGCCGCACTGGAGCAACTTAGAAAGAAAAATAACGCCTTGACCCATAATTTACGGTCATCTGATGCTATTGAATCAGTAGCAACTGAGCTGCCTGCAGTCACTGAATTGCCCGCACCCGGCTTTCAACCCTGAATTCAATTCCCAAGTTTTTCTAAATATATTTCGAGCATGACAACCCACTTCGGAATCATCATCATTGGCGACGAAATCCTGTCAGGCAAACGTGCCGACAAGCATTTGTCCAAAGCGATTGAATTATTGGCCGCACGCGGCCTGCCGCTGGCCTATGCCGACTACGTGGGCGACGACCCCGACCGCATTACTGCTACCCTGGCGCGCGCTTTCACGGCAGCGCGCGAGTCGGGCGATGTGGTGTTTTCATGCGGCGGCATTGGCGCGACGCCAGACGACCACACCCGCCAATGCGCGGCGCGTGCGCTAGGCGTCGAGCTGACCCTGCATCCCCAGGCAAAGGTATTGATCACCGAGCGCATGCAGGACACCGCCAAAGAGCAGGGCGTGCCGTTTGATCCGGACAGGCATGACAACATCCATCGGCTGAATATGGGTGTGTTTCCGGTCGGCGCGGAGATCATCCCGAACCCGTACAACAAGATTCCGGGGTTTACCTGCAGGGCGGGGAAGGGCGCAGTGCACTTTGTTCCGGGGTTTCCAGTCATGGCCTGGCCAATGATTGAATGGGTGCTTGACACCAGGTACTCCGGGTTGCATCAGACTTCAGCGTACATCGAAAAGTCCATCATCGTGTTTGGCTCGATGGAAGCGACCCTGACCCCCTTGATGCTCGATATTGAAGCCGCGCATGCGGGCGTCAAGGTGTTCAGCCTGCCGAGCGTTGACCACCCGACCTACGGACGCCATATAGAACTCGGCGTCAAAGGAGCCCCTGAATCCATTGCGTTTGCCTATCCGGCTCTCCTGGCTGGTTTGTCCAAATTCGGCGTGAAATTTGGCCCCGAATTGGTGCGTTAATTAAATGCACCAATAAAGTGCATTGGTTTTTTCGAGTGAATACATCCCGTTTTGGTGCCTTGTGATTCCGTCAGCCCCTGTGTGCCGCCTCTTTTTGCCAGTGAGCAAGATGCAGGGCGGTGCCATTTGACGGCACAATCGGGGGCGCAGCGAAAAGCTGAAGGTGTACCCACTTTGGCACAAAAAGTGCATTCGCAAGTTTCTGAAAAGCTTTTTCAACAACCATCCAGCAACAGGAGAATCTGATGGCAAAGACCGTCGCAGACGTCATAAAAATGGTCAAGGAGAACGAAGTCAAGTTTGTCGACTTCCGTTTTACCGATACCCGGGGTAAAGAGCAACACGTTACAGTGCCAGTTTCTCACTTTAACGAAGACAAGTTCGAGTCGGGCCATGCGTTTGATGGCTCATCCATCGCTGGCTGGAAAGGTATTGAAGCCTCGGATATGCAGCTCATGCCGGACCCCAACACGGCCAACATCGATCCGTTCTTTGAAGAAACGACGATGATTCTGACCTGCGATGTGATCGACCCCGCTGACGGCAAAGCCTACGAGCGCGACCCCCGCTCGCTGGCAAAGCGCGCTGAAGCCTATATGAAGGCCTCTGGCCTGGGCGACACCGCCTACTTTGGCCCGGAGCCAGAGTTCTTCGTATTCGACAACGTGCGCTGGCAAAATGACATGTCGGGCTGCTTTGTCAAGATTGGCTCTGAAGAAGCCGCCTGGAATACCGGCAAGGAATACGAGCACGGTAACAGTGGGCACCGGCCTGCCGTCAAGGGTGGTTATTTCCCTGTGCCACCAGTCGACAGCTTCCAGGACATGCGTTCCGAGATGTGCCTGGTGCTCGAAGCCCTCGGTATTCCCGTCGAAGTGCACCACCATGAAGTGGCCAACGCTGGCCAGATGGAATTGGGTACCCGTTTCAGCACGCTGATCCAGCGCGCTGACTGGGTTCAGCTGCAAAAATACGTGATCCACAACGTGGCTCACGCCTACGGCAAAACGGCGACCTTCATGCCCAAGCCCATCGTTGGCGACAACGGTTCCGGCATGCACGTTCACCAGTCGGTCTGGAAAGACGGCAAAAACCTGTTTGCCGGCGACGGCTACGCAGGCCTGTCGGATTTCGCCCTGTACTACATTGGCGGCATCATCAAGCATGCCCGTGCCCTGAACGCCATCACCAACCCTGGCACCAACAGCTACAAGCGTCTGGTTCCTGGTTTTGAGGCACCGGTCAAGCTGGCTTACTCGGCTAAAAACCGCTCGGCTTCGATTCGTAT
>JANOCP010000349.1:0-6832 GCA_031412235.1 Polaromonas sp.
TAAGGCTGGTTTGCAGTTCGACTACGGCATTGAGGTAGTCGGGGCTTGAATCGCTTGATGAATCAATACCCAGAGCCGCTGTTTTGTAAATACTTGAAGTCTTGCTGACAAGCGTTAGCGGCAATGCGTTGAGGTCATGAACCGCCTGCTTTAACGCCGCTGCGGCATCCCCAAGATTTGCACCGAGCGCCACGTACGCGATGACTACCTCACGCGGCTTGTGCGCCGCGTCGGCCTTGGTCGCCTTGGTCGCCCTATGCGCCGCCTGCACCATCTGACTCACCACCACCGCCGCCACCCTCACCGCGGTTAACCGGCTTGCGACGGCGTCTGCGCTTTTTGGCGGGTGCAAACTCACCCTGCGCTGGCTCTGCGCCGGTATTAGGCGCTGAATCGGCGGCACCGGAAAACCTGACGTCTTCAACCGGCGCATCCTGGCGCTTGAAGCGAACGCGGGGGTGCTGCGGCTTTTGCAACTGCTCTTGACGCATGGCTTCAATCATGGCGTGGCGTTCATCGTCATAGGCTGTGCTGAACTTTTCCCACCATTCAGCGAGTTCCATGTCAATCTCGCCGGTTTGCGCGCGCAGGCGCAAAAAGTCAAAACCGGCACGAAAGCGGGGTTGTTCGAGCATCGAATAGGGCGACGCGCCCACGCGCTTTTCAAAGCGGGGCTGCATGGTCCAGATTTCGCGCATGTCGATGCCGAGCTTGCCGCGGCCAGACACATCGCCAATCTTGGCGTTAAAGGCGTCGTCAATCGCGTCCTGCAAGGCCGGCATGGTGTTCTCGCCGCGCTTGAGCCGCCTGGCCCAGCCGTCGCGTACATCCGACCACAGCACGCACGACAGCAAGAAGCTGGGCGCAACAGGCTTGCCTTCGCCTACGCGGCGGTCGGTGTCCATCAGGGCCAGGTTCAAAAACGGCTCGTCAGCGGCTTCAACCACCACATCAAGCAATGGGTAAATGCCGGTGCCCAGGCCGAGTGACTTGAGCTGCGCGATGCTGGCAATCGAGTGGCCGGTTTGCAGCAGCTTGAGCATTTCGTCAAACAGACGGGACTGCGGAACGTCGGCCAGCAGGTTTGACATCTCGCGCAGCGGTGCTGCTGTTTTGTCTTCGAAGGTAAACCCGAGCGCATTGAGCTTGGCGGCAAAACGTACGGCGCGAATAATGCGTACCGGGTCTTCACGGTAGCGCACGGCCGGGTTGCCAATCATGCGGATGATTTTTTTCTTCGCGTCCTTGATGCCGTTGTGATAGTCGACCACCACCTGCGTCTCGGGGTCGTAGTACATGGCGTTGATAGTGAAGTCGCGGCGTGCGGCGTCTTCTTCCATCGGGCCCCAGACGTTGTCACGCAGCACGCGGCCAGAAGCGTCAACAGCGTGCTTCATGCCGGCCAGTTCGCTCTTGCTGGTGCGCTCGTTGCCGCCCACCTGCTCGGCCAGGCTACTGTCAAGGTGGGCGCGAAAGGTTGAAACCTCAATGACCTCATGCTCGCGGCCTCGGCCATAAATCACGTGGACGATGCGAAAGCGGCGGCCAATGATGAAGGCGCGGCGAAACAGCTGCTTAACCTGCTCGGGCGTGGCGTCTGTGGCCACGTCAAAGTCTTTGGGTCGCAGGCCCACCAGCAAATCGCGCACGGCACCACCCACGATGTAAGCTTCAAAACCAGCTTCTTTCAGGGTGTGAACAACATCCCAGGCGCGTTCATCCACCAGTTTCGGGTTAATGCCATGGTCTTTGACGCCGATGTCGTGGCGAGTTCCGAAAGGGGACTTTTTCACCTTTTTGGCCCCCGACTCAGCGGAGTCAGCGCTGCCGGATTTGCCAAAAAGCTTGTCGATAAATTTTTTAATCATGAAATTCGGAAACTTTGAGGGACTGACCGCCACTGCGAAAGCAGCAGAGGAGTACCCCACTGATTAGAACAGCTCAAGTATGCGCCATCCGCGCTCTTTGGCCAGTGCCCGCAGGCGTTCGTCGGGGTTGGTGGCCACCGGGTGGGTGACTTTTTCAAGCAGCGCCAGGTCGTTCATGGAGTCGGTATAAAAGGTGGTTTCCACGTCACCCCAGGCCAGTCCGCGGGCGGCAAGGTACTGGTCCATGCGCGTGACCTTACCTTCACGGGCTGAGGGCGTGCCCTTGATTTCACCGGTCCAGTTGCCACTGGCGTCACGTTCAAGCTCCACGGCAATCAGGTCTTTGACACCAAAAACATCGGCAATCGGGCGCGTGACAAACTCGTTGGTGGCCGTAACGATGACCACATCGTCACCCGCATTCTGGTGCCCGCTGACAAGGTCCAAAGCCTGCTTTTTGATGGCTTTTAGCACCACGGCCTCCATAAATCGGGCATGAGCAGCTATTGATTTAATAGCACCCTGCTCGCGTATGGCCTGGGTGGCAAAGCGCACGTAATCATGGATGTCGAGCGTGCCGGCGCGGTAGTGTTCAAAAAACTCGGCGTTGCGGCGCTTGAATTCAGTGGAATCGCACCAGCCAAGGGCTATGGTGAATTCACCCCACTCGTAATCTGAATCAATCGGGATCAGGGTGTGATCGAGGTCAAAAAGAGCAAACTTTTTACGTACATTCATGGGCGGTTAATCATTCGCTTTCGAGCATCGCTTTAATCAATGGAATCGTAATCGCCCGCTGGGTCTGCAGGGCGTAGCCGTCGAGCTGGTCCAGCAGTTGCATCAGGCTGCTCAGGTCGCGTGAAAAGCGCCTGAGCATGAAGTCCATGGCCTCATCACTTAAAAACACGCCGCGTGCATCGGCCTCACGGCGCAGCACGGCGCGGCGCTCGGGCTCAGTCAGGGCGTGCAGCTCGAACACATGGCCCCAGCCAAGGCGCGAACGCAAATCATCACGCAGCTGCAGATCAGCCGGCGGGAGGCTGCCAGCGGCCAGCACCCAGCGCGGATGCCCGTCAGCAGAGTTAAGCGCGTTGACAAACCAGTTGAAGGCCGCCTGCTGCTGCACGGCGGTGTACAGGTGGCATTCATCCAGAATCACGGCCGCCCACGATTCATCGAACTCGGCAGGTTCAAGCACAGAGGCGTCCATCCAGCCGACGCGGGCACCCTGCTCGCGCAGTGTTTCACTTACAGCCTTGAGCAGATGGGTTTTGCCACTGCCCGGCTCGCCCCACAAATAGGTGGGTACCGGGGAGCGCAGCGTGTTGCCGGCCCACAATTCAATATGCTTGAGGGCGGCCTCGTTAGGCCCGGCAAAAAAATTGGAAAACGACGGGACAGAGGCAAGGCCTATGTCCAGCGCAATCTGTTTCATGCCCGCCATTTTGCGACCTAGCCCTTGTAAAGCTTGCTGCTGATGTAATGGGCCTTGATGCGCCGTATGGCCACCAGCAATACCGCACTGGCGGGCAGCGCAATCAGCACCCCAACAAAGCCAAAGACCTGGCCAAAAGCGAGCAGGGCAAAAATAACGGCCAAAGGGTGCAGGCCGATGCGTTCACCGACCAGCCTGGGTGTCAAAAACAGGCTTTCGACCAGCTGCCCGATACCAAAAACCACGGCCACCATAACCAGTGCCTTGACGGATGCAAATTGCAGCAGCCCGGCAAGTATGGCCAGCAACAAGCCGATGCCAAAGCCAAGGTAAGGAATGAACATGGCCAGACCCGTAAAAATGCCAATTGGCAAGGCCAGATCAAGCCCGAACAGGGCCAGACCCACGGCGTAAAACACCGCCATAGCCAGCATCACCAGCAATTGACCGCGCAAATACTGGCCAAGAACTGAATCAGCTTCATCGGTAAAACTGTCAAATGAGGCTCGCATGGGCAAAGGCACCAACTCAAGCATGCGCCTGACAAACCTGTCCCAGTCCATCAAAAGGTAAAACAGAGCGACGGGTATCAGCACGGCATTGCCGATAACGGCCAGCGCCACGCTACCGCCAAGTTTGAGCGACTGCATCAGCGAGCCAAAAACGTCCTCATAGTTGGTATTGAGGTACTTGAGCACCAACGCCTTGAGGCTTGCCACGTCAAGCTGCACCTTGATGCCAAACTGCGCCAGCCAGGGCGTCAAGCCAGCATTCACCCGGTCGGCAAGAAGGGGAGCCTGTTCGCGCATGAGGGG
Source organism: Polaromonas sp. (assembly GCA_031412235.1). Taxonomy (GTDB): domain Bacteria; phylum Pseudomonadota; class Gammaproteobacteria; order Burkholderiales; family Burkholderiaceae_C; genus Polaromonas. The sequence continues at coordinate 4,119 of JANOCP010000349.1, forward strand.
CAGCTCTTTGGCGACGATGGGCACAATCAGCAGCACAAGACTGAGCGCAGCCAGAATAAACAGCAGCTCCACCAGCACTACGGCAACAACGCGCGGTAGGCGCCCCCTGCCCATGGTGTCCAGCCTGTTAACCAGCGGCGTCAGCGCATAAGCCAGCACGGCCGCCACTACAAAAGGCGTCAGCACCGGTCCCAGCAGCCACAACGCCAGCACCGTCAATGCCGCAATCAGGCACCAGGCGGCAACGCTTTTTTGGGTGTTGGTGAACTGCATGAAAATCAGGGTTGGGATGGGCGCTGTTAAATGCTCTGACTGTAAGGACGCACAAGCCATGACGGCAATGCTTGATAGCGGCGTAAAAAGGCCTGAAAACCGGGTTTTACGTAGCCTTTAGAATCTGGGCTTGATTCTATCGGGCTTGCAGCGCTGCCTGGCGCCGCCCACAAAGCCTGGCCCCAACCGACACTACCCGCCGCATTAAAGCCCCCACCATGACGAATTCCCCCCTTTCCTACAAAGACGCCGGCGTTGACATCGACGCGGGCGATGCCCTGGTTGAACGCATCAAGCCACTGGCCAAAAAGACCATGCGCGAAGGCGTACTGGCGGGCATCGGCGGTTTTGGCGCGCTGTTTGAAGTACCCAAACGCTACAAAGAGCCCGTGCTGGTAAGCGGCACCGATGGTGTGGGCACCAAGCTGCTCCTGTCCATTGAGTGTCACATGCATGACACCGTGGGCATTGACCTGGTGGCCATGAGCGTCAACGACGTGCTGGTACAGGGTGCGGAGCCCCTGTTTTTTCTGGACTACTTTGCCTGCGGCAAGCTGGATGTCGAGGTGGCCGCAGCAGTAGTCGGCGGCATCGCCAAAGGCTGCGAGTTGAGCGGCTGCGCGCTGATAGGCGGCGAAACCGCAGAGATGCCCGGCATGTACCCGGAAGGCGAATACGACCTGGCCGGGTTTGCAGTCGGTGCGGTGGAAAAGTCAAAAATCTTGACCGGCAAAGACGTGACGCCCGGCGACGTGGTGTTGGGCCTGGCCAGCAGCGGCGTGCATTCGAATGGTTTTAGCCTGGTGCGCAAATGCATTGAGCGTGCTGTGGCCGATCTTCCGGCCACGCTGGACGGCAAGCCGTTCAAGCAAGCGCTGATGGAGCCGACGCGGCTATACGTCAAAAACGTGCTGGCAGCGTTGGCATTGCATCCGATCAAGGCGCTGGCCCACATCACCGGCGGCGGCCTGCTCGAAAACATTCCCCGCGTATTGCCTGAAGGCACCGCAGCACACCTGGTCAAGGGCAGCTGGCCGCAAACCGAGCTGTTTGCCTGGCTGCAAAAAACCGCCGGTATTGATGACTTCGAGATGAACCGTACTTTTAACAACGGTATTGGCATGGTGGTGGTGGTCGATGCCGCCAATGCCGAAGCGACAGCCAAAACCCTGCGCAAAGCTGGCGAGACGGTCTACCAGATCGGCGTGATTGCGCCGCTTGGTGACACCGCAGCAGTTACCGTTAGCTAGGCGTGCGAGGTATCTAGGGTTATTTGCTACAAAAACCCTAGCTACCAATGACCGTGCTTATTAGGCTGACTGGACATTTGACTGAATTTGTATCAAACTGTGCTTTTGTATTGCCGTTGGAGCATTCATGCCAGTTATTGCAGTCGTCAACCGCAAAGGCGGAAGTGGCAAAAGCACGCTAGCCGCGCATGTGACGGCCTGGTGCGCGCGCCAGGGCAGCTCGGTCATGCTGGGCGATGTAGACCGCCAGCAATCAGCACGTGCCTGGCTCAAGCGTCGCGATGCGTCGCTCCCCGCCATTGCGCCCTGGGCTGTTGACCAGAAAAACATGCTGCGCGTACCTACTGGCATCAGTCATGTGGTGCTTGATACCCCGGGTGGGCTGCATGGCTTTGAGCTGGCGCGAGTCGTGATGTTTGCCGACGCCATCATCATGCCGGTGTGTAACTCGATGTTTGACCGCGAGTCAGCCGCTTCCTGCCACGCCGAACTGATGGGCCTGCCCCGCGTTGCCAGCGGCCGCTGCCGGCTGGTCACCATCGGCATGCGGATTGACGGGCGAACCAACGCCGCGCAAACCCTGCGCGACTGGTCTGAAGGCCTGGGTATGCCATTTCTGGGCGTGCTTCGTGAAACCCAGCTTTATGTGCGCAGCCTCGAACAGGGCATGACCATTTTTGACTTGTCGCCTCAAATGGCGGCCATAGATCTGCGGCAATGGGAGCCCATCCTCGCGTGGCTGCGGCCGCTGCTGTATCCGTTGCAAGCTGCAAACGATACGCAGTCCGTAGCCGCGGCGCGCCCGGCTACACACAGGCCCATCGTCCCACTATCAAAACCCGTGCCGGCCAACCAGACCATGACGGCAGGCAGGGCAAACAGCCAACCTGATATCAGCGCGACAAAACTGGGGAGTTCTTTGCCCGGCAGCCTGATGCCCGCACAAGAGTCGCTGGTGCATGGCGGGCGGCTTTCCATGCATGGACCTGGCCGGTTTACCGGCGCGCCAGTGCTGCCACATGGCAGGCCAGCGCTAGGCCGCAATGTCAACTCGCCTGATGGGCAGCAGCTTCCGCAGTTTCTGAAGCGGGCGAACTGAAAGCACTCACGCGCTTAGCTGTTTTCAGTGCTTCTTCAGTTATTTTGATGGCGCAATTGCGCCAGGCGCAGAGCCACGGCATCCAGGTCCTG
>JANOCP010000350.1:0-9395 GCA_031412235.1 Polaromonas sp.
TGCGGGTAACACCATTGAAAAGAATATGAAAAAGGTCACTGTGTACGACGTTCGCGTGCGTATGGATGACGGAACAAGCCGCAACATGGAAATTTCCAGTGCCGTGTCGGTTGGTTCCAAGGTCATCGTTGAAGGCAAAAATCTCAGGATGGCAAATAGCGCCGGTTAATCGAGGGGGCTTAGTCACCCTCTGTATTCAAAAAAGTCGGGTCAGTCCCGGCTTTTTTTTTGTGATTGCTGTGTCAAACAGTAGGCATTGCGCCGCTCTTTTGGCATCGCCCCCGAATGCGTCGTAGCATAGGGGCAAGATAAACCTGACCTGATGGAATAATTTATATGAAAGCAATCTGGAACGGCGCTGTGATTGCGCAAAGCGACGATACCGTTGTACTTGAGGGGAATCACTATTTCCCTGAAACCTCGTTAAACCGCGACTATGTGTCTTTCAGCAACCACCACACCATGTGCTCGTGGAAAGGGCAGGCCAGCTATTACTCCTTGCTCGTTAACGGAGAAATGAATACCGACGCTGCCTGGTATTACCCTGACCCCAAACCCGAAGCTGACAATATCAAGGGTCATGTGGCCTTCTGGAAGGGCGTGAAGATTGAGGCTTGATCCGCACCCAGCCGTCTGAAAAATTCGGGTTTACCCTTTGCGGTTTGACCTGATTGTGGCTGGCAGGCTGTCAAAGTGATACGTATACTTATCAAAACGGGCTGCGTTGGCCGGTTGCGATGAGGAGACACCATGACACTTGCTACCCAAGACCCCGGCCTGGCTGAAAGGCTGGCGATTGCCAACCGCATACTTTACGACCAGGGCGTGGTCGATGGCTTTGGCCATATCAGTGTGCGACATGACAAGTCACCAGACCACTTTTTGCTGTCGCGCAATCTGGCCCCCGGCATGGTGACGGCGCAAGACATTCTGACTTACGATCTCAATGGTGAGCTTGCGGTGCAATCTACCCAGCGCTCGTATCTTGAGCGCTTCATTCACTCAGAAATCTACAAGGCCAGACCTGATGTGATGTCGGTCGTGCACAGCCACTCTCAAAGCGTTATTCCGTTTGGTGCCACCGGACAGCGGCTGCGGCCCATTTTTCACATGAGCGGATTTTTGGGCAGCGGTTCTGCGCTTTTTGAAATTCGCGACACCGGTGGTAACACTGATTTGCTGATCTCAAGCACTGGCCTGGGCAAGGCGCTTGCCGAGGCCATGGGCAAACATAACTGCGTGCTGATGCGTGGCCATGGCTCAACCACCGTTGGCCCGTCAATTGAAGTGGCGGTCTACCGCGCGATTTATGCAGAGGTCAATGCCAAGCTTCAACTTCAGGCGGCTGCGCTGGGCCCCATCAATTTTCTCAATGAAGAAGAAGCGGCGCTGGCCGCTGCCACCACGGAAGGCCAGGTGGTGCGTGCCTGGGACCTCTGGCGCGGACGCATAGGCGCTGTTGCCTGAATGACAACCCTATCAACCCGGAGACAAGCATGACATTTTTCAGACTTTTGACCGGCGTGGCGTTGGTCGCAGCCTGCGCTGCAGCAGCCCCAGCCTGGGCAGACACCTACCCATCACGCGCTGTGAAAATCATTGTTCCCTACGGAACCGGCGGTGGCTCTGACATCCTGGCGCGGCAGATCAGTGCGCGCCTGCAAACCCTGTGGGGTCAAGGCATTGCGGTAGACAACCGTGCCGGAGCGTCGGGCAATATTGGTACTGAGGCTGTGGTCAAGTCGGCTGCCGATGGCTATACGCTCTTGCTGCAAAACAGCACCATGGTGGTTAACCCGGCCGTTAATGGCAAGCTTAACTACGACCCCGAAAAAGACCTGACGCCCATCATGCTGCTCGGTCTGACGCCGATTGCTCTGGTGGCGCACCAGGGAACCAACATCAAGACTTTCAAGGAGCTGGTTGACTACTCCAAAGCCAACCCTGCAGCGCTCAGCTATGGCTCTTGCGGTGTGGGTACGCCCCAGCATTTTGTAATGGAGCTGGTCAAGCAAAAGTCGGGTGTCAACGCCACCAATATTGGCTACAAGGGTTGTGCGCCCGCGTTGACCGATGTGGTGGGCGGGCAGGTGCAGCTGGCTATTTTGAGCGCCAATCTGGCAGCGCCGCACATCAAGACCGGCAAGCTCAATGGCCTTGGTATTTCTACCGCTACCCGGTATAGCCTGATGCCGCAAGTTCCTTCGTTTGAAGAGCAGGGGCTGAAGCCGCTTGATTTTTCAATCTGGTATGCGCTGATGGGGCCGGCAAAAATGCCGCCTGAGGTGGTTGCGCGCATTTACGCCGATGTGCAGAAGGTGTTGGCTGAACCGGCCGTCAAAGAAAACCTTTCGGGCGCGGGGGTTGAGCCACTTTCGGGTAACGCGTCTGATTTGTCGAAGCTGATCAAGGTGGATCTGGCACGCTACGCCCAGCTGGCCAAGTCAGCCAACATCAAGCCAGAGTAAGCCCCCCACGTGTTTTTTGCGCTGCGGCGCATTGTCTGATGGCGCTATGGCGCGTGATGGGGTAAAACAGGCCTTAAAAGGAGCCTCATCATGTTCAAGCACATCCTGGTCCCTGTAGATGGGTCATCGACATCCAGTCAGGCCCTTGAAAAATCCATTGCCATCGCGCAGGCATTCAAAAGTACCGTGACCCTGCTCAGTGTTGTAGACCTCTACGCATTTGCCGGTCTGGGTGTTGATGCTGCTTACGGGCAGGTTGAATATCTTGCTGCCGCCCACGCCGAGGCAACATTGGCAATCAATACCGCCAGGCCACTTTTTGAAGCCAGCGGAATTTCCGTGACTGCATCGGTGGTTGAGGGGCAGGTCATCTACAAAAGCATTCTTGAAGCCGCCCTGACTGCAAACGCCGACCTGATCGTGATGGGCTCGCACGGCCGAAAGGGACTCGAAAAACTGGTGCTCGGCAGCGTGGCGGCGCAGGTGCTGTCGCATACCCATTTGCCGGTCATGATCGTTCGCGAATAAAAAAGGATGAATATGGATTTGCTTAACCACGACCTGGCGCATGAGTTTCCCCATCACCTTGAGAAGATGCGCAAGCTGAAGGTGTCTGACGCCCACTTTGCCAAACTGTTCGCTGAATACGATGAAGACAACCACGCCATCGCCAAATATGAGTTGGGTGTCGCGGTTATCAGCGACGGCGCGCTTGAGGACCTCAAAAAGAACCGTCTGAGGGTCAAGGATGAGATTTACCAGCGACTTCTGCAGAATTAGTGCACCGGACGGGCCCGCCGGCTTGCCGCTCGTTTTTCATGAAGTTGAAATATCCCGTGTATATGCTGGTGGATGGTTAAAAATTTTCCTCACCAGGAGCGCACCTTGACTTCAAGCGACGAAGAACTCATGCGGCGTATCCGCAATGATCTGATTGACAGCTACGACGAAGAGCTGGAGATGGAGCTTGAGGACCGTGCGGTAGCTGAGTTAATCGGTGAAGCGCCACCAAGCCAGACCGCACAGGATAAAGAAAACCGCCGCCAGTATTTTCGGGAGCTGTTCCGGCTGCAGGGCGAGCTGGTCAAGCTGCAGGACTGGGTCGTCGCAACTGGCCACAAGGTTGTCATTTTGTTTGAGGGCCGCGATGCCGCAGGCAAGGGTGGCGTTATCAAGCGCATCACCCAGCGCCTCAACCCGCGCATTTGCCGCGTTGCCGCGCTGCCCGCACCCAATGACCGAGAGCGTACCCAGTGGTACTTTCAGCGCTATGTGTCGCACTTGCCAGCCGCCGGTGAAATTGTGCTGTTTGACCGTAGCTGGTACAACCGTGCCGGGGTTGAACGGGTGATGGGTTTTTGTACCGACGAGCAATACGAAGAATTCTTTCGTACCGTGCCCGAGTTTGAAAAGATGCTGGTCAGCTCGGGCATACAACTGATCAAATACTGGTTTTCAATTTCTGACGAAGAGCAGCATTTGCGCTTTCTGGGACGCATTCATGACCCGCTCAAGCAGTGGAAGCTCAGCCCCATGGATCTTGAATCACGCAGGCGCTGGGAAGAGTACACCAAGGCCAAGGAGGTCATGCTGGAGCGAACGCATATTGCTGAGGCGCCATGGTGGGTGGTGCAGGCGGTCGACAAGAAAAAAGCCCGGCTCAACTGCATTCACCATTTGCTTGAACAAATGCCCTATGGCGAGACCGAGCATCCGCCCATCGTGTTGCCAGAGCGCATCAGAAATGAGGACTATGTGCGTAATCCGGTGCCGCAGAATATTGTGGTGCCCGAGATTTACTGAGTTTTCAGTCCTGCTGCCAAATCTGTCAGCAGGTCGTTCAGGCCTGAACCACGATATCAAACCTGGCGCGCAGCCCTTCTGTTGAGGGCGCAAATGGCGCAGTGAGTGCAGCACGATGTGTTTCAGGCAGGGCCCGCCACAAAAAATCCCGTTGATTCAATGCTTCACCCGCCACATAAAGCTGGGTGGTCAACAATTCGCGCTGGCCCAGCTTGACTTTGACGTGGATATGCGGTGTGCGGCCTTCATACGCCACTGGTTTGATGGTGCGAAAACGGTATTCACCCTGAGCATTGACCTCAACCCGGCCAAACCCCTGAAAGGCCTTGTCAATCCTGCCGCCATCACCTGGATGGTCATAGCGGCCTTTGTGGTCACATTGCCAGATTTCTACCTTCGCGCCGCGTACCGGTTTGCCTTGCAAATCGGTGACTGAACCCTCAAGCCAGCACGGTTGGCCGTTGCTGTAGTTGAGCGTACCGTTTTTGAGCAAGTCAAAGTCCGTATCCCTGGGCAGCGCCACGGGGTAAAACGGTCCCTCGGTCTGGCCTGGTGTGGCGATGCGCGGGCTGGTTTGAGCTAGGGTCAAGGTGTGTGTCAGCGTCCAGATGGCGGGTGCTGCAACAAAAGATGCGGCCAGCTTGCGGCGGCTCCAGTGGGCTGATGTTGCTGGAAACTGGGCGGGTAATGGCATGTGATTCTCCGGGGATTGGTTTTTTGAGGCCAGTCTGCTGACCCAAGTTCCACCACAATCGCTCAAAACCCCGGCAGACTCTCAAAAAACAGCGTCTGCCCGGTCGAAGGATGTGTAAAACCCAGCTGACAGGCATGCAGCAATAGCCTGGGCGCGGATTTGGCCACGGCTTCAGGTGCATATAACGCACACCCAAGCATCGGGTGGCCCAGCGCCTGCATGTGAACCCGTAGCTGATGCGAACGGCCGGTCAATGGCTCAAGTTCCACCTTTGTGATGCGTTTGATCGGGTCAAAAGCCACAGCCCGCCAGCGGGTCTGGCTGGGTTTGCCCGCAGCGTCAATGACGCGCAGCGGGCGGCGTGGCCAGTCGAGCTTAATGGGCATGTCAATCAGATGCCAGCCCTGGGCATCTGCAGGGCGGGTCTGCAAAGTGGCCAGGTCTCCATCGACAACGGCGACGTAGCGTTTGTGCACTTCGCGCTGTTCAAACAGGCGTGAGAGCAGGCGTTGCATGTCAGCCCCGCGAGCCATCAGCATCAGGCCCGATGTCGCCATGTCCAGCCGGTGCACCACCAGCGCGTCCGGGTAGTGTTGCTGCACGCGCCTGCTCAGGCAGTCCTGTTTGTCTTCACCGCGACCGGGTACCGAGAGCAGCCCGGCTGGCTTGTTCAGCACCAGCAGGCTGTCATCGGCATAAATGATTTGAAGGCCTGAGGCTGGGTCAGGCACGCGGCGGCGGAAAGTTGTGTACTGGCGGGCTGTTGCGCCGTATCTCGCGCAGCATGAAAAGGTAAAGGCTTTCGACCTTGTCTCGCGCCCAGGGTGTTTTGCGCAAAAACTTCAGGCTCGACGCCACGCTGGGTTCGCTTTGAAAGCAGCGAATCGCAATGCGCTGACCCAGCTCTTCCCAGCCATAGTGCTCAGACAAGGCCGTGACTATGGTTTCAAGCTTGACGCCGTGCAGCGGGTTTCCCTGCTGCATTGGCGCAGCAGGGTCTGCCGCAGGTGAGCCTGAATCTGCCACCTGATTATTTGTTTTTCAGCTTGCCCCGAACCGGAACCTGCGTCACGACAGTTGGGCGTACTGCGTCTGGCGACACGGATTTTGGGGGGGACGTGTCTTTTTTGGGTTTTTTGACCATCTTGCTGGTGTTTTGCTGACCTTTTGCCATGGTTTTCTCCTGTTGGTTAATACGAAAAGACGACGCTCAATTATCAATGCAACTTGATGCGCGGGCGGTGCGTGCGGTCAATCATTTCTGAAAGCGTAATCAGCGCTGTCTTTTTAATGCCGCCGAGCGCCAGCTGGTGCTGTTTGTGCAGCGCCCAATACATCAGCCTGGCCATTTGACCTTCGATAAAAAAGCTGCCGCTATTGAAAGATCCAGTCAGGCTGCCCATCAAACTGCCGACGGATGAATATTCGGCCAGCGACACCAGCGAGCCCTGGTCGGTGAAGATAAACGGTGGCACGGTTTTGCCCGCCATCAGTTCTGGCAGCGCCCGCGCCAGGTACATCGCCTGCTGGTAGGCCGCCTGGGCGCGTGGCGGTACCCATGTGCCGTTGGGTTGCTGGCAGGCAGCGCAGTCGCCAAAGGCATAAATACGGGTGTCGCGCGTGGTTTGCAGGTTGCCATTGACGAGCAGCTGGTTGAGCTTGCTGGTCTCCAGCACTTCCGGGCTACCTATGGTTTTGAGGAAATCTGCAGCTTTAACCCCGGCCGCCCAGACGGTCAGGGTTGATGTGATCACCTTGCCACTGGCCATCTTCAGGCTGTCGGCGGTGACTTCAACCACTTTCTCATTGGTATGCACTTCAATAGCCAGTTTGCGCAATTCGCGCAGCGCTGCCTCACCGAGGCGTTCGGGCAGTTGGGCCAGCAGGCGCGGCCCGGCCTCAACTAGCACAATCTGCAGGTCCTTTTCGGGGTTGATATTTTCAAAGCCATAGTTGCCCAGCACGCGCGCTGCCGCATGCAGTTCGGCAGCCAGCTCCACACCGGTTGCGCCACCGCCCACAATGGCTACTGTCAGGCGGCCACTGCCGGCCGTGCGCGGCACAGTTTGCGCGCGAATGCAGGCGTTGATCAACTGGTCATTAAAGTGCTTGGCCGCCTGGGGGCTGTCGAGCTTGATGGTGTGCTCAGCCGCGCCCAGCGTACCAAAGTCGTTGGTCTGGCTGCCAACCGCGATTACCAGGGTGTCGTAGCCCAGGGACTGCGCCGGTGTGATCTCGCGGCCCGCTGTGTCATGGCTGGCAGCAAGCTGCACGGTCCTGGCTGCGCGGTCTACGCCCGTCAGGCTACCCAGGCGAAACTTGAAGTGGTTCCAGCGCGCCTGCGCCAGGTATTCGATTTCTTCGGCATGGGTGTCAAAGCTGCCAGCGGCCAGCTGGTGCAGCAGCGGCTTCCAAACATGGGTACGGGCTGCGTCAACCAGCGTGATCTCAGCCAGTTTCCTTTTACCCAGCCGTTTGCCCAACTGGGTCGCCAGCGCGAGGCCGCCTGCGCCTCCTCCAACGATAACGATGCGTTGCATACGGTTTCTCCTGGGCTTTGGTACGCGGCTTTGTTGTATCGCAATGGTAACTGCTGGCTTCGCCGCCGGCATCTGTGGCCACTGTTAAGCTCAACCCCCGATGGCGACCCACACATTTACCGAGCTGACCCAGCAGCGCGCCTACATGCGCATGTGGTTTGCAAGACTATTTGGCACTACCGGCAACCAGATGCTGATGGTGGCCGTGGGCTGGCAGATGTATGAGCTGACCGGCAGCGCCTGGGACCTGGGCCTGGTCGGGCTGTACCAGTTTGTGCCTGCGCTGCTGCTCACGCTGGCGGCCGGCCACGTAGCAGACCGGCTACACCGGGCGCGCATTATTGCGGCTTGCCTGGTCACGCAGGCCGTGGTGGCGTTGATACTGGTTTCAGCCACGCAGGGGTGGGGCGCGTCAAGCGGCTGGGCTTCGCGTGAGCTGCTGCTGGGCATCTCGGTCATGCTCGGTGTGGCCCGGGCTTTTCAGATGCCAGCGCAGCAGGCTTTGACGCCCATGCTGGTGCCGCCTGCCATGTTGCCGCGCGCCATGGCGTTTAGTTCTGGCGGCATGCAGGCCGCGGTCATTGGCGGACCGGCGCTGGGCGGCCTGATCTTTGTGGCCGGAGCCACGGCGGTTTATGCCACCTGCGCGGCCCTGTTCGCAACTGGTTGCGTGCTGGTTTTACTGGTGCGCTACGAGCACACGCCGCCACCGCGTGAGCCCGTGTCACTGCGCACGCTGTTGGCCGGGGTAGAGTTTGTCTGGCGCAGCAAGGCGCTGCTGGGTGCGGTGTCGCTCGACTTGTTTGCAGTATTGCTGGGCGGCGCCACGGCGCTCTTGCCCATGTTTGCCAAAGACATATTGCACGTCGGGCCGTGGGGGCTGGGCTTGCTGCGTGCGGCACCGGCAGTCGGAGCCCTGCTGGCCTCTGTCGTGCTGACACGCTGGCCGCTGGCGCGCCGGGTGGGGCACACCATGCTGGCCGCAGTCGCCTTGTATGGCCTGTGCATGGTGGTGTTTGGCGTGTCTACCCATTTTGTGCTGTCGCTGGTGGTGCTGGCGATATCCGGCGGTGCCGACATGGTGAGTGTGGTGGTACGCCAGACGCTGGTGCAGCTTGAAACGCCCAACGAAATGCGTGGCCGCGTCAGCGCTGTCAACTCGGTATTTATCGGTGCATCCAACCAGCTCGGTGAGTTTGAATCTGGCGCCACTGCAGCGCTGATGGGGCCTGTGGGCTCTGTGGTGGCGGGTGGAGTGGGTACGCTGCTGGTGGCGGCGCTTTGGTTCAAATGGTTTCCGGCGCTGTCGCACCGTGACCATATGAGCAAGCCTCCATAGATCAGTAACGGTTCGCTAACGGCTCTGCCTTGCGCGTATCCGGTTCACGTCCAGCGGTGACACGGCGCTGGCCTGATTGCCCCACGAACTGCGTATGTGCGTCAGCAGCGCTGCAATGTCGCTGTCGTCGAGCACCAGCACAAACGGCGGCATGCCGAAAGGCCGCGGGTTGCCTTGGGTCGCGGGCGCGTAGCCGCCGTTCAATACGATCTGCACCAGGTTAACGGTTTGCGGCATCAGCACGGCGCGGTTGCCTGCCAGCGTCGGGTAGGCATTGGCTACGCCCTGGCCTTTGTCGCCATGGCATTGGGCGCAATGCTGCTCGTAAAGTTTTGATCCGCGCGCTGCTACAGGATCAATAGCTGCCAATAGCCGATTTCCTTGGGCAGCAGGCACTTTTGACATCAAATTGATGTCGCTGGACTTGTCGGCTGGCCCGGATTGCGCGGGCAGCTCCTTCAAATACTGCGCCATGGCACCCAGGTCTTCATTGTTCAAATATTGCGTGCTGCCCAGCACTACTTCTGTCATCGGTCCGGCCACCGAGGCGC
>JANOCP010000351.1:0-60431 GCA_031412235.1 Polaromonas sp.
GCGAAAAGATCTTCTTCCTTCATGACCAGCAACTCGTCGCCGTCAACCTTGACCGTCTGGCCGCTGTATTTGCCGAACAAAACGCGGTCACCAACCTTGACGCCGACGGGCTGAACTTCGCCCTTGTCGTTCTTTTTGCCCGGGCCAACAGCCAGGATCTCGCCCTGATCAGGCTTTTCAGCAGCGCTGTCAGGAATCACGATGCCAGAGGCGGTTTTGGTTTCGTTTTCGACGCGTTTGACAATCACGCGGTCGTGCAAAGGACGAAGTTTCATGGGAGCTCCTTGTTTTAAAACAATGGTTTGAAGAATCAAGGGTGCCAACTGAAAAAGCTGGCACCCGACAATCTGCGGCATCAAGCGCATTTGTTAGCACTCAATACCGACGAGTGCTGATGATAGGGGCAAAAGTGGCGAATTTCAAGGCATCAGGGGTTTTAAACTGCCTTCCGGGTCCGGTTTGCCCATCAGTATTTGCTGTTGCTGACCTACCGCGAGCTCAAGCCGCGAGCCCGGAAGGTGATTCACGATAGTTGCCGGTGGCCTTATTTTTCTGTACGAGCGCCTCTATTTTCAACCGCAGGGCCTGCTTTTCTTCTTCTGTCTTTTGCAGATTCGCCAGCTTGACATAACCGAAGCCGCGTATGCGCTCCGGCAACAAGGCAAGCGCCAGCAGCAGCCGGGCGCCCTCATCGCCAAGCCCGATTGCTGGCAAGGCGCTGGAGATGGACGCCTGGTAGTTGGCAACCAGTTGGCGCTCCATGCGACGCTCCTGCGTATAGCCGAACACGTCCAGCGCCGTACCGCGCAGAAACCGCAGGCGTGACAAGCCCTTGAAAGCCACCATCATCCAGCTCCCATAGCGGCGTTTCACCAAGTGGCCGCTCGCGTCTTTTTTGCTGAACAGCGGTGGCGCGAGATTGAATGAGACGCTGTAGTCGCCTTCAAAGCTGTCTTGTAGCTGGCGTTTAAACGCTGCACCCGTATAAAGTCTGGCGACTTCGTATTCGTCCTTGTAGGCCATCAGCTTGAAAAGATTTCTCGCTACAGCCTTGCTGATGGCGTCACCCCGGCCGGCCAGTTTCTCGGCGTCGTGTACCTTGTCGACAAAGGCTTTGTAGTCATTCGCGTAGGCCAGGTTTTGGTAGTCTGCCAAAAAATCCATGCGCTTTCTGACGCTCACCACCAGGGATTCAGGCAGATCCAGCACCACGCGCTGCTCGGGTGCGACCAGTCGCTCTACCGCTGCCATGTCTTGCGCTGCCATGCGACCCCATAACAGCGCCTGCTGGTTAGCCGCAACGGCCACGCCATTGAGTTCAATGGCTTTCATCAGGCTATGAGGCGCAAGGGGAATAGCGCCGCGCTGCAAGGCATAGCCGAGCATGAAGAGGTTTGCTGAAATCGAATCGCCCATCAACGCAGTGGCGATACGCGTGGCGTCTATGAATTCGGCGCGGGGACCGACGGCATCACTGATGAGTGCGCGGATTTCGTGGGCCGGAAAATGCCAGTCGGGATTTCTTGCAAATTGCCCCGGCGGCTGTTCATGGGTATTGATGACTGCCAGCGTGCGATTGGGGTTGGTTTTGGCGATGGCATCGGCTGAGCCGGCCGTCAGCAGGTCGCAGCCCAAAATCAGGTCGGCTTCGCCGGTTGCAATCCGCTGGGCCCGCAGTTCATCAGGAGTCCTGGCGAATCGAACGTGCGACGTGACGGAGCCATTTTTTTGGCTCATACCTGTCATGTCCAAAACGCTGACACCTTTGCCCTCCAGGTGGGCGGCCATACCCAGCAGGGCGCCTATGGTGATCACGCCGGTGCCGCCAATGCCTGTCACCAGAATATTGAAAGGCGTATCCAGGGTGCAGGGTTGAGGTGTGGGCAGGCTGTCAAAATTCATGTTGTGCGCACCGCGAGTGGCAGATGCCGCCGATGCAGTCTTGCGCGTCCGCAGGCGACCGCCCTTGACGGTGACAAAACTCGGGCAAAAGCCTTTGACGCAAGAGAAGTCCTTGTTGCAGGACGACTGGTCGATGACGCGCTTGCGGCCGAATTCAGTTTCTTTGGGTAGCAGGGAGGTGCAGTTGGACTGTACGCCGCAGTCACCGCAGCCTTCGCAAACCAGCTCGTTGATGAAAAGCCGTTCCGGCGGATCCGTCATCTCCTTCTTTTTTCGGCGACGGCGTTTTTCTGCAGCGCAAGTCTGGTCATAAATCAGGACGCTGATGCCTTTGAGCTCACGCAGTTCAAGCTGCACGGTATCGAGGTTGTCGCGCGAATGCAGCGTCACTGTCGGCGGCAACTGGCTGCGATCCGCGTAGCGCCCGAGGTCTTCTGTGACCAACGCAATGCGGACAACACCCTCCGCCGCCATTTGCTTTGCAATCGCAAACACGCTAATCGGCCCATCCACCGGCTGCCCGCCTGTCATGGCGACGGCATCGTTGTAGAGGATCTTGTAGGTCATGTTGACCGGAAAGGTCCGGTTGGCAGCGACCGCAGCCCTGATGGCCATAAAACCGGAGTGAAAGTAAGTGCCATCTCCCAGATTGGCAAAAACATGCGGCAGCTTGCTAAATGAGGCAGCGCCTAACCAGGGCGCACCTTCACCCCCCATCTGTGTGGTCAGCTTGTTGAACTCCGGGTAAATTGCCGTGGCCATGACGTGGCAGCCGATACCGGCCAGCGCCAGGCTACCCTCTGGCACGCGCGTGCTGGTGTTGTGCGGGCAGCCCGAGCAGTAGTAGGCGGGGCGGGGCGGGGTATCGACGGCGCGCTGCAGCACGGCGTCTTTGGCTTCCAGAAATGCCAGGCGTGCCTTGATCAGGTCACCCGTGCTGGTCTCGATGTTCAAGCGCTTGATACGCGCTGCTATGACCCGCGCGATTTGCGCCACTGAAAAATCTGCGGTTGACTTCAGCAGCCAGTCGCCGCGCCCCAGTGGGTTGTGCACGTCCCATTCGCCGCGTTCGTCGAACTTGCCGATCACGCGCGGCCGCACGTCTTCGCGCCAGTTGTACAGCTGCTCCTTGAGCTGGTATTCGACCATCTGGCGTTTTTCTTCAACCACCAGAATTTCATCCAGGCCACGCGCAAATTCACGTATGCCTTCAGGCTCCAGCGGCCAGGGCATGCTGACCTTGAACAGCCGTATGCCGATGTCTGTGGCCAGTTGTTCGGTGATTCCGAGCTCGCCAAGCGCGTCGAGAACGTCCATGTAGCTCTTGCCTGAAGCAACGATGCCCAGGCGAGCCTTGGGCGAATCAATGGTGACGCGGTTCAGCCTGTTGGCGCGTGCATAGGCCATGGCTGCGTAGATCTTGTAGTCCTGCATTAGGGCTTCCTGCTTGCGCGCCTGGACACCAAGGGTATCTTTGGAGAGCCGGCAATTGAGCCCGCCTTCTGGAAGCACAAACTCGTCAGGCTGGATGATCTGCACGGCGAATGGGTCCGCTTCAATGGACGCGCTGGACTCCACCGTGTCGGCAAGTGCCTTGAAGCCAACCGCGCAGCCGGAAAAACGGGACATCGCCCAGCCATGCAAACCCAGCTCAATGTATTCCTGCACGTTGCAGGGGTAGAGAACGGGAATCATGGCCGCGCTGAATACATGGTCGCTCTGGTGCGGCAATGTTGAGGAATAAGCACCATGGTCATCGCCAGCCACCAACAGCACCCCACCGTGTTTTGCAGTACCCGCATGGTTCATGTGTTTGAGCACATCGATACTGCGGTCTACCCCAGGGCCTTTGGCATACCACAAGGCAAATACGCCGTCGTAGTCAGACGCCCCCATCAAATGCAGTTGCTGGGTTCCCCAAACGGATGTTGCGGCCAGATCTTCGTTGACGCCCGGAAGAAAGCGGACATGGTGCGCATCGAGGTGTTTTTTCGCAGCCCAGAAGGCTTCGTCCAGTCCGCCTAGCGGGGAGCCCCGGTACCCAGAAATAAAACCGGCGGTATTCAGGCCTGCTGCCATATCTCTGAGTCTCTGAATCAGCGGCAGGCGAACCAGCGCCTGAATGCCGCTTAAATAAATACGCCCTGTGAACGCCTCGTATTTATCTTCCAGCGAGACGGTTGGTAGTACCTGGGCCGTGCTGACGTGGGCCTCGGCAAGGCTTTGTGTAGTGGGCATATGCTTCCTGATAAGGTTGACTTGCTGCCGGGTGACCAGTGGTGACTGGACGCCCTTGAAACCAGCGTGCGGGTAAGCGCGTATGGCAAGGAGAGTATGCGTTGAAAGCCGGATAAAAGTTTTCCGGATTCGATGATGTTTTAAAGCCAGACAAAAAATCGGGAGGCTGCTTACAGGAATCTCCGGGTAATATTTCTGTATCGAGTAGCTATTCCAGAAAGTATTTGTGCAACCCAGGCGCAAAACTGAGCCAGCAAACTACAGATCAACGGGTTCGTGAACCTGATCGCTACGTCGGCGTTCCAGCCGCTAAGCTGTCACGGGCGGATTTTTGTACAGCCGGTTCTCGTCCAGCATGATTTCATGGTGGCCTGCACCGCTCGCAATCATGGGGAAACAGTTTTCCTGCGCGCACACCACCACATCCAGTAGATAGGGTCCATCGTGTTCCAGGCAATCCTTCAGTGCCTGCTCAAGCTCGGTAGGGTTGCTTACCCGAGCGCCGCGCCAGCCAAATGCTGCGGCCAGTGCAACAAAGTCCGGCAACGAATCGGTATAGCTATGGCTATACCTGCTGCCATGGTTGAGTTGTTGCCACTGACGCACCATGCCCATGTAGCCATTGTTGGAGATGATCAGCTTGACGGGCAACCTGTGCTGGCGCCCGGTGGCAAGTTCCTGGATATTCATCAGCACCGAAGCGTCACCGCTTACGCAGACCACCGTTTTATCCGGGTGCGCTACTTGCGCACCCAACGCAGCCGGCAAGCCATAGCCCATGGTGCCTGCGCCTCCCGATGTCAGCCAGCGGTGTGGCTTGTCGAAGCGAAGATACTGCGCTGCCCACATTTGATGCTGCCCGACATCGGTGGCAACGATGTAGTCTTTTTCGTAGCCATGAAGCAGGCCATCGAGCGTGTGCAAAAGATTCTGTGGCCTGATGGCGGTGGCATGGTCTTCAAACGCAAAGCAGTCTGCCTGGCGCCAGCCGTCAATACGTTTCCACCAGTCAACCAGATCTCCTTCTGATGGATCCATGGCCAACTCCGCTTCAAGCAAGGCTAATACAGCGGCGCAGTCGCCGACTATCGGTACGTTGACCCGCACGATTTTGTTGATGGACGAAGGATCGATGTCGATATGAATTTTTTTGGCATGCGGGGCAAAGTCTGCAAGCCGACCCGTAATGCGGTCATCAAAACGTGCACCAACTGCGATGATCAGATCGGCCTCGTGCATCGCGAGATTGGCCTCTACAGTCCCGTGCATTCCCAGCATTCCGATAAAGGCTGGATCGCTCGCAGGAAATGCGCCCAACCCCATGAGCGTCAGCGTGCAGGGTGCGCCAGTGGCGTGCACCACGCGCGTAAAACTTGCACAGGCCGCCTCACCAGAATTAACCAGGCCGCCGCCACCATAGAAAACCGGCCTTTGCGCCGTGCGTATCAGGGCGGCTGCAGCCTTGATGCGCTCGAGAGGCACTCGCGGGGCCAGCGCCTTATCGGTCGGCAAGGCTGGGGCCGCCGTCTGCATGGCTGACATCTTCTGCTGGATGTCCTTTGGAAAATCGATGACAACCGGTCCTGGCCGCCCGCTCTGTGCCAGGAAAAAGGCTTTACGAACCGTGCTTGCTACTTCGTCAACACCTTGAATCTGGTGATTCCACTTTGTCGCGGGGCGCGTCAGACCAAGAGCATCACACTCCTGGAAAGCATCGGTTCCGATCAGCGAAGACGACACTTGGCCGCTAATACAGACAATCGGTACGGAGTCGCACAGCGCATCCACCAAACCAGAGATCGTGTTGCACACGCCCGGGCCGGAGGTCACCAGTACCACACCAACTTTGCCAGTGGTCCGTGCATATCCTTCAGCGGCATGGACTGCGGCCTGCTCGTGCCGCACTAGCACATGGCGCAGACGGGCGTCTTCAAACAGCGCATCGTAAACAGGCAGAACCGCGCCACCGGGGTAGCCGAAAAGCGTATCAACGCCAATTTCTATCAGCGTATCAACCAGTATTTTTGCGCCACTGCGTAATGCCGGCACGCGAGTCGGGGAAGGTAAAGAACTCTGCAACGACGCCATCGTTGCGGTATCAGACAGGGGAGCGTTCATGGGTTCAAGAGTGCCAGTGTTCCGCAAGAAAAACTTACTTTTTTTGCTCCATCCAGATGAAAACACAGTTAATTTTTCTCGCGGTTTTCAATTTCCCGCCGATTTGGAGCGGGCCTTAAGTCTGGCCAAATTGCTTTCAGAGCAGCGGTCGTCAAACCGGCTTGTCGCCCTGTAGCGTGATGCGTTGCATAACGCGGCGAAACCCGTGGTAGTCGTTGACCGGGTTGTGTTGCGCACATCGGTTATCCCAGAATGCAATCGCGTTGGGCTCCCATGCGAAACGGCAGGTGAACTCGGGCTTGACCTGGTGTTTAAAAAGAAACTCCAGCAAGGGCGCGCTTTCCTCATCTGTCATGCCCTTGATCCCGGCAGTATGGGCAACGTTGACATACAGCGCCTTTCGTCCGGTTTCAGGATGAGTCCGGATCACGGGATGCTCGGCCTGGTACTCTTTGGGAGCGGCGTCTTTACCGTCGGTCTTGATGCGGTCCTCACGCGTTTTGGATACATCGGCGCGGGCAGAGCTGCTGATGCCCGTCAGACCATCGAGAAGCTGCTTCATGGTGCTCGACAGTGACTCATAAGCCAGGTACTGGTTGGCAAACATGGTATCCCCCCCGTACGGCGGCACCTCACGCGAGAGCAACATGGATCCCATGGGTGGAGTTTCCAGGTAGGTAGTGTCCGAATGCCAGATACCACCAAAATTTACCTTTTCATGCTCCAGCTTTTTCACCTCAATGATGTGCGGAAATCCTTCCAGGCCCTTGACGAAGGGGTACTCGATGGGCTCCCCCATCGTCTGCGCAAAACTTAAAAACTGCTGAGGAGTAAGTTTTTGGTTGCGAAGAAAAATGACCAGGTTGTCCAGCAGCGCCTGACGGATCTCTTTGGCTTGCGATGCAGACAGGCCTGCGGCCAGATCAACGCCCAAGAGTTCGGCGCCTAGTGCGCCTGCGATTTTCCTGATTTCCATGGGGTCCCCATTTCGCGGTTGTACTTTAATGGTCGCGGTCAAAAGAGGCCGGCATCAGGGCGTAACTCTCTTGGTGTCCAGGGACGACGACCATCAGTGAATCTGCATGATAGGAATAGCACCGACAGCAGACAAGTCAAATAATGTTATGGATCATTCAACATTTCTGAATTTGGGTCGATCCGGTCTATTTTGGCGTTGGCGCGATGAGCTGACTGAACAGGTCTACCAAGCGCGCGGCAGAAGGTGACAAGGTGTGACCGCGAATCGTGGCGATCGAGATTGTCCGGCTGAGCGCCGGGTTGACCACCCTGACAACCTTCAGCAAGGTCTTGCGTGGAATAGCGATACGCGGGAGCAGTGCCACGCCCAGGCCCGCCTCAGCCATGGCGATCAGGGTATTGACATGCGCAAATTCGTAATTGCTCTTGGCTTCCAGCCCATTGGTAGCCAGCGCTTTTTCGACATGGGCGCGAAAAGTGCTGGCGTCTGAAAGCATCAACAATGGGAGCGTACACAACTCACGCAACGAGATGCCCTCCCGGCCCTTGTCCTGGTAACCCTTTGGAAGCATGGCGCAGTACTCATCGACGAATATCGGCGAAAAATCCAGCTCGCCCTTGTTTTCAGGCATGGGACCGATGCCAAAGTCCACTTCGCGACGCCGAACACAGTCCAGTAGTTCAATATTCGCCAGCTCCCTGACATGCACTGTGATACCAGGGTATTTTTTGGCGAAGGTCGTCAGAATGAGTGGAAGTCTTGTGCTCGCCACCGTTGGGACACAGGCGAATGAAAGGCGGCCATGCTGCAGGTCAATGGAGTGCTGGATTTGCGACAGGCCATTTTCCAGTTCTGCCATCGCCTTGCGCACGCTGATGAGGAGTTTCTCACCTTCAGCAGTGAGCGACACTTTACGGGTTGTTCTCTGGAATAGCGCAACCCCCACCTGCTCCTCCAACTGCTTTATCTGCATGCTCACGGCTGGCATGGATCGGTTGGTCTGGTCTGCAGCTTTCCTGAAACTTGCGTTTTCTGCCACGGAAAGAAACACACCCAGCAGCTTGAAGTTGATATTCATAATTGAATAATTATTTAATTTATTCAATTTTAACAATCATTTTTTAACTATCTGAGCAGGGCATTCATCCGAAGATGAAGGTGAGTTCTAGTCAAGGACGGTAGCCATGCCACCGGTGGCAAAGTCCAGCAATTCGGGCGAAGCGAAGGCCGAATGCAGGCCCATCAACAGGCCCGATACGGCTGCAATGAAACCTGCCAGCGCGAAGGCCAGCACCCGCGGCACGTAGGTGTTGAAGCCTGAAAAGCGCATGCGTTCCTCATTGGCGCGCGTCGCACGCAAGATCTGTCCGGTGCGGGACTTGCCGACCATCCAGGCCAGCAGCATGACACCGCATAGCGCCAGCCAGGCGACGGCCCAGAAGGTTTCTGGCCGCGCCAGCTGGGCCTGGCTCAGGCCAAAAAAGCTGCCACTCCATTTCATGGTGAGTCCATCGTCGCCACCCGTCACTGAACGAAAGTCAGTGATCATCACCACCGAGCGCAGCATTTGCGCCAGTGCGAGGGTCAACATTGCGAATGGCAGGGGCCTGGCGCGCACCACCAGCAGCCCGATGAGTAGACTCAGCAGGGTGGCCGCGACCAGGCAAAAAGCCGCAGCAGCGGTCACATTCCAGCCAAACTGCATGACGGCGATGCCGAACAGGTAGGTGGCGCCACCTGTAAACCCCGCAGCGCCAAACATCACGAGGCCACACTGATGCGCCAGAAGACCGATCGCTACCGCGGCGATGCCTAAAATAATGGCGTTGATCAGGAGTCCCAGATAAAACGTGCTTTTGAGGACCGACGGCACCAGCAAGCCCAAGGCGATGATCGCCGCCACAATCAGTCCGGCTATCAGATTGGGAGGCATACGCCTTAAATGGCTCGCCACGGGCGTTAGCGAAGTCCTTCCCTGCACGGCATTCATCAGGCGACCCTCCCGCTGCCCAGGCCCTGCGGCCGCCACAACAGCACGAAAAACAGCATCAGGTAAGGTGCCATCACAGCCAGTACGGGCGAGACGATGGCCCCAATCACCTGAATAAAGCCGTAGGCCACCGCCGCCGCAATAGCGCCGCCTATGCTGCCCAGCCCGCCTATGACCACAATAATCAGGCAGCTGATCAAGATATTTGCGCCCATGCTGGGATCGACAGACAGGTAAGGTCCGGCCAGGACACCGGCCAGTCCCGCAAAGCCAGTGCCGAGGCACACCACCACCAGACTCAGGCGGTCGGTATTGACGCCCATCATGCGGGCAATCATGGGTTGCTGGCTGACTGCCCGAACATGCATGCCCGAGCGCGTCCACTTGAGCCAGATGGCCAGAGCAATACAGGTCCCAAAACCCACAACGATCAAAAATATACGGTGAGCAGGGTAGGGCTGCCCAAACAAATTGATGGAGCCTGCCAGCGATTGCGGCACAGTCACAGACAGTGGCGACGTGCCCCAAAACCCGCTGACCACCTGGCTCAGAATCAGTGCCATTCCGAAGGTAATCAGCGCTACATCCATATGCGACCGCTTTTGCAGTGGGCGCAGCACGACGTACTCGAATGCCACCCCTATCAGCGCAAGCAGAAAGGGCACCACGGCCAAAGCAATCCAGAAATTAAACTTTGCGGCGAAGCTATAGCCCAGATATGCGCCGAGCATATAAAGAGCACCATGGGAAAAATTCATGACGTCGCGCAAGCCGAAGATCAGTGCCAGGCCACTGGCAAGGATGGTCAGCAAGGACGATAACGCGAGCGCATTGGCCAGCTGCACCACAGTGAAATGCTGGACGAAATCCATCTCAGACAAACCGCTTTGCGGGCATAAACTCAGGCCCTTTTTCGAGCATGAATAGTGCAGCTGTCGCTGCGCCTGGCCGGCCATGTGCATGTAAGTTCACGATGATGTCTCCTGTTTTGGTTTTCGCACGGCATGTCCGATACGTCGTCAGTCGGGCACGCCGTTCCGGTGAATCGTGGGCGAATGTTAGGAGCGATCGTTTTGATATACAAATCAAATAATCTGAATCATTATTAATATTTACCTGCATCCAGATCCGGACTAGGCGCTGCTTCCTGCCACTTCGCCGACCAGTTCAAGCCCGTACATGCTGCTTTAATTTTCAGCAGGTTGTTTGGCTTGTCCTACAGCAGGTGAACTCAAAGTCTGACCGACAAGATTTCGCCTGACTCTTAAGCTTGGGAACATGAATCTGTTTGATTTGAACCCTCAGTTTATGGGCCTCCACGAGTCCGCTCCGCGTACCTCCGGTACGCCGTGCAGACGGGAAAATCCGCCAGCCGTGATATCCAGGCAACGTATTGCCTGGCCTTTTCAGGTAGCCATCAAGGGGGACAAGCACGGTACAGATGCCCGAAAGACTGTGTCGTACACCACCGCAGCCAGTTCCAGCAGTTTTGTCACCTGAACTTACTATTAGCGGCGCGCACTTACTGTATGGGCATTAAATTTTTCGGGTTTGAAATGGCGGGAGGCAATTCGTGCTGAAGTATCTGGGTGTTTACATAGCCGTTTTCATCACCATGGTGGTGATCGACATGGTGTGGCTGCGGCTCATCGCAGTGCAATGGTATGCAGAAGCCATGGGACCGCTCCTGACAAATTCGCCCAATCTGTGGGCCGCCGGAGCGTTCTACCTTATGTTCCCAGCAGGCTTGCTGATATTCGCAGTTATTCCGTCGGTAGACGCGCCGCTCGTCAAGGCGGTTGCGATGGGTGCGTTATTTGGCTTTTTTGCCTATGCGACTTACGACCTGACGGGGCTGGCGGTAATCAAGGGCTGGCCCGTGGGGCTGACATTTCTGGACATGGCGTGGGGCACCATAGTCAGTGGTGTGTCGGCGGGTGTTGGCAAATGGGCACTTGACTATCTCAACAATCGACCCTGATTTACGTTTTACAGTCCAATACGGCCACAGGCCAATCGGTCAGGGTGCGTCGTGCTATAAAAATAGCAACCAATATTTCACGGGGTAGTTTGTCCTACGTCAAGACAGGCAGTTGTCCTACACAGGCTGTATGTTAAATTTTAGTTGGGACATTTCTCCTGATTTTCAGCGTTTAACGAGGGCTCATGGTGGTATTTGCAGCCCCCGATTCTGTCAAGCTGGATTCAGCACCACCCATCGTTAGTGCGCCTGTACCGCCCAATGTACTGACCCGCTTGCGGCTTGAAACACGCTGTGAGCATGTTGCCCTTGAGCATGTGCTCAACTTGATGGGTGAACTGACCGAAAGCACCTACCGCCAGCGCCTGGTGCAGTTTTACGGCTTTTATAACCCCCTGGAAGCAGCGTTAACAACACGGTGTGCACCGCAGCATGGCAAGCTTGATGCTGCGCTGATGGCATTGCTGTTGCCGCGACTTCATAAAACTGTGCTGCTGCGGCAAGACCTTCAGCATCTTGGCGTCAGCACTGCAGGGCTGGCCCAATGCGCTGCACTGCCGCCGATGCAAACCACCGCCGAGGTGCTGGGCTGCCTGTACGTGCTGGAAGGCGCCACGCTCGGCGGCCGCATGATCACCCAGCATGTGCAGGCCACGCTGGGCATCACCCCCACCACGGGCGGCAGCTTTTTTGACGGTTACGCCAGCGCCACCGCCAAAATGTGGAACGCCATGCGGCAAACCCTGCTGATGGGCGCGGTTGATGCGCAGGCTGAAAACGCCATGGTGGTCAGCGCCCGGACCACCTTTACCTGTCTGCACGGCTGGTGTGGATCAACTTCCTTTCGTATCAAAAGCGTCACGGACCACGACCTCAACAACCATCCGCATCGACGAGACAACATCGCAGGAGCAGCGCCAAGTGCTTGAAAGTTTGAACAAAAATGCCGTAGTCGAAAAAGCCGTTGCAGCCAGTGCGGGCACTGCTGTACCTGACTCGGCTGGGCCCAACGCGGCTGCCTCTGCACCCTGGGGCACACAACCGTACAGCATCAAGCGCGACGGCTTGAGCCTTAACAACTGCGATGACGAGCCTGTGCGTACGCCGGGCTGCATCCAGGCGCATGGCGCGCTGCTGGTGCTCCGCCCAGCCGACCTGTCCATTTTGCAAGCCAGTGAAAACACGCTGGCCGTCCTCGGCCACGACGCGTCTGCCCTGCTGGGGCAAAGCGTGGCCGTTGTTGTCAGGCCCGAAGGCCAGGCCCGGTTGCTTCAGGTGTTAGCCACCGAGCCGACCGACTGCAACCCGATGTACGCTTTCAGCCTGCCTGCAAGCGGGCCGGTGGCCGAGCTCGATGTCACCGTCCACACCCTGGACGGTGTGGTGCTGCTGGAGTTTGAAGCCACTGGCAGAAGCCCGGCCGCCAAAGTACTTGCTGCCGCAGCACACGCCGCGCCAGCCACCGCGGCACCCACTGCGTATGCCGAAGCGTCGCCCGTTCCAGACTATTACGCTCTCATCAAAAAAACCGTCACCCGCCTGCAAACCATGCAGACGGTGCAGTCGTTTTGCCAGGCGCTGGCCGATGAAACGCGTGTGCTGTCAGGCATGGACCGGGTGATGATCTACAAGTTTCATGCCGATCACCATGGCGAAGTTTTTGCCGAGAGCCGCCGTGCTGAGCTGGCGCCGTGGCTCGGCTTGCACTACCCGGCGGAAGACATTCCGAAACCGGCGCGCGACATTTTTGCCAAAACCTGGATCCGGCCTGTGCCCGACATCAACGGCACGCTGGCTGAAATGCTGCCGCTGGTCAACCCCGACACCGGCAAGCCGGTCGACATGACCTTTTGCGCGCTGCGCGGTGTGTCGGTGATGTACACCGAATACCTGCAAAACATGGGCGTGTCTGCTGGCCTGACGATGCCGCTGCGCCGCGACAACGCACTGTGGGGGCTGATTGCCTGCCACCACTACAGCGGCCCGCACCATGTGACCTACGAGCTGCGTGCAGCCTGCGAATTTCTGGCGCAGGTTGGCTCGCTGCAGCACAAGTCTGTAGAAGACCGTGAAAACGCAGCCTACCGCCTGCAGCTTGAAGAGGTCAACCAGCAGCTGGTGACGCTGGCTGCACAAGAGGGCGGTCTGGCCGCCATGACCGATGCTGCGCCCACCCTCCTGGGTGCCATGCAGGCAGGCGGCGCGGCGCTGTTCCACCGCGAACGCTGGTGGCGGGTGGGCACCACCCCCGATGAAGCCCAGCTTGAAGCACTCGGCCACTGGCTGGTCCAACGGCTGGACGCCAATCCACTGGCCAGCCCGCTGTACGCTACGCAGTCGCTGGCAGCCGAGTACCCGCCCGGTGCAGCCTTTGCCGCCGTTGCCAGCGGCTTGCTGGCCGCGCCCCTGTCACGCAGCGGCCAGAACATGATGATGTGGTTTCGGCCCGAGTTGAAGCAAACCGTCAACTGGGGTGGCAACCCGTTTGACAAGCCTAAAGTGGAAGGCCCGCATGGGACACGCCTGACGCCCCGGCGCAGCTTCGAGCTGTTCAGCGAGTCGGTACACCATCAGGCGCTGCCGTGGCTGCAGGTTGAAATGGACGCAGCCGCCCGGCTGCGTACCCTGATCATGGAGCTGGTCATTGTGCGCGCCGAGCGGCTGGCCGGCCTGAATGCTGACCTGGCGCGCAGCAATGAAGAACTCGACGCCTTTGCCTATGTGGCCAGCCATGACCTCAAAGAGCCGCTGCGCGGCATTCACAAATACGCGCACCAGCTGATGGAGGCCACGCCGACCAGCGAAGATGAAAAAAACAAGCTTGCAGGCCTGATGCGCCTGACGCTGCGCATGGACAGCCTGCTCGACTCCTTGCTGCACTTTTCACGCGTTGGCCGCGAAGAGCTGACGCTGGAGCTGGTTGACCTGAATGAGGTGCTGGCTGACGCGATTGAGATGGTGGGCTCCCGCACCAGCGACGCTGGCACGCAGATCCGCGCACCCCGCCCGCTGCCAAAAATCATGTGTGACCGCGTCCGGGTGCGCGAGGTGCTGGTCAACCTGCTGGCCAATGCCCTGAAGTACAACGACCAGGGCGCCAAATGGGTCGAGGCAGGCTATGTTGACGCAAACGACATAGGGGCGCGCGGCACTTTTCCGGCAGCAACCCAGCACCAGACGGTGTACTACGTGCGGGACAACGGCATTGGCATTGCGGCGCAGCATTTCGACCAGGTTTTTAAAATGTTCAAGCGGCTGCATGGCCGCGAAGCGTATGGCGGCGGCAGTGGCGCAGGCCTGACGATTGTGCGCAAGCTGGTGGAGCGTCATGCGGGCCACGTCTGGGTCGAGTCCATTGTTGGCGAAGGCAGCACTTTCTTTTTTACTTTGGGCGCAGCCGATGTCAACCCCCCTTGACCCACCCCTTCAGCTCCCTCATTGTGTGGTTGTGGAGGATTCCGACGAGGACTTTGACACCCTCGCCGAAGCCGCGCGTGAGGCAGGCATCACCCAAACCATTCACCGCGTGGGTACAGGTGGTGAATGCCTGGCGTTGTTGCGTGCGCAGCGCGTCGACGCCATGGCCCCCTGGCCTGCGTTGCCCGCCCTGATTTTGATGGACCTCAATTCGCACGGTGTTGACGGCCGTGAAGCTTTGGTGGCGATCAAGTCAGAGCCGCGACTTAAAGATATCCCTGTGGTGGTTCTCACCACCTCGGCCAACCCGAAGGATGTGGCTTTTTGCTACCAGGCCGGTGCCAATGCCTACCACGTCAAGCCCGTCCGTTACGACCAGTACCGGTTGTTGCTCAGTGGCTTGTTGCAGTACTGGCTGAACGCGGTGACGCCGCTGGCTGCCACGGTGAAAGCCCCTTGATGCCACGCGCCGTCGATGAGCCATTGCCCGATTGGTGCATTCTGGTGGTTGACGACAGCCTTGATGAGCGTGCCGAATTGCGACGCATGCTGCTCAAGGGGTGCGACAGGCGACTGACCTTTATCGAAGCTGAATCAGCGCAAACTGCCATTGCGGCCGTGCGGGCCGCGCTGGTGCTGCCCGACTGCATGCTGCTGGACTACAACTTGCCCGATATGGACGCGCCCGATGTGCTGGCAGCGCTCAAGGGGCCAGACGGCATGCCGGTGTGCCCGGTTGTGGTGGTGACGGGCGGCGTCAGCCGCGACGACGGCAGGCGGGTGCTGCGCGCTGGTGCACAAGACTACATCGGCAAGGCATGGACCAGCCCCCAGGCACTGAGCCGGGCAGTTGAAAACGCCTGTGAAAGCTGGGCTGTGGCGCGCGAGCTGCGCCAGCGCAAGGAGGTCATTCGCCAGGTGGCCGACCGCGACGCGTTTCGCGCGCTGTTCGGCGACGCCACCCGCGACCTGATGGACGAACATGCCGTTAAGCGGGTGGCGTCCCAATTGCTGGGCCGGTACCTTGGCGCCAGTCGGCTGATTTATGCCGAATTGATAGACGATGAACGCGTGCTCGTCGGGCAAGGTTACGTCAGCGGGGTGCAACAAATTGATGGCGCTTATTGTCTGGCGGACTACGGTCAGGCCTTGATTGAAACCCTTCGGGCTGGCAACATGGTTCATGTACCCGACCTGGCACTGGCGCCTGGCTATTCAGCGGCTGAAAAGCGGGCCTACGCCAGCATGCACGTTGTCAGCAATTTGTCGATACCGATTTTAAAAAACGGCAAGCTTGCTGCAATCATGGGCGTGCATCAGAACACCCCTCGCGTCTGGACCCATGACGAAAAATTCATGGTGCGCGAAATAGCCGAACGCACCTGGGCCGCAGTTGAGCAGGCGCGTTCTGAGGAAAAACTGTTGGCCAGCCGGATGCAACTGACGCAAGCGGTGGCCATCATGCCTTCGTTTTCAGCCGTGTTGCGCGGACCCGGCCATGTGTTTGAAATGGCCAACCAGGCTTTTTATAAGCTGGTGCAGCATGGGCCGGAGATTTTGGGTATGACCTACGCCGAAGCGCTGCCCGAGGTTGCCCGCCAGGGGTTTCCTGCTCTGCTCGACAAGGTCTATCAAACCGGCGAAAGTTTTGAGGCCAAAGGCATGCGGGCTTTTGTGCGCCGTGACTCAAAAACCGCCTTGACAGAAATTTTTGTCGATTTTGTTTACATGCCCCTGCGCGAGGCCGGTGGCCAGGTGTCCGGGATTTTCCTGCATGGGGTGGACCGGACCGATCAGGTGCGCAGCGAACATGCTATGCGCCGCAGCCAGCTGGAGCTGCAGACACTGGCCGACAACATCCCCGACATGTTGAGCCGATTTGACCGTGATTTTCGCTTGGTGTTTATGAATGCCGCAGTTGAAAAAGTGACCGGTCTGCGCAAGGTGGACTGTTTGGGTAAAACCAAACGCGAAATGGGGACTCCTGAAGCCCTTTGCCGGTTACGGGAAACCGCTTCGCGCGCGGTCTTTGGTACCCGTGTCGAGCAAGTCATTGAATTTGAGCTGGACGGACTGCTGGGCATTCGCCATTACGCGTCGCGACTGGTTCCTGAATTTGACGCGGACGGCCGTGTTGAGTTCGTGCTGGAAATCACCAGCGATGTGACAGAACGCAAGCAGGCTTCGGACCTTCTGCGGCTAAGCGAGTCGCGGTTTGAGGTGGCACTTAAAAACAGCAACATCCTCGTGTACACCACCGATCACGACCTTCGCTACACCTGGATTCGAAACCCGCATCCGGCTTTTGACCCTGCAGACGTTCTCGGCCGGCTTGATGAGGAACTCCTGTCGCCCCAACATGCCGGGCCACTGGTTCGCTTGAAGCGGCAGGTTTTCGAGAGTGGTGTCGGCAGGCGCAGCGAAATCACCCTTGAAATTGAAGGGCGGCAATGTCACTACGACTTGACGGTGGAGCCGCTACGCGGTGCAGACGGGGGTATTGAGGGCGTGGTGGTGGCCGCTGTGGAAATCACAGATCGCAAGCTGATTGAAGAGTCGCTGCGTGATGCTGATCGGCGCAAGGACGAGTTTTTGGCTACCCTGGCGCATGAACTGCGCAACCCGCTGGCGCCCATACGAACCGGTTTGCAGCTGCTCAAGATTTCAGCAAAGGGCGTTGAAGGTGCTGATATGGTGGTGCGCACTTTACCTGTGATGGAGCGCCAATTGGGGCAACTGGTGCGGCTGATCGACGATTTGCTGGATGTCTCGCGCATCAGCAGCGGCAAGATTGTGCTCAAGCGCGAGCGCATCAGCCTTCAGGAGATTGCGGCGACTGCGCTGGAGGCGTCGCAGCCGATGATTGACGCCGCGCACCATACGCTGATCACCGACTGGCCCGTTGAGGCTGTGTGGCTGGACGCCGATCCAACCCGCATGGCGCAAATTTTAAGTAACCTGCTGACCAATTCAGCCAAATACATGCGCGCCGGCGGCCACATCAAATTTTCAGCAGTGGTGCGCGGCGACAGTGTTCTGGTTTCAGTGCAGGACACCGGCTTGGGCATCCCGGCCGAGATGCTGGGCTCGGTATTTGACATGTTCACCCAGGTCAACCGCACGCTTGACCGTGCCCAGGGTGGTCTTGGCATTGGGCTGTCGCTGGTCAAAACCCTGGTGGGCATGCATGACGGCGTGGTGGAGGTGGCCAGCGGCGGCATTGACCAGGGCAGCACCTTCACGGTGATCTTGCCGACGGCCGCAAGCCCTGTGTCCGGGCCGTCCACCATGCTTTCCCCGCCTGCAAGGGTAACAAGGCCAGCCAGCCACCGGATCATGGTGGTCGATGACAACGTCGATGCCGCCGAGACACTGGTGATGTTGCTGGACCTGTCAGGGCACAACGCCCGCGCAGCCTTTGGCGGCCAGGAGGCATTGGATACGGCCAGGACATTCAGGCCCGAGGTGGTGTTTCTGGATATTGGCTTGCCGGGCATGGACGGCTACGAAGTAGCGCGGCACTTGCTGGCCGCGCCGGCCACGGCATCCAGCACGCTAGTTGCACTGACTGGTTGGGGGTCGGAACAGGACATCCAGAAATCAAAAAGGGCGGGGTTTCATGCCCACCTGACCAAGCCAGTGGACCCCGAAGCGGTCGAAGCCTTGTTGTCGACATTTTTACCACCTTCATCACCGTTACCACCTTTAACACCCTTGCCACCTTAATGCAGCTTATTCAAGGCTGCGGACCGACCCCAACCCACTCAAACACACCCTACCATGTCCACTTCAGATCTTGCACATTTACCCGCTGAGTCCATGGCAGCACCCTCAAGCCCGGCAGGCCTGAACGACAGGCTGGCCGAGGCGGCGTGTTATGCAGTGCTCCGCCGCCTGATGCCTGTGCTGCGCCACGATGTGGCGGGCGCCATGCAGCCGGTACGCATGCTGATGATGGTGCTGGAGCGGCGCGTGCATGCGCCGGAGCCTGACCTGCAGGCCATCATTAAAAACGTCGCGTCAGTAAGCGCATTGACAAAACAGGCCACCGCCGATTGCATCAACGCCCTGGGCTGGATTGCTTCAAGCGAGGACACATACGTCAGCTTGCGCAGCAGCGTGGAAGAAGCCATCAAGTTGCTGGCCGTGGAGCTGTCTGCGCATGGGCTGGAACTTGTCAATGGCATAACAGACGATTCAGCCACTGCGCCGCAAAGTTTTCTTCGAAGCGTTTTCATGGGGGCACTGCTGGCGTTTTGTGACCAGCGCAGCGTGGGTACTGCCTTGCAGGTCAGCTTTGAAGCAGCAACCCACAGCCATCAAAGCAGCCGACTGCATTTGCGCATGCTGCTTGACGATGCCCAACACCCCCCGGCGTCCCGGGACATCGTTCGCAAATACCGCATGATTGGCTGGGCGGATGTTCAGGCCATGGCCAGATCATTCAGCGTGAAGCTGGAACGAGGCGATGGCTGGCTGACGCTGGAGTTGCCCAAACTTTAGAGACCCGCTGCAGCCCGCAGCGCAGCAGCCTTGTCCGTACGTTAGCTCCGGCACCGGGCCCTTGGCCCTTAACTTCGTTTCACGAAGTTAGCCTGCGCTGAAAGACCGATACCGCGCATTGCGCGGCGGCCTTACAGGCCGGCAGCAGCCTTTAGGGCTGCAGCTTTATCGGTCTTTTCCCATGTGAACTCCGGCTCGTCACGGCCAAAGTGCCCGTACGCTGCCGTCTTTTCATAAATCGGGCGCAGCAAATCCAGCATCTGGATAATGCCTTTCGGACGCAGGTCAAAGTGCTCCTGCACCAGTGCTGACAGTTTTTCATCAGGCATCACGCCCGTGCCTTCGGTGTACACCGTCACGTTCATCGGCTTTGCAACACCGATGGCATAAGCCACCTGAATCTGGCACTGGCGCGCCAAACCCGCCGCAACGATATTCTTCGCCACATAGCGTGCTGCGTAGGCAGCCGAGCGATCAACCTTGCTGGGGTCTTTGCCGCTGAAAGCGCCGCCGCCGTGCGGGCATGCGCCGCCATAGGTGTCGACAATGATTTTGCGGCCCGTCAATCCGCAATCGCCTTGCGGGCCGCCAATCACGAAGCGGCCTGTCGGATTGATCAGGTATTTGGTGTTTTCGGTCAGCATGTGCTTGGGCAGCACCGGCTTGATGATTTCTTCGATGATGGCTTCAATAAATGAAGCCTTCATCTTGTGCATGGTTTCGCTCTGGTCAGGGCTGTGCTGGGTAGACAGCACCACGGTGTCGATGCTGTGCGGCCTGCCGTCAACGTAGCGCATGGTCACCTGGCTTTTGGCGTCAGGGCGTAAAAACGGCAGGCGGCCGTCCTTGCGCAGCTGCGCCTGGCGCTCTACCAGCCGGTGGGCGTAGTAAATGGGTGCGGGCATCAGCTCGGGCGTCTCATCGCAAGCGTAGCCAAACATCAGGCCCTGGTCGCCAGCACCTGTATTGAGGTGGTCATCACTTGCGTGGTCCACCCCCTGGGCGATATCGTTGCTCTGCTTGTCATAGCAGACCATCACCGCACAGCCCTTGTAGTCGATGCCGTAGTCGGTGTTGTCGTAGCCAATGCGCTTGATGGTGTCGCGTGCCACCTGGATGTAGTCAACATGCGCGTTGGTGGTGATCTCGCCAGCCAGCACCACCAAGCCGGTGTTGGTCAGGGTTTCAGCGGCCACGCGTGAAAGCGGGTCCTGTTTGAAGATGGCATCAAGGATGGCATCAGAGATCTGGTCGGCGACTTTGTCGGGATGACCTTCGGATACAGATTCGGAAGTAAAGAGAAAATCGTTCGCCATTGCGTACACTCCATTGGGTTGATTGGCGCGTTGCCAGCCTGGGTGCCTCGGCGAACGCTTTAGCAGTTTGGTTTAATGTCGCCCTGCAAGTTGTTCAATAACTCGGCGACAGTCTTGATTATAGGGCGGGCACCTTTGGACCTCATCGCCGCTTGAATAGCCTTGACTTGGCTTTACCTGGTTTACCCCATTCAATTTTCTGATGCGCTGGCTCTTTCAATTTTTATCTGTCTGGCCCCTGGCTTTGCTGCACGCTGTCGGCGGCCTGCTGGGCAGGCTGGTCTGGCTGCTGAGCCCTGGTTATCGAAAGCAATTTCGTATTAACGTCGCGCAGGCCGGGTTGACTTTTGACGTCGCCAAACCGGCCATCGCCGAGGCTGGGCGCTTTGTTGCGGAGCTACCCAAACTCTGGATGCGGCCGCAAGACGCGTCATGCCTGGGTAACGTGCAGATTGAAGGCCAGCTGCATGCTGAGCAGGCATTTGGCAGGGGCAAGGGCGTGATTTTTTTTGGGCCCCATTGCGGTAGTTTTGAATTGGGTCCGCAAGTCCTGGCAGAGCTGTATGGCCCTATCACGGCGATATATCGCCCGGCCCGCAAGCGCTGGTTGGCCGCCATCGAAGAAACCGCCCGGCACAGGCCCAAACTGACGGTAGTACCCGCCTCATTAAGCGGTATTCGCCTGATGCACAAAGCACTTAAAGCGAATCAGGCGGTGGCATTGTTGACTGACCAGGTGCCGCCTGAGGGCCTCGGAATCTGGGCGCCGTTTTTCGGCAAGCCTGCCTACACCATGACGCTGGCAGCGCGTTTGCGCATCCAGAGCGGAGCCACACTGTTGCCTGTCAGTTGCGAACGGCTGCCGCGCGGAGCGGGTTACCGGCTCAAAATCTGGCCGCCTTTAGCGTCACCGCTGGCACCGCTGACCGCAGTCTCAAGGGACGAGATCCTGGCGGCTGTAACGCAAATCAACCAGGCCATTGAAGTCATTGTGCTGAGCCAGCCCGGCCAGTACCTGTGGGGTTACGGACGCTACAAAACACCCCGAAAGGACGCAGTTTGAAAACGCTGCGCCATCTGGCCAGCGGTGTTTTTACACGAGGCGGCATTGTTTTCATGCAAGTGCTGGCCGCCTTGCCTTTGCCGCTGGTGCGGACGATGGGCACGCTGCTGGGCTGGGTGTTGTACGCTGTGGTTGTGCCGCGCCGCCGGGTCGTGCAGACGAATCTTTTGCTATGCTTTCCGGAGCTATCCACACCCGAAATACATAGGCTAACGCGTCAAACCTTTGTATATTTTGCCCAGGCCTGGCTGGACCGCAGCTGGCTTTGGCATGCGCCTGCCGGCGTCGTCAAAAGCAGATTGAAACTGACGGGTGCGCTTGATGAACTGGCGGGCAACCAGCCCACCGTTATTTTCGCCCCGCATTTTGTGGGTCTTGACGCAGGCTGGGCGGCCATGACCCAGCAGGTGCCGCGCGCTTTCACCACGATTTATACCGACCAGGCCAATCGCCTGCTGGACCGCTGGATTTTGCGCGGCCGCAGGCGTTTTGCGGGCACACCGGGCGGTGGCGCACGCCTGTTTGGCCGGGCTGAGGGCGTGCAACCCATCGTCAGCGCTCTCAAGGCCGCGCAGCCGCTGTATTTGCTGCCCGACATGAACTTTGGCCCTGAAGAATCTGTTTTTGTGCCCTTTTATGGTGTGGCGGCAGCCACCGTGCCCTCGCTTTCACGCTTCGCCAAACTGGGCCGGGCCAAGGTGGTGCCTGTCATTAACCGCATGACGCCCACAGGCTATGAAGTGGAGATTTTGCCCGCCTGGCGAAACTACCCCACCGGCGACATGGTGGCCGACACCGCGCTGATGAACCGGCATCTTGAAAGCTACATCGACACCCAACCCGCGCAGTACTACTGGGTTCACAAGCGCTTCAAGACCCGGCCCGAGGGTGAGCCATCGGTTTATTGATGTTTTTTTAATAAAAAGGGCTCTATGCCCAATAAGTACGGTTACAAGCAGCTACTTTATTGGTAGCAACATCAAGACTTTAGAAACTTCTGCAGGTAGCTCGTTACCAGCTCGGGCTGCTCATGCACTACCCAGTGCGTGGCATCTTCAACCCGCTGCAGTTGCATGCTTGGAACATAGTCCTGCAAACCCTCAAGCAAGGCAGGTGGCAAAGCCTTGTCCCCCATGCCCCAGATCACAAGGGTCGGCAGATGCACCTCAAGCATTTCGCGCGGAATACTCACGCCAGCGGCTGCCGGGTCGTTGTGCGGCGGGCCAGGCCGGGGCGGACGCAGCGGCGAGGCGCGATAAAAATTGAGTGCCCCTGTCAGTCCGCGTTGCCAGACTTCGCGGTATTGCGCCTTGACCGCATCTGTCAGCCAGGGGTGCTGCCCTCCAACCGTGCCGGCGGCGCCAAACTGGGTAAAAAACGCCCACAAGCGGCGAAAGTCGTCTTCAGCCAGAAGCGCTTCAGCATCAGGCCGAATTAAAAAATTCATGTAAGCACTGGCGGCCTGCTGGGCTGGCGAATGCTGTAATTCGCGCAAAAAAGTCCCTGGGTGCGGCGAATTGATAATGGCGAGCTTTTTAATCAGTTGCGGGTGGCTGGCCGCCAGATTCCAGGCTACGGCTCCGCCCCAGTCGTGGGCCACGAGACATTCAAGATGTGGACCCCCACGCTCTTCACTTTGTGTAATTCCCTGCCCCCCGAGGGGGCTAGCCTTGCTAGGGGCGGCCCGTCGCTGCGGCGGTTCCCCCTGCAATTCAATTAGCGCCGCAATGTCCTGCACCAGGTGTTTGGGCCGATAGGCGGCAACCTCAGTCGGTGAGCTGGAATTTTCAAAACCGCGCAAATTGGGCGCAATGCAGCGAAAGCCACCGTTTTCAGGCTTTGCAAAATGCGCCAGCAAGCCATCCCAGACAAAGGCAGCTTCCGGAAAGCCATGCAAAAACATCAGTACCGGCCTGCCAACAGCACCGGTAGCGCGGCACGACAAGGTGATGCCGTGCGGCAAGGTTTGCTGGGTGAGTTCTATCATTGCGCTATTATTTGTATAGCAAACTAAAGCCGTAACGCATGGGCACGGAGCACTTTTTGTATGAAAAATGCACTTTCAGGCGCCTGCCGGTGCCGGCGGCTCGGGCGCTTCGCCTTCATCCGTGTCGTCCGCATCATCGACGACCAGTTTAGGTGTTTTTACCGGTTTCTCTGGTGGATGCGCCCAGTTCCACAAGTGCATGGCCACCTCCTCGACACCCTGCTTTTTGAGGGCAGAAAAGAGTTTGACGTCGCCGCCCCCGGCCTGCAGCTTGACAATCGACAGCGCTTTGGCGGCTTCCGTTTTATTGAGCTTGTCTGATTTGGTCAGCAGCACCAGAAACTTCAGGCCCTCCACCACGCGGGGGCGAATCACGTCAAGCAAGACCTCGTCCAGCTCGGTCAAGCCCAGGCGCGGGTCGCACAGCAAAACCACGGCTTTCAGGTTGTCGCGGGTTTGCAGGTAGTTGCCCATCACCTGTTGCCAGCGGTATTTGGCCTCTTTGGGCACCGCCGCATAGCCATAACCCGGCAAATCGGTCAAAACAGCGTCGGTTACGCCCTGTTTGCCTAGTGTGAATAAATTGATGCTTTGCGTGCGCCCCGGCGTTTTGGACGCATAAGCCAGCCGGTGCTGCTGTGTCAGGGTGTTGATGCAGGTCGATTTACCGGCGTTGGATCGGCCTACAAAGGCGATTTCAGGCACATCCAGCCTTGGCAGGTGCTTCAGCTCGGGCGCAGTGGTCAAAAACTTGGCCGTGTGCAGCCAGCCCATGGCTATCTTTGCCTCGGGACTGGGCGTTTTGCTGACGGATCCTGTAGAGGCGGCAACCGATTTGGGCTTTGGAGTGGCTGATGAGGGGGGCTTTGATGCGGTCATAGGTTCAGGCAGGCGTGGCGGGTTGGCGCGGCAATGCCCCAACGTTGGGAACAAACCTTTAAGCCATTGTAAAATCAGGGAGTTATAAGTTTTGTGCGCTAACCTATTAAAGCATCCCCAGATATGAAGCTGTTTGTTACCTCCCTCCTGGCCGCCGTTCTGGTCGTCCCTGCCATGTCGTCGTTCGCTGCTGCACCAGCTGTTGCTGCCGCCCCCGCCAAAGTGACCAAGCCTGATCTGGTTAAAGGCGAAGCCAGCTTTGCAGT
This sequence comes from Polaromonas sp., assembly GCA_031412235.1. Taxonomy (GTDB): domain Bacteria; phylum Pseudomonadota; class Gammaproteobacteria; order Burkholderiales; family Burkholderiaceae_C; genus Polaromonas. The sequence continues at coordinate 24,640 of JANOCP010000351.1, forward strand.
GTGTGCCAGTTGCCACGGTGTTGACGGTAATTCGGGTACGCCTGCCAACCCCAAGTTGGCACAGCAGCATCCGGAATATCTGGTCAAACAGTTGCAGGAATTCAAATCCGGCAAGCGCGCCAATGCCATCATGATGGGCTTTGCAGCAGGCCTGACTGAAGATGACATGAAAAACATAGCCTACTGGCTCGCATCCAAGCAGGCCAAACCCGGTTTTGCCAAAGACAAAGAACTGTCCGCACTCGGTGAGCGCATTTACCGTGGCGGTATTCAGGAGCGCCAGATCGCTGCCTGCGCCGGCTGCCACAGCCCGAATGGTGCCGGCATTCCCGCCCAGTACCCGCGTTTGAAGGGCCAGCATTCTGAATACATCGCCAGTTCGCTGACGGCCTACCGCGATGGCACTCGCAAAAATAACCTGCAAATGACACAAAACGCGGCCAAGCTCAATGACCGCGAAATCAAGGCGCTGGCTGACTACATTGCCGGTTTGCGCTGAAAGCGGCGCACGGCGCGGGGGTGGAACCCTTGTCCGCCAAACCAGTCACACCAGGCGAGCCTTTGCAAAAAGGTTCGCTTTTTTTATGCGCGCTGCAAAATCCGTGTAAGAGTTTGCCGCGTATTCATACTAATAAACAACATTGCAATTTGGCAACATTGAAAGAACTTCATGCTCATCAAAACCAACGCCCAGGGATTCAATCACCCCGTTCCCAGCGAAATCACTTCGTACGGCACCTATCAGGGCCGCCGTGACATGATCAAGCTGATGGCGACCGGTGCCGCAGGCGCTGCGCTGGCGACCTGGGCAGGGCGTGAAGCGCTGGCGCAGGCCGTGCCCAAACCTGGCAAGCTGGCTGCTTTGCCAGGCGGCAAATCAGCAGTAGCCGGTGCCGTCACTGCAGAAAAACTCACCGACTACAAAGACGTTACGTCGTACAACAACTTCTACGAGTTCGGCACCGACAAGGCAGACCCCGCCAAAAACGCCCATACGCTGGTCACCAAACCCTGGTCAGTGGCCATTGAGGGCCTGGTCAAGCAACCCAAAAGCTACACACTTGAGGACCTGATCAAGCTCAGCCCGCAGGAAGAACGTATTTATCGCCTGCGCTGTGTTGAGGGCTGGTCCATGGTGATTCCATGGGTGGGGTATTCGCTTTCAGAGCTGATTAAAAAAGTCGAACCCCTGGGCAGCGCCAAATACGTTGAATTCGTCACGCAGGCTGACCCCAAAACCATGCCGTTTGTGGGCTCGCGCGTGCTTGAGTGGCCTTACGTTGAGGCGCTGCGTATGGACGAAGCCATGCACCCGCTGGCCTTGCTGACTTTTGGCATGTACGGTGAAGTGCTGCCCAACCAGAGCGGCGCGCCAGTGCGCATGGTATTGCCCTGGAAATACGGCTTCAAAAGTGGCAAAAGCATCGTCAAAATCCGCTTTACCGACAAGGAACCCCGCACTGCGTGGAACAAGGCTGCAGCGCAGGAATACGGTTTTTATTCCAACGTCAACCCCCAGGTAGACCACCCACGCTGGAGCCAGGCTACCGAGCGGCGCATTGGAGAAGACGGCCTGTTTGCCAAAAAGCGCAAGACGCTGATGTTTAATGGCTACGAACAGCAGGTGGGCCAGCTTTATGCGGGCATGGACCTGAAAAAGCTTTTCTAGAAATGTTGACCCCCACGCTCCCCACTACGTGTGGTTCGCTGGACGTGGCAGCGCGAGACGCGCAGCCTCTTCACGCCGTTCAAACCCGCTCAAGCGGGTTCGAAGCTGCGGCGCTCAGCCCCGAGGGGGCCGTCGCCTGCGGCCCGGCAAAGCCGGTTCCGCGGCTGGTTTCTCATGACGGTAATTGGCTTCAATGATGATATCTCGGCAAAAGCTGCTGCTGCACCCCGCAGCAAAGCCTGTGCTTTTCTGTATCTGCCTGCTGCCTTTTGCCTGGCTGGTGTACCGTGCTTTTGCGAACCAGCTTGGCGCCAACCCGGCCGAGGTGCTGATTCGGGCTACGGGTGATTGGACCTTGCGCTTTGTTTGCATTGTGCTGGCGGTAACGCCGCTGCGCAGCATCACCAATACACCGTCGCTACTGCGCTTTAGGCGCATGCTGGGCCTGTTTGTGTACTTTTATGTCGTCGTTCATTTACTGAGTTACAGCTGGTTTGACATGGGTTTTGACGTGCCCGAAATTGTCAAAGACATCATCAAGCGGCCATTCATTCTGGTGGGTTTTCTGGCGTTTTTGCTGCTTACGCCACTGGCTGCCACATCGTTTAACGCCGCTATCAAAGCCATGGGTGCCAAACGCTGGCAGTTGCTGCACAAACTGGTCTACATCATTGCCGGTTTGGGCTTGCTGCACTTTTTCTGGATGCGATCAGGCAAAAACGACTTCGCCGAGGTATTTGTTTATGCCGCGATCATCGCGGTGCTTCTGGGCTGGCGTTTCAAGCAATATTTAAACAAAAAGAGGGCTGTGCCCAATAATTACGGCTTTAGGTAGCTATCGAATTAATAGCGATACGAGCTACTCGGCAACCAGGCGCTCGTGCCGCATCTGGTCTTGTGCGTTTTCACGCTGGCGTATCAGGTGTACCGTGGAGCCGTCGACCAGTACTTCTGCGGCACGACCGCGGGTGTTGTAGTTACTGGCCATGCTCATGCAGTAAGCGCCAGCTGACAACACCGCCAGATAGTCGCCTGCGGCCACTCCCAGTTCGCGATCACGGCCAATCCAGTCGCCGCTTTCACATACCGGGCCCACCACGTCATAGGTGGCTGTTGGCCCTGTTTCTTCACCAGCGAGCAGCGGCACGATGGCATGAAAAGCCTGGTACATGGCGGGGCGCGGCAGGTCGTTCATGGCGGCATTAATGATGCAGAAGTTTTTGCCCTCTGGTTCAGGTGAGGGTTTGAGGTAAAGCACTTCCGTCAGGCAGACGCCTGCGTTTCCCACCAGCGACCGACCGGGTTCAATCATCAATTTTTTGCTGCCGTAGCCTCGTGCGTCGATCCTGGCAAGCAATTGCATCCACAGCATGTCCGCCTCAGGCGGCGCATCGTTGTTGTAGTTGATGCCCAGACCGCCGCCAAAGTCGATGTGCTGCAGCGTGATGCCTGCGCCTTCAATCGCAGTCACCAGGTCCAGTATGCGGTCCATGGCATCCAGGTAGGGCGTTGCGTCTGTGATTTGCGAGCCGATATGGCAGTCAATACCAACGATCTCAAGGCCTTCAAGCGATGCCGCATACTGGTAGGTTCGCAGCGCGTTTTCATGCGCCACGCCAAACTTGTTGTCTTTCAGGCCGGTTGAAATATAGGGGTGGGTTTTTGGGTCGACGTTGGGATTGACGCGAATGCTGACCGGGGCGCGCAAGCCCATTTGCAGCGCCACGCCAGACAGCACATCGAGCTCGGCCTCGCTCTCAACATTGAAGCAGCCTATGCCGGCAGACAATGCCTGAGCCATCTCGGCGCGGGTTTTTCCTACACCCGAAAAAATTATTTTTTGCGCCTGGCCACCAGCCGCCAGTACGCGCTCAAGCTCGCCGCCTGAAACGATGTCAAAACCGCAGCCCGCGTTGGCAAACACCTGAAGCACGGCCAGGGACGAGTTAGCCTTCATGGCATAGCAGATCTGCGCATTGCGACCTGCAAAACCGCGCTGGTAGGCGCCAAGCGCTGCCAGCATGGCGGCTTTGGAATACACAAATAGTGGCGTGCCCTGGGCAGCGGCCAGCGCGTCAAGCGCAACGTCTTCCACATAAAGAGAAAGTGCGTTGCCGCGATAGGCGACAAAGGGATGGCCAGGCAGTTTTGCCTGCGTCAATGGGGCAGCAGAGGTCATTTTGAAGCTGAGGCGGGTAGGGCTGGTGCGGCAAGCACAGGAGCGCCAGCAGGGGGCGCTGGTGCAACTTGTGGTGGAACAGCGATAAAAAGAGGGCCTTTTTGACCGCAGGCCGCGAGCCCTGACAATGCAGGCAGGACTGCAAGCACGATGATTGCAAGCCCATGATGCCGGAAGGCAGTGCGCTTGCGACCTAAAATTTGAATTGAAAAAACCATATCAGGATTGTAATGACCGACCTTCAATATCTGGACCATGCCGAGGCCGCCTTGACTGCGGTAGAGCTGGCTTGCGACCGGATCAATGATGAAACCGATGCTGACATAGACAACCAGCGTACTGGCGGGATGATCACGCTGACATTTGCAAACCACAGCCAGATCGTCATCAATCTGCAAAAGCCCTTACAGGAAATCTGGATGGCCGCCAAGGCTGGCGGCTTTCACTACAAGTTCAATCTCGGCAATAACCAGGGTGAGGGCCAGTGGCTCGACACCAGGGATAACAGCGAGTTTTTTGCAGCGCTATCGCGTTACGCCAGCGAGCAGTCTGGTGCGCAACTCAGTTTCAAGCCCTGAAACAAGCACTGAAGCAAGCACTGAAACAAGCACTGAAACGTGCGCAGATACAAGTGCAAAGGCGCGCTGGGCATTAGTTTTTGAACAGGTCGAGAATCCGCTTTTTCTCGTCTGCCGGGGGTAAAACAGAAATTGCGGCGCCAGGTACAGGAGCTGGTTCGCTGGAGTTATCTCGCACCACGGCGTCGCGCAATCCCACACTGCTGACCCCTGCGCCTTTGGCGTATTCGTCGTAATACCATTCGCCGCCCAGGTTGACCACACCTTCAGGAACCGGGGGCTCGCTTACCGGCACACCTTTGAGCGCATAACTCATAAAGTCAATCCATATCGGCAGGCTCAAGCCGCCTCCCGTTTCCCGGTCGCCGAGTTTTTTGGGTGTGTCATAACCCATCCAGACTGCGGCCGTCAGCGTGGGTTGGTAACCTACAAACCAGGTATCAATTGAGTCGTTGGTGGTACCCGTTTTGCCATAAAGGTCAGGCCGCTTCAAAATTGCTTGTGCCTTGGCAGCGGTACCCGAGCGTGTCACTTCCTGCAGGAGGCTGGACATGATGAACGCATTGCGGGCATCAACACCACGTGCCGATTCATCAAGTGTGGGTGCCTTGGTTTCAACCAGTACCTTGCCTTTCTGGTCCGTGATTCTGGTGATCAGATAAGGATTAACGCGGTAGCCGCCATTTGCAAATACCGAAAACGCGGTGGCCATTTGCATCGGTGTGACCGAGCCCGCGCCCAGCGCCATGGTCAGGTACGCCGGGTGCTTTTCTGCCTCGAAACCAAAGTGGGTAATCCACTCCTGTGCATAAGGTGCACCTATAGCCTGCAGGATACGTATCGAAATCATGTTTTTTGATTTCTTCAGGGCAGTTCGAAGGCTCATCGGCCCGTCGAATGTGCCGTCATAGTTCTTGGGTTCCCACGGCTGGCCACCCGTGACGCCTGCATCGAAAAACAGGGGCGCATCGTTAATCACTGTTGCCGGCGTGAAGCCCTTTTCAAGCGCGGCAGAATAAATAAACGGCTTGAAGCTGGAGCCAGGCTGGCGCCATGCCTGGGTAACGTGGTTGAACTTGTTTTTTTCAAAATCAAAACCGCCGACCAACGCCCGGATTGCACCATCGCGCGGGTCCAGGGCTATGAAAGCGCCTTCGACTTCTGGCAGCTGTGTGATTTCCCAGGTGCCTTTGGGCGTTCTGGCAACGCGAATTACTGCCCCTCGCCGGATTTTGATGTTGGGCGCGGCTTTCTCAGCCAGGCCGGACTGGGCGGGTTTGAGGCCATCGCCCGTGATTTCAACGCTTTCGCTATTCGGGCGCATGGCCAGAATCTTTTTGGGGTTGGCCTCCAGAACGACGGCCGACATGATGTCGCCGTTGTCCGGGTTGTCAGTCAGTGCATCGTCAATGGCTTCTTCCGCATCTTTCGGGTCCAGCGGCACATCAACGAATTTTTCTGGACCCCGGTAGATCTGGCGGCGCTCATAGTCCATGATCCCTTTGCGCAGTGCCTTGTAGGCTACCGTCTGATCTCCCGCGCGCAGGGTGGTGTAAACATTCAGGCCACGCGTATAGGTCTGGTCACCGTACTGGTTATAAACCAGTTGCCGCACACTCTCGGCAATGTACTCAGCATGCACTCGACCAGCGTCAGGGCCGGTTTTAACCTTTAGTTCTTCGGCCTTGGCCGCTGTAGCCTGCGCTGCGGTGATAAATCCGTTGTCTTGCATGCGCTCAATAATGTAGAGCTGGCGCGAGCGGGCGCGCTTGGGATTGACAATCGGGTTGTAAGCCGATGGCGCTTTGGGCAGGCCAGCCAGCATGGCTGCCTCGGCAATGCTGATGTCCTTGAGCGGTTTCCCAAAATAAGCTTCTGACGCTGCAGCAAAGCCGTAGGCCCGGTTGCCCAGAAAAATCTGGTTCATATAGATCTCAAGAATCTGGTCTTTGCTCAGCAGGTGCTCCAGCTTGAAGGTCAGCAGAATTTCGTAAATTTTGCGGGTGTAGCTTTTCTCGGCGGAAAGATACACGTTTCGCGCAACCTGCATGGTGATGGTCGAGGCGCCCTGGCTTTTTGCGCGCCCGACGTTCGCCAACCCCGCGCGGACCACGCCAAGATAGTCAACGCCGCCATGGGAAAAGAATCGTGCATCTTCTATGGCCAGTACGGCGTCTTTCATGACCTTGGGAATGTCCTTGATGGGCGTCAGGCTGCGGCGTTCTTCGCCAAATTCGCCGATGACAATACCGTCCGATGAGTAGACACGCATGGGCAGTTTGGGCCGGTAGTCAGACAAATCAGAAATGTCGGGCAGGTTCGGGTAAGCCACTGCCAGTGCCACTGCGACCACCATCAACAAGCTCAGAATACCCGCGGCAACCAGTCCGCCCCCCCAAAGAAGGAGCTTGATAAGCCAATTCAGCCAGAGCGGGTGACCGGTCGGCATGGGTTTGGTGTCTGGGGGTGGCGGGACTGAAGGGGTGGATGACATGGTGGCAATCGTAACGGCGCACCGTTATTATAAAAATATGCGATGAATAACGGCTATTGGCAAATACATCATTGCCCGGGGATATGCGCTCATATAGCGTTTTACCCGATCAGGTCATCCGGCGGTCCCGGGCTGATAGTCGTGCTTGGTAAAAACGTCGGCTTTTGGCAACGGTAATAGTGCGCGAAATCGAAAAAATCCTTACTGTACAAGGAGCTTACTGATAGTATTCAAGTGATTTCTTAAGTATGTAGGGCTACTCATTAGCCATGATTTGGGGACCGTCTTGATCTCTTTGGGGTCTTTATTCAATCGCCAGGAACCACCTTTACTGGGTCTTGACATCAGTTCGTCCAGCGTCAAGCTGGTCGAGTTGAGTCGCGACAAGCAAGGCAACCTCGTGCTCGACCGCTGTGCCATTGAGCCGCTTGAGCGCGGCTGGATAACCGACGGCAATGTCGAAAAATTCGACGAAGTGGCAGAGGCCGTGCGCCGCCTGGTCAAAAAGAGCGGAACGCGTACCAGACAGGTGGCGATGGCTTTGCCTGCATCTGCAGTCATCACCAAAAAAATCATCCTGCCTGGCGGTCTGAGCGACGCTGAGCTTGAAATCCAGGTGGAATCCGAGGCCAACCAGTACATTCCGTTTTCACTTGACGAAGTGAGTCTGGATTTTTGCGTGGTGGGCCCCAGCGCCACGTCAAACGGAGATGTAGAGGTGCTTATAGCTGCATCCCGCAAGGAAAAAGTACAAGATCGCCAGGGGCTGGCCGAAGCGGCCGGGCTTAAGCCGGTTGTTGTGGATGTTGAGTCCTATGCTTCGCGGCTGGCTACTGCGCGATTGATCGAGAATTTGCCCAACAAGGGGGTCGATACCCTGGTTGCGCTGTTTGAGGTAGGTGCTCTTACCACCAGCATGCAGGTCATCAAGAACGACGAGGTTCTTTACGAGCGTGACCAGGCCTTCGGTGGAGCGCAGCTTACCCAGCTGATCGTGCGTCAATATGGTTTTTCTCCTGAAGAAGCCGAAAGCAAAAAACGCAGCGGAGATCTGCCTGAAGATTACGATTCGGGTGTCCTCAAGCCGTTTGTCGAGAGCATGGCCCAGGAGATCGGACGGGCGTTGCAGTTCTTTTTCACCAGCACGCCTTACAACAAGGTGGACTATGTCATGCTGGCCGGTGGTTCGTCCGCGCTTACCGGCCTGAAAGAGTCTGTGACACAGCAAACCTCATTTGCGTGCCTGCTCGCTGATCCGTTTGACGGTATGACTATCGGTAGCAATGTGCGGGAGAAAAAGATGCGGCGTGAAGCTTCGTCGTATTTGACCTCGTGTGGGCTTGCTCTACGGAGGTTTTTGCAGTGATCCTCGTCAACCTGCTCCCTCACCGCGAAGCGGCGCGCAAGCGCAGGCGCGAATTATTCTTTACGACCCTGGGCATTGCAGCGCTGGTGGGCGGATTGATTTGTGGTGGTGTGTATTCCTGGTATCAGGCCCAGATTTCGGCGCAAAAGGACAAAAACCTCACGCTCAAAAACGAGATCACAAAGCTTGAAGGGCAAATAAAAGATATCGCCGGCCTGCAGCAGGAGATCGCCGCGCTGCGCGCCAGGCAAACTGCCGTTGAAGATCTTCAGGGCAACCGCAACCTTCCGGTGTATTTGCTTGATGAACTGGTCAAACAGCTCCCGGATGGTGTGTACATCACCAGCATGCGTCAGGATAATCAGAACGTATTGCTAACCGGTGTAGCCCAATCCAATGAGCGTGTGTCTGAGCTGCTGCGTAACCTCAACAACAATAGCCCCTGGTTGACTCGCCCTGAACTGGTTGAGATTACGGCGGCCACAGTGGCGCTGACGCCTCGCGATCAGCGACGTGTTTCCAACTTTTCCATGCGCGTGTCGCTTAAACGTGCAAGTGACCAGGCCAAGCCGGCGGCGCCTGCTGCAGCCGTGACGCCAGCGCGCGCCGCGTCATCGGCCGCAAAGGTTTGATCAGGGTTGACTATGGCAAAAATTCCAAAACTCAATATTGATGTTGCTGGGCTGCAGTCCCGGCTCAAAGCCCAGTTCACTGGGCTCGATACCAATGACCCATCGACATGGCCAGCTTTTCCACGCTATCTTTTGTGCGTTGCTGTGTCCGTATTGGTCGTGGTTGGACTGTGGTTCGCGTGGTTGAGCTCCTCGGATGAAGAATTGACTGCTGAGCAGGGCAAAGAAGTGCAGCTGCGGGCTGACTACACGAAAAAGCTAGGTCAGGCGGCCAGTCTTGATGCCCTGAGAAAACAGCGTGAACAAGTCCAGCAGTACGTGACGCAGCTTGAAAAGCAGTTGCCCAGTAAGGCCGAAATGGACGCTCTGCTCTCAGACATTAATCAGGCTGGACTGGGGCGCAGCCTGCAGTTTGAGCTGTTCAGGCCAGGCCAGGTGAGCGTCAAGGAATACTATGCAGAATTGCCCATATCGGTAAGGGTGACAGGGCGGTACCACGACCTTGGGGCATTTGCAGCAGACATTGCCAACCTTTCCAGAATCGTGACGCTGAACAATCTCAGTCTTGTTCCGGGCAGGGACGGCATGCTGACTCTCGACACCACGGCTAAAACCTTCCGCTATCTGGACAAAGATGAAGTAGCCTTGCAGCGCAAGACAGCGCCACCTCCTCCCAAAGGAGATAAAAAATGAGCGTAACCAAGCAAATCTCTTGGGTTCTTCTGATGGCGGCCCTGCTTGCCATTGCGGGCTGTGGCTCGTCACAGCAAGAGGAACTGCAACAGTGGATGGCCGTTCAGCGAAGCCAGACCAAACCGAAGGTGGACCGCCTTCCCGAGCCAAGCAAATTCACGCCACAGGCCTATACCCAGGAAGGTTCGGTTGAACCTTTCAGTAAAGAGAAACTCGCCCAGGCCCTCAAGCGTGATTCCAATCAGCCTACTGCCAACGCAGCCTTGATTGCGCCTGAGCTTGCCAGGCGCCGTGAGCCGCTTGAGGCAGCCCCGCTGGATACCGTTGCCATGGTGGGCAGTCTTATCAACGTCGGTAAGCCAGTGGCACTTGTCCGCGTGGACAACTTGTTGTACCAGGTTCGCGTGGGCAACTATCTTGGTCAAAATTATGGCCGTATTACCAAGGTTTCAGAGACGGGTCTGACTTTGCGCGAAATCGTGCAGGATGCCGCGGGCGAGTGGATAGAGCGAACGGCGACATTACAGCTTCAAGAGGTAACAAAATGAACGAGCAGGCATTGACAACAAAAGCGGGTGCACTTGGGTGCAGCCTGCGGGGCTGGCTTGGGGAGACGCTTGGATGCATGTCGGTATGCGTTGCGCTATTTGCGGCTACTACAGGCGCTACGGCGCAGGCTCAAACTGCCAATACCATCCAGTCTGTGACGGGCTCCATACAAGGCGGATCTGAGGTCATACGTATTGATATGGCCGAACCTCTTACAGTTGTACCCACCGGATTCAGTATTCAATCGCCAGCCCGTATAGCGCTTGATTTCCCCGGGATTGGCAACTCTATGGGCCGCTCTGCGGTTGATCTCAACCTCGGTAATCTCCGCTCTGCCAACGTGGTGCAGGCCGGTGAGAGAACCCGGGTAGTTCTGAATCTGAAGGCGTCCGCAGCTTACAAGGCACAAATACAGGGCAAATCACTGTTCATCACACTGGATCCTGTAGTGGCGGTGGCACCTGCGCCGTCTGTGGCTCCTGCGTTTGCTGAAAATCGTAATCGTGATGTCTTGCCTCTCAAAGATCTCGACTTTCGCCGCGGGGTTGACGGTTCGGGGCGCGTAATCGTCGACCTCTCCAATAACCAGGTGGGCGTTGATATTCGCAGGCAGGGGCAAACGCTGGTGGTCGAGTTCCTGAAAACCGCGTTGCCTGAGGGTCTTCGCCGTCGTCTTAATGTGTCCGATTTCGGTACACCTATTCAAAGCGTAAGCACTTTTCAGACTGGCGACAGAGTCCGCATGATTGTTGAGCCCAAGGGCGCGTGGGAACACAGCGCCTACCAAAGCGACAATCAGTTTGTGCTTGAAGTGCGTGAGCAGAAAATTGACCCCAACAAGTTGAGTCAGGGTCCCGGTTACACCGGAGAGAAGCTGTCATTAAACTTCCAGAATATTGAAATCCGGTCACTGCTACAAGTGATTGCAGACTTCACAAACTTCAATATTGTTACATCTGACACGGTAACTGGTGCCGTCACTTTGCGTTTGAAGGATGTGCCCTGGGACCAGGCGCTGGACATTATTTTGCAGGCCAAGAGTCTGGGCATGCGCAAGTCGGGCAATGTATTACTCATCGCCCCGAAAGACGAACTCGCCGCCAAGGAAAAGCAGGATTTGGAATCGAAAACTGCCTTGCAGAGTCTGGAGCCCCTGCGAAATCAGGCGTTTCAGCTCAACTACGCGAAGGCGGTGGATGTTGCAGCGCAACTGCTTGCAAGCGGTGGTGGTGCAGGTTCCGCCAGAATCTTGAGCGTACGGGGCAGCGTTATTGCTGAACCACGAACCAATCAGCTTTTTGTCAACGACATTGGCATCAAGCTTGAGCAGGTTCAGCAATTGATTGCCAAACTCGACATAGCCGTCAGGCAAGTGCTGATTGAAGCACGCATTGTTGAGGCATCCGATACTTTCGGAAGGTCATTGGGCGTACGACTCGGCGGCAGCGATTTGCGCGGCGTAAGGGGCGGTGATGCAGGTTACTCTGTGGGCGGTGCAAACAGGGTGGCTCTTGGTGGAACGTATAACGCTGTTTCTGCAACCACTCTGGAAAGCAACGGCACGCTGGATACCAGCAACACCCAGTTCGTCAATTTGCCCGCACTGGGCCAAGGCGGCTACAACGCCGCAACATTTGCAATTTCCCTGTTTAGTTCGTCTGCAAACCGCTTTCTGAATCTTGAGTTGTCGGCGCTTGAGGCTGATGGCAAGGGCAAACTGGTGTCAAGTCCAAGAATTGTGACGGCAGACCAGACCAAAGCGTTGATTGAACAGGGCACCGAGTTCCCTTATCAGCAAGCGACGTCCAGCGGCGCGACTTCAGTTGCCTTCAGAAAGGCCAACCTGAAGCTTGAGGTGACGCCGCAAATCACGCCCGAAGGCAATATTATTTTGGACCTTGATATCAATAAAGACAGCCGCGGTGAAACAACTGCTGCGGGTATTGCCATTAATACCAAGCACATCAAGACGCAGGTGCTGGTTGAAAACGGCGGAACCGTGGTTATTGGCGGCATTTTCGAACTCACAGAATCCGAGTCTGAAACAAAAGTACCTTTGTTGGGCGACCTCCCTGGGGTTGGCAACCTGTTCAAAAGCAAGGCTCGTAGCAGCAGCAAATCTGAATTGCTTGTTTTCATCACCCCCAAGATGATTGGCGACCGGGCTGCAGCTCGCTAGGCCAGTCCAGTCAATATTCAAGTATCTTTAAATCACTATTGTTTAAATCACATGCGACTATTTATAAAAATCATCGGGCTCTTGCTGGTTGTCTTTTTGGCGGCTTGCGGGGGGGGTGGGGGAAGTGCGGGTACTGTAGCTGGCGGCGGTGCAGCAACTACTGCAACTACGTCAGTTACTACACCTACTGTAGTTGTGGCCGCTCCTACGTTGGCTTTGGGCATATTTAATGCGAGTAATGTATCGGTGGTCAGTATTTCTCTTGGAGGGGGATTTGTTGCAAGGGCTACCGTCAAAGATGCGGCCGGGCTACCGGTGGCATCGAAATTAGTGACTTTTTCTATGGGAGGGGCAGCAATTGCCACTTTGGCACCGCTGACTGCTCTTACTAACTCATCAGGTGTTGCCGAGGTAAGCATTGCGCCCGCTTCGGTATCAAGTATCGGCGCCGCAACGGTATCGGCTAACGCTAATGTTTCTGGTACGGCAATTACTTCACAAGCTGATTTTTCTGTTCAAGCATCAAGTCTTGTCCTGTCTAACTTGGTGGCTGGTAGTTCTAGTATTGCGTCTGGCGCTAACACCTCGGTTCAGGTTACTGCGTTAGTTGGTGGAGTTGCCATTTCTGGGGTTCCTGTAAACGTAAGTTTCACTACGTCGTGCGGCCGTATTAATAGCCAAGATACCTCCGTAGGCGGAATCAGTATTACCTCGAATGGAGCAGGTGTAGCTGCTGCGGTTTATGACGCGATAGCGGTTGATGGTTCACTGTGTACGGGGCTTGTAACTATTACAACTTCAAGCGCTGGTGCCACCCAGCGCTCAATAAGCATCAACGTAGCAGCCCCGACCGCGAACGCCGTGGTATTCGCTTCTGCTGTGCCGGCGCAAATATTTGTTGCGGGGTCGGGTGCTGTCGACCAAGCGACTGTCAAGTTCAAGGTGCTTTCGTCAACAGGCTCGGGATTAGCTAGCGTTCCAGTTAAATTTAGCATAGTGACCAATCCTGGAGGGGTTGGTTTGGGGGCTGCTGGGTCAACTGCGCCAGTTACCGCAAATACACTCTCAAACGGCGATATTTCGATTGCGATTTTTTCTGGAACAATTCCAGGAGCCGTTAAGGTTCGAGCAGAATTGGTTTCGAACCCCTTGGTATTTTCAGAGTCCCAAAACTTGACTGTTGCTTCTGGTCCACCGTCGCAAGAGAGAATGGATCTGTCAGTTGAAACCTACAACATCGAAGGTTGGGCTTTAAGTGGCGCTAGTACCCAGTTGACCGTTCGAATTGCAGACCGACAAGGCAACGCAGTTGATGATGGGACTGTTATTAACTTTACCGCTGAGGGTGGACAGGTCGCAAGAAGTTGTGCCACGGCTCGGGTAAATGGAATTTCGCTTTGTTCGGTAAGCTTTATTAGTCAAAATCCACGGCCCGCTGGCGGCCGAGTATCTGTACTTGCGTACACAAATGGTACTAAGACCTATATTGATACCAATGGCAATAATATTTATGAGCCTGGAATCGATACGCTGGTTAATATTGGGGATGCATATCGCGATGATAACGAAAACGGTATCTACGACGCTGCCGGTGATGGGGAGTTTTTGATACCGCGCGGCGGGTCTTTGGCGTGCCCTGGGGTAGGGGAGCCGTTTCCTTCAAGAGCAAATACCTGTGATGCAAGCTTGCAGACGACAGTTCGTCAACAGGCTGTCATTCTATTTTCCTCCACAAAGCCGGCTCTCGATGTCCTGTCGGCCGGCGCTGGCGGCGTTTCTTTTAAACTCCGCAGTTTTGACAACCTCTTACTTCCTTTGCCACTCGGTACAACCTTCTCAGCTCAGGCTAACAATGCCAGTACCGCTGATAGTTTGACGTGTGCCGTGGATAAGGTATTCGGTACTCCAGTCCCAAATGTCGTTCCAACCACAAACCCTCTTTCGGATCTTGCTACATCGGGTCTCGTGGCATTAAAGGACTGTCTTGCTGGAGACTCTGTCGTTATTACGGTCAAGGTGCCTTCGGGTTTGGAAACGACATTCTTTATTCCTTTTTGAATATCAGTCTCATAGGCCTCCCCGGCTCCGGAAAATCCACCGTCGGGCGGCAACTCGCCCGGCGGCTTCAGGTCTCATTTTCTGATTCTGACCATGCCATTGAGGTCCAGTTAGGCTGCTCCATTCGTGAATACTTCGAGCGTGAAGGCGAAGACCGATTCCGCGATGTTGAAGAGTCTGTCATTGACCAGCTCACCCGGGACCAAAAAGGCGTTTTGGCGACGGGCGGGGGTGCCGTACTGAGGGCTTCAAATCGCCAGCATCTGCGCGAACGTACGCAGGTGGTTTATTTAAGCTCTTCGCCAGACGAGCTTTTTCGGCGCTTGCGGCACGATATCAATCGGCCCTTGTTGCAGGTGGCTGACCCGCTTGGCCGCTTGCGTGATCTTTATGCCGTACGCGACCCCCTGTACCGGGAGACGGCTCATTTCGTTATCGAAACAGGTCGTCCGTCGGTCGCTACGCTGGTCAACATGATCTTGATGCAGCTTGAGCTTGCGGGCACCGTGCCGCCCAGATAGCTGGGTACGGGCTTATCAACTCAGCAGTCGGCCATGGCGCACGCCAAGTGCCCCTACACTTCCAGCCATGCAAGTAAATTCCTCTCCCGCTACCCGGCAGGTACACATCAATCTGGCCGAGCGCAGTTACCCGATAGTGATTGGTACACGGTTGCTGGGTGACTTGTCCACCTACCAAAACCTGCCTTCGGCAAGTACTGCGCTGATCGTCTCCAACACTACTGTCGCGCCTTTGTATGCTGCACAACTGCAGGCTGCGCTGAAAAGCCATTACAGCAAAGTGCTGCTGGTAACTTTGCCCGACGGCGAGATTCATAAAGACTGGCCAACGCTGCAGCTGATCTTTGATGCCCTGCTGCAAAACAGCAGCGACCGCAAAACCGTGTTGTTTGCCTTGGGCGGCGGTGTGGTCGGCGACATGACGGGTTTTGCCGCCGCGAGCTACATGCGCGGTGTGCCGTTTGTACAGGTTCCCACGACATTGCTGGCCCAGGTGGACTCTTCGGTAGGCGGTAAAACGGCTATCAATCACCCTTTGGGCAAAAACATGATTGGTGCGTTTTACCAGCCGCAACTGGTAGTTTGCGACCTGGATGCGCTGCAAAGCCTGCCGCCCCGTGAGCTAAGTGCCGGTCTTGCAGAAATCATCAAATATGGCCCGATTGCCGACATGGCTTTTCTTGACTGGATAGAGAGCAATCTGGATGCCTTGCTGGCGCGAGAGCCCGATGCCCTTGCCCATGCGGTGCAACGCAGTTGCGAAATCAAGGCCTGGGTGGTCGGGCAGGATGAGCGCGAGTCAGGCCTGCGGGCGATTCTGAATTTTGGCCACACTTTTGGCCACGCGATTGAATCCGGGCTGGGCTACGGGCAATGGCTGCATGGCGAGGGTGTGGGCTGCGGTATGGTGATGGCGGCGCATTTGTCGCAGCGCCTGGGGCTGGTTGACAGCGCTTTTGTCGAGCGTCTTGTACAGCTCGTCAAGCGCGCTGGTTTGCCCGTCAAGGGGCCCGTGCTTTCAAACACGGACAATGCCGGTCGTTACCTTGAGTTGATGCGCGTCGACAAAAAAACCGAGGCCGGTGAAATCCGCTTCGTGCTGATTGATGGTCCGGGCAAAGCCACGGTCCGGGCCGCGCCTGATGCGCTGGTGCGGGAAGTTATTGACGCTTGTTGCAGGTAGCCGGTAGATTTGCTATTAAAATAATAGCTAGCTATTACCGTAAATATTGGGCATAGAGCCATTTTGATCAATAAATCATGATTTTGGCACCCTACGCCTGTGATCCGGCGCAATCGCGTGGCCGCCGCTTCTCGGAGCCCGCCGCGCCTACCCGCTCTGACTTTCAGCGCGACCGTGACCGGATTGTTCACTCCACTGCGTTTCGCCGGCTGGTTTACAAAACCCAGGTGTTTTTGAACCACGAGGGCGACCTTTTTCGCACCCGCCTGACGCATTCGCTTGAGGTCGCCCAACTCGGCCGGTCCATTGCCCGCACCCTGAATCTCAACGAAGATCTGGTTGAAGCCATCGCGCTGGCCCATGACCTCGGGCACACACCATTCGGTCACGCGGGGCAGGACGCCCTCAATGCCTGTCTCAAATCGGCTTACCCTGAGAGCTCGGGCTTTGAGCATAATTTGCAAAGCCTGCGGGTGGTTGATTCGCTGGAAGAGCGATACCCTGCATATGACGGGCTTAACCTGACCTTTGAAACCCGCGAAGGTATTCTGAAGCACTGCTCCAGACGCAACGCGCGTCGCATCGAGGCGCGCGAGCCGGGTGGCGTTGCGCGCCGGTTTGTCGATCTGCCTGCAAACGGAGCCCAAGGGCTGCAACCTGGTCTTGAAGCCCAGCTGGCGAACCTGGCTGACGAAATCGCCTACAACGCGCATGACATTGATGATGGCGTACGGTCTGGACTGCTGACGCTTGAGCAGTTGCAAGAGGTGGAACTGTTCAGGCAATACAGCCTTGAAGCCTTGCAGCAGCATCCCACGCTTACGGGCCGCCGCCTGCTGTTTGAGGCTATTCGCCTGATGCTCAGTGCCCAGGTCTACGACGTGATGCATGCCACAGGCCTGGCCCTGCAGCGGGCGGCACCGTGCAGCGTTGAAGATGTTCGCCAGCATGCCGGTTTGGTGAGTTTTACACCGGAAATGGCTTCGAAATCCGCAGCTCTAAAGCGCTTCCTGTTTCAAAATTTATACCGTCATCCCCAGGTGCTGGACACCACACTGGCCGCGCAGCAGGTGGTGCAGCATCTGTTTGAGGCCTATATGGCTGACCCGGCTCAAATGCCGCAGGCACATATCGACCGTTTCGACGGCAGTGACAGACCGCTCGCTACCAGCGCCAGGCCAGAGCGGGTCGTGGCTGACTACATTGCCGGTATGACGGACCGCTTTGCCGCCAAAGAGCACGAGCGTCTGATGGGATCATCACCTTTTCCTCGCTGAAGCTGATAACTCGGCTTTTCAGGTGGTCACGGGTATGACTGTTTGGTGAATTTCACGGCTATTGCATAGCCTTATGACGTGTTGGCATCTACCCGCATAGCTTTTGGGTGCGCTAAGGTTTACGCTGCTGTGCTTGCAACTAATTGTTAAAAATAACAAAAAGAGTGAGATTAAGGGGATGGGTAAGTCGCAATAGGCATCAAAGATGCTTAACTATTTTCTTTAGAGGTGCTTTATGGGACTCCATCGTCGAACTTTGATATTGAGCGGTATCTCTGCATGCGCAGTGGCCGCAAGTCCCGCTCTTTTTGCGCAAGCCAACAAAGGCGCGCGCAAGCTCATGCTGGGGCAATCCGTGCCCCTGACCGGCGCGGCCGACCAGATTGGTTTGGCCTATCTCAACGGCGCCAAGATGTACTTTGATGCCATTAATGCCAAAAATGGTGCAGCCGGTTACAAGATTGAAGTCAAGGCGCTGGACGATGGCTACACCGCGACCAAGGCCGCAGCCAACGCCAAGCAATTGATTGATGAAGGTGTTGACGCCTTGTTTGGCTTTGCCGGCACAGCCAGTTGTGATGCGGCGTTTGCAGTAGCCAAGACGTCTGGTACATTGTTTTTTGCGCCTTTTGCAGCGTCTGACAGTCTGCATGAGCCCGCTGCGGCCAATGTTTTTCACATTCGTCCCGCACTGTCTGACGAGGCTTACAAGGTGGCGCGCCACTGCGCCACCCTTAACCAGGAGCGGATTGCGGTCTTCGCCGAGGACGACGCCATGGGCCGTGCCGGCCTCGCCGCTATTAACCAGGCCCTGATTGACCTCAAGCGTCCACCCATCGTTGCCAGCGCGCTGTCGCCAGTCAATAGCGACAAGGTTGATGCCGCAGTGGCAACATTGATGAAGGCCCAGCCGCAAGCCATTATTCAGGTCAGCCTGTTCAATTCTTCGGCCGCGTTTATTCGCAAGGCGCGTCGTGCCGGTTTCGGCGGGCAGTTTTTGAACTTTTCGGTCGTGGGGATTGACCCGCTGTTCAGCGCACTTGGCAAGGAAATCGGCGGCATCGTTATCTCGCAGGTCGTACCATCGCCGCGAAGCACGGGTACACCCATCATCAAGGAATACCTAGATGTGCTTAATCAGACCGACCAGACACCCAGTTATGAAAGCGTAGAGGGCTATATTGCGGCCCGCGCCTTCGCAGAAGGCGTGCGCCGCAGTGCTTCAGGTAGCGGCAAACCTGACCGCGCTGGTTTGCAAAAGGCATTTGAATCGATGACGGATCTCGACATTGGGGGGTTTCGCGTCAATCTGCGCGCCAAAAAATACGAATCGGTGCGCGCCATCGATCTGGTCACGATCACGCCAGACGGAAAAGTCGTCAGATAAACCATAATCGGGGTCAGACTCCAATTAAACAGGGTTAACCTGTTTAAGCCCCTTTCATGGCCAGACTTCCCCGGCTGACGCTTCCCGGTTATCCGCACCACGTGATTCAGCGGGGTAACAACCGTCAGCCGATTTTTACGACCATGGCGGATTACCGCTACTTTTTACAGTTGCTCGACGAAAACTCGAAGAAGTTTGAGGTCGCCATCCACGCCTACGTGTTGATGGGTAATCATTTCCACCTCCTTGTCAGTCCACAAGCTGCCGATGGCTTGCCGCAAATGATGCAGGCTGTGGGTCGCCGCTATGTTCGTTACTTTAATGATCTGCAGGGGCGGTCGGGCACCTTGTGGGAAGGACGCTACCGGTCTACGCTTATTCAAACCGACCGCTATCTTCTGACCTGTATGGCCTACATTGACCTTAATCCGGTGCGCGCTGGCCTGGTTGCGGATCCCAAAGACTATCCATGGTCGAGCTACGGGCATTACGCGGGTTCGCGTGCCGACAAACTCATAGCGCCACACCCGCTCTTCTGGTCTTTGGGCAACACGCCGTTTTCTCGTGAAGCGGCCTACGCCGAAATGGTGCGTGCTGGAATCAATGCTGATCAGCAGGCCGTGCTGACGCAATCGGTATTGAGCGGTTGGCCTTTGGGTGAGGCGGATTTTGTTGCAGATTTACAAAAGCGCACAGAGCGGCGGGTTGAAAAAAGCCATGCCGGGCGCCCCGTCATAAAACACCGCAACGCACAGGATTAGTGCAAGCTATTGATTTGATTGGAAATATTTTTAAATTTAATCTGCCCCCAATTAAATTATCAATGCGCGAATGGGAAATTAATTGGAATCTGACCCCGATTAAATTTTTTGGCACTGTTGTTGCAACGATTTATCATCACGTTTCCGCGAAATAAATCGATTAGGACTGCGCCATGGCCACCAGAGCTGAAATTAAGCATATTCAAGACCACGGTTTGTACTCGGGTGCAAACGAACATGACGCCTGCGGCGTTGGCTTTGTTGCACATATTAAAGGGCACAAGTCCCATGCCATCGTCCAGCAGGGCTTGAAGATTCTTGAAAATCTTGACCACCGGGGTGCAGTCGGTGCCGACAAGCTCATGGGCGACGGTGCCGGTATTTTGATTCAGCTACCCGATGCGCTTTACCGTGAAGAAATGGCCAAGCAGGGCGTGCAGTTGCCGCCTCCCGGCGAGTACGGGGTAGGCATGGTGTTTTTGCCTAAAGAGCACGCCTCGCGTCTGGCCTGTGAGCAGGCACTTGAGCGCGCCGTCAAGGCCGAAGGCCAGGTATTGCTTGGCTGGCGTGACGTACCGGTCAACCGCGACATGCCCATGTCGCCCACCGTGCGCGCCAAAGAACCCATATTGCGCCAGATTTTCATTGGCCGCGGCAACGACGTCATCGTGCAGGACGCACTCGAGCGCAAGCTCTATGTGATCCGCAAAACCGCCAGTGCGGCGATTCAAAACCTGCACCTCACGCACAGCAAAGAGTATTACGTTCCCAGCATGTCCAGCCGCACCGTGGTCTACAAAGGCCTGTTGCTGGCTGATCAGGTCGGTACCTACTACCTTGATCTGCAGGACGAGCGCTGCGTGTCTGCCCTGGGCCTGGTGCACCAGCGTTTTTCTACCAACACCTTCCCCGAGTGGCCACTGGCCCACCCTTATCGCTACGTTGCGCACAACGGCGAGATCAACACCGTCAAGGGCAACTACAACTGGATGAAGGCGCGTGAAGGCGTGATGTCGTCGCCCGTGCTGGGTGCTGACCTGCAAAAGCTTTATCCCATCAGCTTCGCCGACCAGTCGGACACCGCCACTTTTGACAACTGCCTTGAGCTTTTGACCATGGCGGGCTACCCCATCAGCCAGGCTGTGATGATGATCCCCGAGCCGTGGGAGCAGCACACCACCATGGACGAGCGTCGCAAGGCTTTCTATGAATACCATGCCGCCATGCTGGAGCCGTGGGACGGCCCCGCGTCTATCGTATTCACCGATGGTCGCCAGATAGGCGCCACGCTGGACCGTAACGGCCTGCGTCCCACACGCTATTGCGTGACGGATGATGACCTGGTCATCATGGCGTCGGAATCCGGCGTGTTGCCAGTGCCAGAGCACAAAATCATTCGCAAATGGCGTCTTCAGCCAGGCAAGATGTTCCTGATTGACCTGGAACAGGGCCGCATGGTCGAGGATGAAGAGATCAAGGCCACCCTGGCGCACAGCAAGCCCTACAAACAGTGGATGGAAAACCTGCGCATCCGCCTTGATGATGTGCCAACAAAAGCTGCCGTTGATTCACACCCGGTTGAACATACCCTGCTTGATCGCCAGCAGGCGTTTGGCTACACCCAGGAAGATATCAAGTTCTTGATGTCCCCCATGGCCGCCAACGGTGAAGAAGCCACGGGCTCCATGGGCAACGACAGCCCGCTGGCGGTGTTGTCCAACAAAAACAAGTCGCTTTACAACTACTTCAAGCAGTTGTTTGCGCAGGTGACCAACCCGCCGATTGACCCGATTCGCGAAGCCATCGTGATGTCGCTGGTGTCGTTTATTGGTCCCAAGCCCAACCTGCTGGACATCAACCAGGTCAACCCGCCCATGCGGCTTGAGGTGGCGCAGCCGGTGCTGAACGCGCTTGACATGCAAAAGCTGCGCGACATCGAAGCGCACACGCAGGGCAAGTTCAAAAGCTACACGCTAGACATTACCTACCCGCTCGCTTGGGGCCATGAGGGCGTCGAGGCCAAGCTGGCATCACTGTGTGCCGAAGCGGTTGATGCTATCAAGATGGGTAAAAACATCCTGATCATCAGTGACCGCGGCATTACCGCCACACAGGTGGCGATTCCGGCCCTGCTGGCGCTGTCAGCCATTCACCAGCATCTTGTGAAAGAAGGCCTGCGCACCACAGCCGGCCTGGTAGTTGAAACCGGTTCAGCCCGTGAAGTACACCACTTTGCCGTGCTTGCGGGCTATGGCGCAGAAGCCGTACATCCCTACCTCGCCATGGAAACACTGGCAGAGCTGTCCAAAGGTTTGCCGGGTGACCTGAGCACCGAAAAAGCCGTTTACAACTACACCAAAGCAATTGGCAAAGGCCTGTCAAAGATCATGTCCAAAATGGGCGTGTCTACCTACATGAGCTACTGCGGCGCGCAGCTGTTTGAAGCCATTGGCATCAACCGCGAGACGATTGCCAAGTTTTTTACCGGTACCGGCAGCCAGGTCGAAGGCATGGGCGTGTTCGAGATTGCAGAAGAAGCACTGCGCATGCACCGCTCCGCTTTCAGCGATGACCCGGTTCTGGCCAACATGCTTGAAGCGGGCGGCGAATACGCCTGGCGTGTGCGTGGTGAAAACCACATGTGGACGCCCGATGCGATTGCCAAGCTGCAGCACTCCACGCGCTCCAACAACTGGAATACCTACAAAGAATACGCGCAGCTCATCAACGACCAGAACCGCAACCACATGACTTTGCGCGGGCTATTCGAGTTCAAGATTGACCCGTCCAAAGCCATCCCGATCGATGAAGTCGAGTCCGCGAAGGAAATCGTCAAGCGCTTTGCCACCGGTGCCATGTCGCTGGGCTCCATCAGTACTGAAGCTCACGCCACCCTGGCCGTGGCCATGAACCGCATTGGTGGCAAGAGCAACACCGGTGAAGGCGGCGAAGACCCGAACCGTTATCGGCAAGAGCTCAAGGGCATCCCCATCAAAAAGGGCGAAACGCTGAAAAGCGTGATCGGTCCGAAACAGGTCGAGGTTGACTTGCCTTTGCTCGACGGTGACTCATTGCGTTCCAAAATCAAGCAGGTTGCATCCGGCCGCTTTGGTGTGACGGCTGAATACCTGGTGTCTGCAGACCAGATCCAGATCAAGATGGCTCAGGGTGCCAAACCGGGTGAGGGCGGACAACTTCCCGGTGGCAAGGTCAGTGAATACATTGGTTCGCTGCGTTATTCGGTGCCCGGTGTTGGCTTGATCTCGCCACCGCCGCACCATGACATCTATTCGATTGAAGATCTGGCGCAACTGATTCACGACCTGAAAAACGTCAACCCGCGCGCCAGCGTCAGCGTCAAGCTGGTCAGTGAAATCGGCGTCGGTACGATTGCCGCAGGCGTTACCAAGGCCAAAGCCGACCATCTGGTCATCGCCGGCCATGACGGTGGCACGGGCGCATCACCCTGGTCGTCCATCAAGCATGCTGGCTCACCCTGGGAAATCGGCCTGGCCGAAACCCAGCAGACGCTGGTGCTCAACCGCCTGCGCGGACGCGTTCGCGTGCAAGCTGACGGACAGATGAAAACTGGCCGTGATGTCGTCATAGGTGCGCTGCTGGGGGCAGATGAATTCGGTTTTGCCACCGCACCGCTGGTGGTTGAAGGCTGCATCATGATGCGCAAATGCCACCTCAACACCTGCCCTGTCGGCGTGGCCACACAGGACCCGGTGCTGCGCAAAAAATTCAGCGGCAAGCCCGAGCATGTGGTCAATTACTTCTTCTTTGTCGCCGAAGAAGCCCGCCAGTTGATGGCGCAGCTCGGTGTGCGCAAGTTTGATGATTTGATTGGCCGCTCTGACCTGCTCGACAGTCAAAAAGGCATTGAGCACTGGAAAGCCAGCGGCCTGGACTTCAGCCGCCTGTTTTACCAGCCCAACGTACCGGCTGATGTACCGCGTATGCATGTCTCATTGCAGGACCACGCGCTCGAAAAGGCGCTTGACGTGCGTTTGATTGAAAAATCAAAAGCTACGCTTGAAAAAGGCGAAAAAGTTCAGTTCATTGAAATAGCGCGCAACGTCAACCGCACCGTTGGTGCCATGCTATCGGGCGAGTTGACACGCCGCTACCCGCAAGGACTGCCAGACGACACCCTGCGCATTCAGCTTGAAGGCACGGGTGGCCAGTCGTTTGGGGCTTTCCTTGCCAAAGGCATCACCATGTACCTGATTGGTGACGCCAACGACTACACCGGCAAAGGCCTGAGCGGTGGCCGCATAGTGGTTCGACCCAGCATTGATTTCAGGGGCGATGCCGTCAAAAATACCATCGTCGGTAACACCGTTCTGTACGGCGCCACGACGGGAGAAGCATTCTTCAGTGGCGTGGCTGGGGAGCGCTTTGCAGTGCGCCTGTCGGGCGCAACCGCAGTCGTTGAAGGTACTGGCGACCACGGCTGCGAATACATGACGGGTGGCACCGTTGCTGTGCTGGGTAAAACCGGCCGCAACTTTGCAGCCGGCATGAGCGGCGGCGTGGCCTACGTGTATGACGAAGATGGCCTGTTTGCTACCCGCTGCAACACCTCCATGGTCAGCATGGACAAAGTAGTCACCACGTCCGAGCAGCACACCCACGATAAATCTGACTGGCATGCCGAAGAGTCCGACGAGGCGCTGCTCAAACGCCTGCTGCAAGACCACAACCGCTGGACAGGCAGCAAGCGCGCGCGCGAGCTGCTCGACACCTGGGACGTGTCGCGCCTGAAGTTCGTCAAGGTATTCCCGAACGAATACAAACGCGCGCTGCTAGAACGCAAGGACCGCCGATTGAACGCATCGACAGAAACCACGCGTGCGCAGGTTGAAACCAACCGGGAAGCAGTGGCAGCCAGGTAAGGTGCAAAGATTCTTTGCTATAAATGTAATAGCTACTAGTAGCCGAAAACATTGGGCTACAGCACTTAAACATACTCAAAAGCCAGAAAATTGTCAGATCAGCGCTCTCCGGGGCGTTTGAAAACCAAATAAATCGCACAGGACAGCATCATGGGAAAAATAACCGGTTTCATGGAATACGAGCGCCTGGAAGAGGGCTACAAGCCCGTTACCGAGCGTCTGAAGAACTACAAGGAATTTGTAGTCGGCCTGGACGACGCGCAAGCCAACAAGCAGGCGGCCCGCTGCATGGATTGCGGCACGCCGTTTTGCAACAGCGGCTGCCCGGTCAACAACATCATTCCTGACTTCAATGACATGGTGTTTCGCGCTGACTGGAAAAACGCGATTGACACGCTGCACAGCACCAACAACTTCCCCGAGTTCACCGGCCGCATCTGCCCGGCGCCCTGCGAAGCCGCCTGCACGCTTAACGTCAACGACGACGCGGTAGGCATCAAGTCCATTGAACATGCCATCATTGACCGCGCCTGGTCTGAAGGCTGGGTCAAGCCGCAGCTGCCAAAGCATAAAACCGGCAAGAAAGTCGCCATCGTGGGCTCCGGCCCGGCAGGCATGGCGGCGGCCCAGCAACTGGCGCGGGTTGGCCACGATGTGACGCTGTTCGAAAAGAACGACCGTGTGGGCGGTTTGCTGCGCTACGGCATTCCTGATTTCAAGATGGAAAAAATCCATATTGACCGCCGGGTTGAACAGATGGAAAAAGAGGGCGTGACCTTCAAAACCGGCGTCATGATCGGCGACTTGCCCAAAGAATCAAAAGTCACTAACTGGGCCAAGGAAACGATTAGCCCGGCGCAGTTGCAAAAAGACTTTGACGCCGTGATTTTGACCGGTGGTGCAGAGCAGTCACGCGACTTGCCAGTGCCTGGCCGTGACCTGGACGGCGTGCATTTCGCGATGGAGTTTTTGCCCAGCCAGAACAAGGTCAATGCCGGCGACAAGGTCAAGGGCCAGATCCGGGCCGAGGGTAAGCATGTCATCGTGATTGGTGGCGGCGACACTGGTTCTGACTGCGTAGGCACCAGCAACCGCCACGGTGCGGCAAGCGTTACCCAGTTTGAACTGATGCCCCAGCCGCCAGAGGAAGAAAACCGCCCCATGACCTGGCCTTACTGGCCCATCAAGCTGCGTACCAGTTCCAGCCACGAAGAAGGTTGCGAGCGCGAGTTTGCGATTTCGACCAAGGAACTGCTGGGTGAAAAAGGCAAGGTCACCGGCCTGAAAACCGTGCGCGTCGAGTGGGTGGGCGGCAAGATGGTTGAGGTGGCGGGCTCGGAGCAGTTGCTCAAAGCCGACCTGGTGCTGCTGGCCATGGGTTTTGTATCCCCGGTAGCGTCGATCCTGGAGTCGTTTGGCATCGAAAAAGACAACCGGGGCAATGCCAAAGCCAGCGTTGACTTCATTGGTGGTTATGCCACCAATGTGCCCAAGGTATTTGCTGCTGGCGACATCCGGCGTGGACAAAGCCTGGTCGTCTGGGCGATTCGTGAGGGCCGTCAGGCTGCTAGAGCAGTTGATGAGTTCCTCATGGGTTATAGCGACTTGCCACGCTAGGCACTGACTGCCCAAACTGGCCCATACTGGTGCATCGGGTCCTCGTAGCGCGAATGCCCCGATTTTCTGCAGATGCTATCTAAATAGTAGCTGTCTATAGCCGTATTCATTGGGCTACGGGCACTTTTCGCTTAAAAAATCGCAATTTTTCCTGCTGGCAGCGCCCAGCTTGTCTACCCGGGCGCACAAATGCGCGCGGTGACGGCTTACGTGCGCTCAGGCTAAACCCTTTATCATCAGGGCATTCCCTAGGTGCTGTGACGACTGTATTTTGGACGCCAATCCCAGCGTCCAAAGCGTCTGAAAGCGCCCACTTTTCCGCTGCTTTCCTCCCCACTATGGCCGATACTTCTGCTTTCTCGCTGGTTGAATTCAAGGATGTGACTTTCTCATATCCAGCATCCAGCGGCGACCGCGTCATTTTGAACAAGGTCACGCTTTCGGTGCCGCGCGGCAAGGTTACGGCGCTCATGGGCGCTTCTGGTGGCGGCAAAACAACGGTGCTACGGCTCATAGGGGGCCAGCAAAAAGCAGGTAGCGGCGAAGTTTTGTTCGACGGCAAAAATGTTGGTCAAATGGTTCAGTCCGAGCTTTACGCCGCCCGTCGCCGCATGGGCATGCTGTTTCAGTTTGGTGCGTTGTTTACTGATTTGAGCGTGTTTGACAACGTCGCCTTTCCGCTGCGCGAACATACCAACCTGAGTGACGCGCTGATTCGCGACATCGTGCTCATGAAGCTCAACGCCGTTGGCCTGCGCGGCGCACGCGACCTGATGCCCAGTGAGATATCTGGCGGCATGGCCAGGCGTGTGGCCCTGGCCCGTGCCATCGTGCTCGATCCTGAACTCATCATGTATGACGAGCCCTTTGCCGGCCTTGACCCGATATCACTGGGCACCGCGGCGCAACTGATTCGCCAGCTTAATGACAACCTCGGCATCACCAGCATCGTGGTGTCGCATGACCTTGAAGAAACCTTTCGTATTGCCGACAAAGTAATTATTTTGGCTAATGGCGGTATTGCGGCGCAGGGCACGCCGGATGAAGTCAGGCACTCTGAAGACCCCCTGGTGCACCAGTTTGTCAATGCTCTCAGTGAAGGCCCGGTCAAGTTCCACTACCCTGGGCCCGACGTTGAAGCTGATTTTGGGAACCAGAAAGCGGGGCGGTGATGAGCGAGTCTTCCCGCTACAGCCCGCTGCGCCTGATCGCAAATCTGGGGTTTTCCGTGCGCTGCCAACTGGCTTCTCTTGGACACGCCACCCGCCTGTTTTTGCGCTTGCTGGCATTGAGCATCCCGGCCCTGCGCCGCTTTGGCCTGATACGCGACCAGATTTTCTTTCTGGGCAATTATTCACTGGCCATTATTTCGGTGTCTGGCCTGTTTGTCGGCTTTGTACTGGGTTTGCAGGGCTACTACACCCTGCAGCGCTACGGGTCTTCAGAGGCGCTGGGTTTACTGGTGGCCTTGAGCCTGGTCAGGGAACTCGGGCCGGTCGTTACCGCATTACTTTTTGCCGGGCGCGCTGGTACCGCACTGACCGCCGAAATTGGCCTCATGAAAGCCGGCGAGCAGCTTTCAGCCATGGAAATGATGGCGGTCGACCCGGTTCGCCGCATCCTCGCACCGCGTTTTTGGGGCGGCATCATCGCCATGCCCTTGCTGGCTGCTGTGTTCAGCGCAGTTGGCGTAATAGGCGGCTGGGTGGTCGGCGTGGTCATGATTGGCATTGACTCTGGCTCATTCTGGAGCCAGATGCAGTCAGGTGTGGATGTCTGGCGTGATGTCGGCAACGGCATTGTCAAAAGCTTTGTATTTGGCATCACGGTCACCTTTGTGGCGCTGTACCAGGGCTTTGAGGCCCAGCCAACGCCCGAGGGCGTCTCGCGCGCCACAACCCGTACGGTTGTTGTGGCATCTCTGGCCGTGCTGGGGCTGGACTTTTTGCTGACCACGCTGATGTTCAGCATTTAAGTCCGTGACCACCACAATAAAACTACTCATGCGAAAATTCCAACCCAGTTCTTGCTGCGCATTGACGCGGCAAGAGCGCTGAAAGAAACACGATGCAACGCTCAAAAACCGATTTGTGGGTAGGCTTGTTTGTCCTGATTGGCGGTGTTGCCGTCCTGTTTTTGGCCCTCAAGGCGGCTAATTTACTGTCGCTTAACTTTGACACCTCCTACAAAGTGACGGCCAGGTTTGACAATATTGGTGGCCTCAAACCGCGCGCTGCGGTGAAAAGCGCGGGCGTGGTGGTCGGGCGCGTTGAAAGTATTACTTTTGACGATAAATCTTTCCAGGCAAGTGTGAATATGGCCATGGAAAGTCGCTATGTATTTCCAAAAGACAGCTCACTAAAAATCCTGACTGCCGGCTTGCTGGGCGAGCAATACATCGGTGTCGAGGCTGGAGCCAGCGATAAAAATATGGCCGCGGGGGATGTGATCAAGGATACGCAATCTGCCGTGGTGCTAGAAAACCTGATCAGCCAGTTTTTGTACAGTAAAGCGGCGGACAGCAGCTCGGGATCAGCGGCTGCACCGCCACCAGGGACCGTCGATAAAAAATGAAAACACCCAATACGATAAAACAGCTTCTCAAGGGCGCTGCGGCGGTCTTGACGCTGGCGCTGCTGCAAGCCTGCGCTACAACCGGAGTATCTGTCAGGGTGGAAAACCCGATTGATCCATTGGAGCCATTTAACCGGTCCGTTTTCAATTTCAATGACAGCCTTGACCGGGCTGTCATCAAGCCAGTCGCGCTGGCGTACAAACAGATCACCCCGGCACCGATTCGAACGGGCGTAAGCAATTTTTTTGGCAATATTACCGATGTTGTGTCGCTTATCAACAATGCCTTGCAGCTCAAGCGTGTTGAGACAACCGACTTGCTGTTCCGCGTTACCGTCAATAGCTTCTGGGGCCTGGGCGGTATTTTTGACGTTGCCAGTGACATGAATATTCCGCAACATACAGAAGATTTTGGGCAAACACTGGGCTACTGGGGTGTGCTGTCAGGGCCTTACCTCGTGCTGCCTGTGCTTGGACCTTCGACGCTACGCGATGCTGGTGGTTTGCTGGTCGATTTTCAGGCGGACCTGGTAACGCTTTCCACCAACGTGCCCGTTCGCAATTCGCTGACTGCCTTGCGCGCCGTCAATTTACGGGCCAATTTTATTGATGCTGGCAATGTGCTTGATGAAGCTGCGCTTGATAAATACACTTTCGCGCGGGAAATTTATTTGCAACGCCGGCGTAGCCTGCTGGGCCGCACTGGCGAGCAAAAGGAAGAGCGCTTTGACTTGCCCGAATCAACGCCAGCCAACAAGGAGGAGCGCTTTGATTTGCCCGAAACAGCCCCCGCTACTGGCGTTAAAGCTGCCCCTGCTGTTTCTGGACCAGCCAAATAGAAAGTTTTTGCAAACAATCTTTACACGGTGCTTGTAATACTTTATCGCCTGTCGGTAACTCAGGCTGAACCATTCGTGCAAGATAGTCGTCAAACATCCGGTACAAGCTCCGTAACCCAAGGAAAACCATGAACCGCAGAACCTTAAGCAATCTTTTCAGCGCAACACTTGCACTCGCGCTGCTGGCTGGTGCCCCATTTGTTCGCGCTGCTGATGAGGCACCTGATGCGCTCATCAAGCGTGTCTCGACTGATGTTCTTGACAATATCAAGAACGACAAGGCCGTGCAGGGCGGGGACATGAGCCGCGTGATTTCCCTTGTCGACACCAAAATCATGCCGAATGTGGACTTCACCCGCATGACCGCTTCAGCCGTGGGTCGCAATTGGCGCCAGGCCACGCCAGACCAGCAAAAAAGGTTGAAGGACGAATTTAAAACGCTGCTGATCCGCACCTACTCTGGCGCACTGGCACAGGTCAAGGAGCAAAGCATCAGCGTCAAGCCCCTTCGCGCTGCAGCGGCTGACACTGAAGTGGTTGTGCGTACCGAAGTAATCGGTCGCGGCGACCCGGTACAGCTTGACTACCGCATGGAAAAAACAGCCAGCGGCTGGAAGATTTATGACCTCAACGTGCTGGGTGTGTGGCTGGTAGGCACCTACCGCACCCAGTTTGAGCAGGAAATCAATACCAAAGGCCTCGACGGCCTGATTGCGTCGCTGGCCCAGCGCAACAAGTCCAATGCGGGTGAAAAGAAGTCCTGATCGGACCCGTTAACGTCGAGGCCATGTTCAATTTCCCCGTCACCCTTACCCACGCCGAAGCTGCTGAGCTTGCACCACGCTTGAAGCAGCTGGTGCGGGCTGAAGCGTCGGCTATCGTGGTCGATGCAAGTGCCTTGCAGGTTTTCGACTCTTCTGCCCTTGCGCTGTTATTGGCAGCGCGTCGTGAAGCGCTGGCAGAAGGCAAGGGCTTTGCGGTACAAAACCTGCCTGCGCGGCTCCATCAGCTGGCTGCCCTGTACGGTGTCTCAGCGTTGATTCCGGCCTGATCCTGGCTGCCCCTGAAGCGCATATTGTCTGGGGCCTTAGAAGCACCCATCCAGGGCCCGGTGCTGACGGCATAAAATAGTGAGCTCATGTCAGCTATCTCTTTTCAATCCGTCTCCAAAACCTATTCTTCCACTAAAAATCAAACCGGGCCCGTGGTTCGCGCCCTTGATGCGGTGAGCTTCGACATTCAGCCCGGTGAATTTTTCGGTCTGCTCGGTCCCAATGGGGCTGGCAAAACCTCACTTATCAGCATATTGGCAGGCCTGTCACGCGCCAGCAGTGGCAAGGTAGTAGTGCACGGCAGTGATGTCCTCACCGACTACGCTGCCGCCCGCCGCAAGCTGGGCGTAGTGCCGCAAGAACTCGTGTTTGACCCGTTTTTCACCGTGCGTGAGGCGCTACGCATTCAATCGGGCTATTTCGGCATCAGGAACAACGACGCCTGGATTGATGAGCTGCTCGCCAGTCTTGGCCTGGCCGACAAAGCCAGCGCCAACATGCGCCAGCTTTCGGGCGGCATGAAGCGCCGCGTGCTGGTGGCCCAGGCGCTGGTGCACAAACCGCAGGTTATTGTGCTCGACGAACCCACCGCAGGCGTTGATGTAGAGTTGCGCCAGACACTATGGCAGTTCATCGCCAAACTCAACAAGCAGGGCAGCACGGTGTTGCTCACAACCCATTACCTCGAAGAAGCCGAGGCACTGTGCAGCCGCATCGCCATGCTCAAACAGGGCCGCGTGGTCGCGCTGGCGCAAACGTCTGAATTGCTCAAGGCGGCGTCCTCGAATGTGCTTCGCTTCAAAATTGATAGCGAACTGCCCAAAGAACTGGCAGGTCGAGCGCGCATAACAGGCCGAATTGTGCAGTTTCCCGCACACAACGCGCACGAGATCGAGCAGTACCTTGCCGCGATTCGCCAGGCTGGTCTGGTTGCCGAAGATGTTGAAATCCGCAAGGCCGACCTTGAAGACGTGTTTCTTGAAGTCATGGCTGAAAAAATCGGGGTGGCAGTATGAGCGGGGAAAGCAATAACAGCGGCGTCAACATGAGTACGGGGTGGCAAACCCTGTTGTACAAAGAGGTTTTGCGCTTCTGGAAGGTCGCATTTCAGACCGTAGGCGCGCCGGTACTGACCGCCGTGATGTACATGCTCATTTTTGGCCACGTACTGCAAGATCAGGTCAAGGTTTATGGCCAGGTCAGCTACACCGCTTTTCTGGTGCCTGGTCTGGTCATGATGAGCGTGCTGCAGAACGCGTTTGCCAACAGCTCGTCGTCACTGATTCAAAGCAAGATCATGGGCAGCCTGGTGTTTGTACTGCTGACGCCGCTGTCGCACTGGCACTGGTTTTTTGCCTATGTTGGCGCTTCGATTGCGCGCGGCCTGTTGGTCGGTGCGGGTGTGTTTGCGGTCACGGTGTATTTCGGCCAGCCGACTTTTGTGGCGCCACTGTGGATTATTCTGTTTGCGGTGCTGGGCGCTGCCATGCTGGGTGCGCTGGGTGTGATTGCCGGGCTTTGGTCAGACAAGTTTGACCAGATGGCGGCTTTCCAGAACTTTGTCATCATGCCCATGACATTTTTGAGCGGCGTGTTTTACTCAATTCACTCCCTGCCACCGTTCTGGCAAAAGGTCAGCCACCTGAATCCGTTCTTCTACATGATTGACGGTTTCAGGTATGGCTTTTTTGGCGTGAGCGATGTGTCGCCGTGGCTCAGCCTGGGCATAGTGACAAGCGCATTGATGCTTGTCAGCGCGATTGCTGTCACCATGCTGAAAACCGGCTACAAAATCAGACACTGAGCACGATAAAGATATGACTAGCGAAGAACTCCAAACCATCATCGCCGCAGGCCTGCCTTGCGAGCACCTTGAGCTTTCTGGCGACGGCCGGCACTGGTATGCCACCATTGTTTCCAGAGAATTTGAGGGTAAGCGCCTGATACAGCGCCACCAAAAGGTTTACGCCACGCTCGGCGGTCGCATGCAGACTGATGAGGTGCATGCACTGTCAATGAAAACCTACACGCCCGCCGAATGGGCTGTCAATTCCCTGAAATAAACAAATGGACAAGTTACTCATCAAAGGCGGCAAAACACTTGCCGGCGAAGTCACTATTTCAGGCGCAAAAAATGCCGCATTGCCCGAGCTGTGTGCCGCGCTGCTGACGGCTGATACGGTGGTGCTTGAAAACGTACCGGGCCTGCAGGATGTGTCGACCATGCTCAAGCTGATACGTAACATGGGTGTGGATGCCGAGCGCCAGGCAGGTAGTCCGGGTACCGTCATCCTCAATGCTGGAGCCTTGAGTTCCCCCGAGGCGCCGTACGAGTTGGTCAAAACCATGCGTGCTTCGGTGCTGGCGCTCGGGCCACTGCTGGCGCGCTTTGGTGAGGCTACGGTGTCGTTGCCAGGCGGTTGCGCGATTGGCTCGCGCCCGGTTGACCAACACATCAAGGGCATGCAGGCCATGGGCGCCGAGATCGTGGTCGAACACGGCTACATGATCGCCAAATTGCCCGCAGGTCCTAATGGGGAGCGTGGGCGCCTCAAGGGTTGCAGCATCACCACCGACATGGTGACCGTTACCGGCACTGAAAACTTCTTGATGGCCGCCACGCTGGCCGAAGGCGAAACGATTCTTGAAAACGCTGCGCAAGAGCCCGAAATCGGCGACCTGGCCGAAATGCTCATCAAGATGGGCGCAAAAATCGAAGGGCACGGTTCGCGCCGCATCCGCATCCAGGGCGTGGAGCGCCTGCATGGCTGCACCCACCAGGTCGTGGCTGACCGTATTGAAACCGGTACCTTTTTATGTGCAGTAGCGGCAGCCGGTGGAGACGTGACGCTCAAGCATGGCCGCGCGGATCACCTTGACGCCGTGATTGACAAGCTGCGTGAGGCCGGTGCCAGCGTTACTGCGGGTGATGGCTTTATACACATCAAGTCGCAGGGACGCCTGAAAGCACAGTCGTTCCGTACCACCGAATATCCGGGCTTTCCCACCGATATGCAGGCCCAGTTTATGGCACTCAACGCGGTGTCCCAGGGCTCTGCAACCGTGACTGAAACCATCTTTGAAAACCGTTTCATGCACGTCAATGAAATGGTCCGCTTGGGCGCAAAGATTCAAATCGAAGGCAAGGTCGCGGTGATGGAAGGCGTTGAAAAGTTGTCTGGCGCAACCGTCATGGCTACGGACCTGCGCGCATCGGCCAGCCTGGTCATTGCCGGGCTGGTGGCGGACGGTGAAACACTGGTAGACCGCATCTACCACCTTGACCGCGGCTACGACCAGATGGAGGCCAAGCTGCGCGGCATTGGTGCAGACATAGAACGGGTCAAAGCATGATTAAAGCTGTGAGCCCCCACGCTTGTCACTTCGTGTATTTCGCTGCCCCCCGAGGGCGCGGTGCTTGCTTGGGGCGGCCCGGCGCTGCGCGTATTTATCTGAAGGTTTCACCTTGATTACTCTAGCTTTATCCAAAGGCCGCATCTTCGACGACATCCTGCCGTTGCTACGCGCCGCCGGTATCGAAGTGCTCGATGACCCCGAGAAATCCCGCAAGCTGATTCTTGATACCAACCAGAGTGATGTGCGTGTGTTGCTGGTGCGCGCAACCGATGTGCCAACCTATGTGCAATACGGTGGTGCTGACATGGGCGTGGTTGGTAAAGATACGCTGTTGGAATCCGGAACACAGGGCCTCTACCAGCCGCTGGACCTGCAAATCGCCAGATGCCGTATCAGCGTTGCTGTGCGCGAAGGCTTTGACTATGCAGTCGCCATGAGGCAAGGTTCACGTATGACAGTTGCCACCAAATACGTGGCGATTGCGCGTGACTTTTTCGCCTCCAAAGGCGTGCACGTCGATTTGATCAAGCTCTACGGCAGCATGGAGCTGGCCCCGCTGACCGGGCTGTCTGACGCGATTGTTGACCTGGTATCGACGGGCAACACGCTCAGGGCCAACCACCTGATTGAAGTTGAACGCATCATGGACATCAGCTCGCATCTGGTCGTTAACCAGACGGCACTCAAGCTCAAGCAGGCGCCGATTCGCAGAATCATTGACGCGTTTTCTGCAGCCGTTCAAAAGTAAAACCAAAACCCGGATCTCGATATCGCTATGAACTTAGTAGCTACTCCTACCCGTCTTTCCACGGTAGACAGCACATTCGATACCCAATTCAAGGCCAGGCTGCACTGGGCAGCCGATACCGACGCGGCTATTGAGCAGCGGGTCGCCAGCATCCTGGCCGACGTGCAGGCGCGTGGCGATGCAGCTGTACTCGAATACACGGCGCGTTTTGACGGGCTTGATGTGGCGTCCATGGGTGCGCTGGAGCTGACGCAAGCCGAGCTTAAAGTCGCCTTTGAAGCCATTCCCGCAGCCCAGCGTGACGCACTTCAAGCCGCTGCCCGCCGCGTGCGCAGTTACCACGAGGCGCAAAGAAAGGCCAACGGCGAAAGCTGGAGCTACCGCGACGAGGACGGCACCTTGCTGGGCCAAAAGGTTACGCCGCTGGACCGCGTAGGCATTTATGTACCGGGCGGCAAGGCGGCGTACCCGTCGTCGGTGCTGATGAATGCGATTCCGGCCCATGTGGCGGGCGTCGGCGAAATCATCATGGTTGTGCCTACGCCCAGAGGTGAAAAAAACGCCCTGGTGCTGGCCGCCGCCTATGTAGCGGGCGTTACGCGCGCCTTCACGATTGGTGGTGCCCAGGCTGTAGCCGCGCTGGCCTACGGTACGCAAACCGTGCCCATGGTCGACAAGATTACCGGCCCCGGCAATGCCTACGTAGCCAGCGCCAAAAAACGCGTGTTTGGCAGGGTCGGCATAGACATGATTGCCGGCCCGTCAGAAATTCTGGTGCTGGCAGATGGCACCACGCCCGCCGACTGGGTGGCAATGGATTTGTTTAGCCAGGCCGAGCATGACGAGCTCGCGCAAAGCATTTTGCTGTGCCCTGATGCGGCCTACATTGACGCCGTACAAGAAGCCATCAACCGCCTGCTGCCCACGATGCCGCGCGCCGAGATCATCGCCAAATCACTCAATGGTCGCGGCGCCTTGATCCATACTCGCAGCATGGAAGAGGCATGCGAGATCAGCAATAGCATTGCACCCGAGCACCTTGAAGTCTCCAGCCAGGACCCGCACAAGTGGGAGCCCTTGCTTAGGCATGCGGGTGCAATTTTTCTGGGTGCCTACACCAGCGAATCCCTGGGCGATTACTGCGCCGGCCCCAACCACGTCCTGCCCACCAGCGGCAC
>JANOCP010000352.1:0-19304 GCA_031412235.1 Polaromonas sp.
ACCGGGTTGCGCCACTGCACACGCGGACTCAGTTTGGTAAATGAGGCGACGATTGCGGGTTTGAGCAGCGCCGGGTCAAGCAGTACGAACGGTTTTTTTTCAGTCATGTTGTTAGTCTTTTCTTGTCGCTGTTTATTTGCCGGGCCAGAGCATCAGGTGCTCGACGACGGGGCCAAGAGCCAGGGCCGGCACGTAGTTCAGCAAGCCGACCATCAGCACGGTGCCCATCAGCAAAAATACAAACAGCGGCCCATGGGTTGGCATGGTTCCGGCAGTTACTGGCAAGCGCTTTTTGGCGGCCAGTGCGCCAGCAATGGCCAGCACAGGCACGATCACGCCAAAACGGCCCAGCCACATCACGATGCCCAGCAGCGTGTTGTAAAACAGCGTGTTGGCCGACAGGCCCGCAAACGCGCTGCCGTTGTTGTTACCCGCAGAAGTCAGGGCATAAAGAATTTCAGAAAAACCGTGGGCACCGGGGTTGGAAATGCCAGCCTTGCCGGCGCCTGACATCACCGCCAGCGCAGTACCCGCCAGCACCAGGATGGGCGTGACAAGAATTGCAATCGAGGTCAGCTTCATCTCATGTGCCTCAATTTTTTTACCCAGGTACTCGGGGGTGCGGCCAATCATCAGGCCGGCGATAAACACGGCCAGAATCGCGAAAATCAGCATGCCGTACAGGCCGGTTCCGGTACCGCCAAACACCACCTCACCCAGCTGCATCATGATCATCGGAACCATGCCGCCGATGGGTGTGAAAGAGTCATGCATGGCGTTCACCGCACCGCATGAAGCCGCTGTGGTGATCACCGCAAAAAGGCTGGACGCAGTGATGCCAAAACGGGCTTCCTTACCTTCCATATTGCCGCCCGACTGCATGGCGCTGGCCGTCTGGTCAACGCCCAGAGGGCTCAACAGCGGGTTGCCAACTTGCTCTGCAGGCGTGATGGCCATGACGGCAATCACAAACATCACCGTCATCGCGGCGATGACAGCCCAGCCCTGGCGCTGGTCACCGACGGCACGGCCAAAGGCAAAACACAATGCGGCTGGGATCAGGAAAATCGACAGCATCTGGAAAAAGTTGGCCAATGCCGTCGGGTTTTCGTAAGGGTGAGCCGAGTTGGCGTTAAAAAAGCCACCGCCATTGGTACCCAGCATCTTGATGGCTTCTTGTGACGCGACCGGGCCCATGGCCAGGGTCTGCGTACTGGCTTTAAAGTTTTCCATCACAGCCTCGCCCTTGGCGTCTTTGACGGCTTCACCGCTGGCGTCTTTTTTGGCCACGCTGTAACTCGTGGCTTCCAGCGTCGTCACGTCCTTGTAGCCGTCAAAGTTCTGGATGACGCCCTGGCCCACCAGAAATATGGCAAACACCAGCGAAATGGGCACCAGCAACCAGGCCGTGATGCGGGTA
The DNA here is from genome assembly GCA_031412235.1 of Polaromonas sp. Lineage (GTDB taxonomy): Bacteria > Pseudomonadota > Gammaproteobacteria > Burkholderiales > Burkholderiaceae_C > Polaromonas. The sequence goes on from JANOCP010000352.1 coordinate 1,421, forward strand.
ACGTCAACCCAGAAGTTGCCAATCACGCCGGTAGAACGCGCAGCAAAACCACGAAACAGCGCAAACACCACGGCAATGCCGGTGGCGGCAGACAGAAAGTTTTGCACCGCCAGCCCGAGCATCTGCGTCAGGTAACTCATGGTGGACTCACCCGCGTAGCCCTGCCAGTTGGTGTTGGCGACAAAGCTGATGGCGGTATTGAAGGCCGAGTCTGGCGACACCGCAGACATGCCAGCCGGATTCAGTGGCAGCCCGCCCTGAAGCCTCTGCAGGGCGTAGACGGCAAGCGCACCCAGCACGTTAAGCGCCAACACCGCCAGCGCATAGTGCGACCAGGGCATGGACTTTTCAGCAGAGGTTCCTGCCAGACGGTAAAGCGGCGCTTCGACCTTATGCATCCAGTTTGGAAGCTGGCCAGAACACAGGCGCGCCAGCCAGATACCCAGCGGCCATGACGTGACCAGTAAAACACCAAGGAAAAGGGCCAGCAGGCCCCAGGCTGAGCTGCTCATCAAAACTCCTCGGCGCAGATCAGCGCGTAGACCAGATAAGCCAGCAGCAAAACAGCACAAATGCCGCCAAAGCCATAGAGAACATCAAGGCTAGTCATGACCGACCCCTTTGGGGCTTTTCAAGCTTTTTAAAGCCCCAAACCATCAGGGCCATCACAGCCCACAGCACGGCGATGCCGAAAACAAAGGGAATATCCACAAACCTTCTCCTGCAAAAAACGATAGGAGAAGCTTAGGTTTTGGCGTGTAAAAACGGGGATGAAAGAGCTGCTGGCGGTGTAAAAAAAGCGTAAAAACCAGCTGCCAGGAATATTACGCAAACCGCAAACGTTACAACTTTGATAGCTGCTTGCGCCCTGATTTATTGGGCTGGGAGCATTTTCGACAAATAAAAGCGCAAAAATCACTTTATCTGAAGCAGATATGAACCTAAAACCGTTCATAGCGCTCTGCAGCCGCTTGCGCCGACCTTAGCGGCGTCGGCTAGCAATGGGCACCACTTGGGCCACGCTTCGGCTTGTTCAACTGATATTTTTAGGACAGGTGGTTGAGACTGAATCGTGATAATTGCCAACAAAAAGTCATTGCTTTATCGGGTTTGCAACTCTTGAGGCACCGAGTTCACTTTGTCGTCAAGAACTACAAGAAAAAACCACTTCACGACCTATATAAAAACCCAATAGGCGGATGCTTGGTTTTCAACAAAATTGAACAACACATCATTCAGAGAAATTGGATAACCAGACTGTGACCGCATTCAGATAATGCAACCTTTTCACAACCGCTTTCCCCTTGAGCAAGTTATCGGGAATGCTGTACCCGTCAAGTTGGCGGAGTACGTAGCAACGCGAATTGCCTCTTATATTCAGTCGCTTGAGGAGGAGGGTTTGCTGCCGCCGAATGGGCAGTTGTTTGAACCAAAAAAAGCTTACAAAATCGCGTGGCCCAAGCTCGCTACAGCCGCATAGATTGAATACAGCTTTCAAGCATGCAAAGCTGCATATTCCAGAGCCGTGGGAATATGAGTTGGCAGGCTCTGCCCCACAGGCCGCACAGCCTCCCAACCTAGACAAGCTAGCCATACCGCACGTGAAATAGGCTTTTCACCGTCGCGGTAATAAATCAGCATGCGACGTGAAATACCCAGCGCTAGCGCCGCTTGCTCCAGCGTCAAACCAGTTTCATGCAACCAGTTGCAGATGCGTTCATGGCCGATACCGCCAGCTTGCTCAATGGCCAGGTTGCGCAGGTTGTCAGCGCCCAGGTCGAGCTCAACATTTGCCCCATCAGTCCAGTCAACCGTACGGCCACCCAAGCCGCATTTGGCTTTGGCAAACAGGTCTGCATTTTTTAAGGGGTACAACGCCTTGACAGACGCAATCCACGACTGCAAGTTAACCGTTAACACTTCGCCATCGGCATAAGTCAGGCGCAGGCTGTGAGGCGAGCAGTGGCGAACCTCAGTGAGAACAAAGTGGCTTTTTAGACTGGGGCGATTAGCGCGTTTAACGATCTGGTTTGCGGCAGGCATGGCAAGAATCATAGTGCAATGGTTGCATTGTTAAGTATGAGCGCAACATTGACGAAAATGGACTTATTCACACCCGTGAAATACAATACTAAAACTGTATCGCAAAGGAACATAAGATGCCTATTTCACTTCGCCTGCCCCCAGAGATTGAAGACCAGATTGCTGGCTATAGCGTGCGTCAGGGCATTTCAAAATCTGCTGTCATCGTACGCAGTATTCATGAATTTTTGAATCGCAACGCGCAGCCGTCGTCGTTTCAGATTTACGAAGAGGTGATGCGCGATGGGGCGGATAAGGGCGACGATGCAAAAAGTGACGCGATGCGCGAAGCGGTAGAGCAGCGACCTCACAAAATTGTGGTGCGGGATGCGATTCGTCAAAAGCACTCTGAGCGCTCTGCGCGTACAGCCCCGACCAAAGCAGCCAAAACCAAATGAACACCTTGGCAGATTCAGGCTACTTTGTTGGACTGTTTAATACCAAAGACCACCACCACGCGCGCTGCAAGGCGTTTTTTGCGAGCTACACAGGTCAAACGACGACGACCTGGGCCGTGTTTACCGAGGTTTGTGCGCTGTTAACCCACAGCAAGCAGAAGGTGTTTTTCGCCTGGGCTGCCAAAGCACAGGCGCTGGGGCATCTGCGGATTGAGTCGCCGCCTGCTGAAGCCGTTATGGCGCTGTGGACTTTGATGGACAAGTATGAAGACCTGCCTATGGATTTTTGCGATGCCAGTCTGGTGTTTCTGGCAACAAGCCTGAAGATTCATCGCATCGCTACGACTGATTTGAAAGACTTTTCGGTATACCGCCTGCCGGGTAACAAGCGCTTTGTTCATGTGCTTGAAGCACCCGCGTAACGCTACAAAATAGATAGCTACTTATAGCCGTAAATGTTGGGCTAGGCATCCTTTTTATACCCAATAACGCTTGATCGAAGCGCGCCGAGGTCCAAAACCCGCAGGCCCCCATATTCGACGCGAATGGCGCCTTGCGCATCAAGCGCCGTCAGTGCCTCGTTAACGCGCTGGCGCGACAGGCCCACCAGGTAGGCAAGCTCTTGCTGGGTGATGCGCAACACCTCACCAACACCAGGGTAGAGCACGGGGTTAAACAGGGCGGCAAGTGATCGGGCCACGCGTACGTCGGGGTTGTTCAGGCGGTCAATCTCCCGTGCAGCAATAAACTGCCCCAGCCGCTCGTTAAGCTGGTTCATCACAAAGCGGTTAAAGCCGATGGAATGGTCAAGCAGCCAGTGAAAGGTGTCCACCGGCAAACCGGCCACCACGCTTTTACGCAGGGCCTGAATGTTGTAGCGGTAGGGTTCGCGCTTTAGCGCTGTGCCTTCGCCAAACCAGCCGCCTGGAGGCACACCGGTATAGGTCATGGTCATGCCCTGGGCGTTGTCGCTGCTCATTTTGAGCAAGCCTTGCACTACCCCGAACCAGTAGGTCACGGGCTTGCCGACGCGGCACACGTAGTCGCCAGCCTGCGCGTCGCCGACGTGCAGCTCAGCCACGGCACGCACCCGCTCGTTGGGCAGAAGCAGCGCCAGCCAGGGGATACCCGCCAAATCGCTATCTGTGACCGCGCGACGGCGTATTTGCAGCGGCCGCTCAGACTGCATGAATGTCGCCAGATGGGTCTAGGGGAAAGTCCGGGGGGGTAATCACCCTTGAATTGTCGTCGGAACGACAACATAACGTCAAACGTGCGCCTACGATGCAAACCATATGCACAACTTCCGGGCCGTTTGCCGACTCCATCAGGTAGTCCAAACCGCTAACGCGTTGTAAAAGACAGAGAGACAAGGACAATGCAGACTACATTTCCCCGATTGCTGCTTCAGCACGCTGACGAACGGCCCGCTGCGCCAGCCATGCGAGAAAAGGAATACGGAATCTGGCAGGCGCACAGCTGGGCCGGGATGGCAATGCTGGTGGAGCATATCGCCTGCGGCTTGCACCAGGCTGGTCTGCAACGTGGCGAGCACATGGTTGTGGTGGGTAGCAACCGGCCGCGCCTGTATGCCACCATGCTGGCAGCACAGTCACTTGGGGCCATACCGATACCGCTTTACCAGGACGCAGTGGGCGCCGAATGCGTGTTCCCCATCACTAACGCAGATGTGCGCTTTGCCATGGTTGAGGACCAGGAGCAGGTCGACAAGCTGCTCGAAATTCGAGACCGGTGTCCAGACCTCGCCCATATTATTTTTGACGAGCCTCGTGGTCTGCGCAACTACGCTGAACCTGGCCTCGTATCACTGGACCTCCTGATCGAATCGGGAAAGGCCTTCGCGGGCACTCAGCCCGGCTGGTTCAGGGCAGAAGTGGCCAAAGCCAACCCGGATGATGTGGCCGCGATGTTCTTTACCTCGGGTACCACTGGCAACCCCAAGGGCGTCGTCCACACCCATAACACCCTGCTTGACCGCGCTAAAGCGGGGGCTGATTTTGACAAGCTCACGTCAAGTGAAGAAGTACTGGCCTACCTGCCACCCGCATGGATTGGTCAGAACATCTTCAGCTATGCCCAATGGCTGGCCTGCGGCTATGTGGTCAATTGCCCTGAAAGCGCGAGCACGGTCATGATTGACCTCAAGGAGGTTGGTCCGACCTACTACTTTGCGCCACCCCGGGTTTTTGAGGGCCTGCTGACGACCGTGATGATCCGCATGGAAGACGCTGGAAGCATCAAGCGCGGCATGTTCAGGTTCTTTATGGACGTAGCCAAACGGGTTGGCCCAGATCGCATGGACGGCAAGCCAATTGGCTTTGTGCAAAGCCTTTTGTACAGCCTGGGCACACTATTGGTGTATGGGCCACTGCGCAACACACTGGGTTTTTCGCGCGTGCGTGTGGCCTATACAGCGGGTGAAGCTATCGGACCTGATCTGTTCACGTTCTACCGCTCGATAGGCATCAACATGAAGCAGCTTTACGGCTCGACTGAAACGGCCGTTTTTGTGTGCTTGCAGCCGGACAACCAGGCACGCGCAGATACCGTGGGCATACCGATTGCGGGTGTGCAGATCAGGGTGGCTGACAACGGCGAAATCATGGTCAAGTCGGCTGGCTTGCTCAAGGAGTATTACAAAAACCCGGCAGCTACAGCTGAAGTTTTGACAGTTGATGGCTGGTATCACACCAGCGACGCCGGATTTATTGACGCCAGCGGTCACCTGAAAATTATTGACCGCGTGAAAGACGTGGGGCGTATCAAGGGCGGTGCAAATGATGGCGCGATGTTTGCGCCCAAATACGTTGAAAACAAGCTCAAGTTTTTTCCCTTCATCAAGGAAGTGGTTGCCTACGGTGATGCCAGAGACCGGGTATGCGTTTTTATAAACATTGACTTCGATGCAGTAGGTAACTGGGCAGAAAGACGCAACCTGCCCTATGCGGGCTACACCGATCTGGCGCAAAAACCAGAGGTGTACCAGCTGATCAAGGAGTGCGTCGAAAAGGTGAATGCCGATCTGAGCGTCGATGCGCTGCTGGCGGGCTCGCAGGTCAGCCGGTTTTTGGTGCTGCACAAAGAGCTTGATGCCGACGACGGCGAGCTGACACGAACCAACAAGGTGCGGCGCGGCTTTATTGGTGACAAATACCAGCCGCTGATAGATGCGCTTTATGGCGGCAAGACCGAGCAGTTTATTGAAACCGTGGTGAAGTTTGAAGATGGCCGAAGCGGTAGCGTCAGCGCGACTTTGAAAATCGGCGACTGCAAAACCTTTGCAGCAGTAAAGGCCGCGGCGTAGCCGCAAATAAAAAATCATGAGCAAAAAAATCGGTGACGTCATTCTTGACGTGCAAAATATTTCTCTTGCGTTTGGGGGTGTGAAAGCCTTGCAGGACATTTCTTTTAACGTCAAAGAGCACGAGATACGCGCCATCATTGGCCCAACTGGTGCGGGTAAAAGCTCGATGCTGAACTGCATCAACGGCGTGTACCAGCCCCAGCAGGGCTCAATTACTTTCAGAGGCCAAACGTTTAAGCACATGAATAGCCACCAGGTGGCGGTGATGGGTGTGGCTCGGACTTTTCAGAACCTGGCGTTGTTCAAGGGCATGAGCGTGCTCGACAACATCATGTCGGGCCGCAACCTGAAGATCAAAAGCAATATTTTGATGCAAGCCCTGCGCATTGGTCCGGCTGAAAAAGAAGAGATCATGCACCGGGAAGCCGTTGAAAAAATCATCGACTTTCTGGAGATTCAGGCCTACCGCAAAACACCTGTGGGGCAGTTGCCCTATGGCTTGCAAAAACGGGTTGACCTGGGCCGGGCACTGGCGATGGAACCGCAGGTACTGCTGCTTGACGAACCCATGGCTGGCATGAACGTCGAAGAAAAACAGGACATGTGCCGCTTTGTACTGGACGTGAACGACGAATTTGGCACGACGGTGGTGTTGATTGAGCACGACATGGGCGTGGTCATGGACATTTCAGACCGCGTAGTGGTGCTGGACTACGGCAAGAAAATCGGCGATGGAACACCCGAAGAAGTACGCAATAACAAAGATGTGATCAGCGCCTATCTTGGCACTTCACACTAAGGAAAATCATGGGTCCAGTACTTGAAACAATTATTAGCGGGCTAATGTCCGGCATGCTTTATTCCCTCGTCGCGCTGGGTTTTGTATTGATTTACAAGGCATCGGGCGTCTTTAACTTCGCGCAGGGCGCGATGGTGCTGTTTGCTGCGCTGGCGATGGCGCGCTTTTCTGAGTGGATACCAAAGTGGACGGGGCTGGAATCGAAAATCCTGGTCAACCTCCTGGCATTTGCGGTTGCCCTGATTTTCATGGTGGCAGTGGCTTGGCTGATTGAAAGATTCGTCCTTGGCAAACTCGTTAATCAGGAAGGCGTGGCGCTATTGATGGCGACCCTGGGTATTTCGTACTTTTTGGACGGCTTGGGTCAAAGTATTTTTGGCTCCAGCATCTACAAGATTGATGTGGGTATGCCCAAAGATCCGATGTTCCTGCTGGAGGGCGTCTTCCCTGGCGGCTTGCTGGTCAACAAGGAAGATCTGGTGGCAGCCGTCATCGCAACCGCACTGGTAGCCAGTCTGGCGGCGTTTTTCCAGTTCACCAAAACTGGCCGCGCCCTGCGCGCGGTGGCTGACGACCACCAGGCAGCGCAGTCCATTGGCATTCCGCTGAACCGTATCTGGGTGATTGTGTGGTCTGTTGCCGGCTTTGTGGCATTGGTGGCGGGCATGATTTGGGGAAGCAAGTTAGGTGTGCAATTTTCTTTGTCAGTGCTGGCGCTCAAAGCCTTGCCGCTGGTGATTTTGGGTGGCCTCACGTCTGTACCGGGTGCGATTGTGGGTGGACTGATTTTGGGCGTTGGTGAAAAATTGGCCGAGGTCTTTATTGGTCCCTATGTGGGGGGCGGTATCGAGATCTGGTTTGCCTATGTGTTGGCACTTGGCTTCTTGCTGTTCAGGCCGCAAGGCTTGTTCGGCGAAAAAATCATTGACCGTGTATAGACATGACCCCCACGCTTTTCACTCCGTGTAATGCACTGCCCCCCGAGGGGGCCACTGCGCCTGCGGTCTGGCAAAGCCAGTCCAGCGGCCCCTGCTTGAACATTCTGCACAGCCCGGATGCGAACCAAGTCCGTATCACCCCAAGAAATAGCCATCCATGATTTACAGAGAAAACGGTCAATTCAAAACCACCTACCGGTCTGACAGCCAGATCTTTCCCATCCTGCAAGACCGGATTGCGGTGGGTTTGTTTTTGATATTTGCTTTTGCCGTGGTGCCCATGCTGGCCAGCGACTATTTGTTCCGGGCGATTCTGATACCTTTCTTGATCATCTCGCTGGCGGCGCTCGGCGTGAATATTTTGGTCGGCTACTGCGGGCAGATTTCGTTGGGGTCCGGTGCGTTCATGGCTGTGGGCGCATATGGTGCCTACAACTTTTTTGTGCGCATACCGGGCATGCCGCTGATTCCCACCATCATTCTTGGTGGTGTGTGCGCCATGCTGTTTGGTATCCTGTTTGGCCTGCCCAGCTTGCGCGTCAAAGGGCTGTACCTGGCCGTCACCACGCTGGCGGCGCAGTTCTTTTCTGACTGGATGTTTTTGCGCATCAAGTGGTTTACCAACGATTCGCCATCAGGCTCGGTGTCTGTATCTAACCTGCAGGTGTTTGGCTTTCCAATTGAAAGCTCGACCAGTAAATACGTTTTTTGCCTGGCTATTCTGGTGGTGGTTGCCTTGCTGGCCAAAAACCTGGTGCGCGGCGCGATTGGACGTGAATGGATGGCGATCCGCGACATGGACGTGGCCGCATCAGTCATCGGCATTCGCCCCATGTACGCCAAGCTGAGTGCGTTTGCTGTTAGCTCTTTCATCATTGGCATGTCAGGCGCACTGTGGGGCTTTGTCTACCTGGGTGCGTGGGAACCTGCCGCGTTCTCAGTTGATCAATCCTTTCGCCTGCTGTTCATGGTCATCATTGGCGGTATGGGGTCCATCCTCGGCGGCTTTCTGGGTGCTGCTTTCATTACTTTGCTTCCGATTGCGCTCAACATCACCCTTCCGGTGGTAGCTGGCATCTTCGGCATACAGGTTTCAACAGCTGGAATTGCACATGCCGAGCTGATGATTTTTGGCGCGCTGATTGTGTGGTTTTTGATTGTCGAGCCACATGGCCTGGCCAAGCTTTGGGCCGTGGGTAAACAAAAGCTTCGTTTGTGGCCATTTCCTCATTGAGTTTGTGCGCCGGTGCTGCGCGATATTTTCGGTTAACGGTTTTCTGGTGTGATTGTTTAATTTTTTGGAGACAACTATGAAAGTTCGTAATGTGATTCTGGCGATTGCCGCCATAGCTGCTGGTGCATCATCGCTGGTGGCAACCACTGCCTATGCGCAAGCCAAAGAGCAGTTCATCCCGGTGCTGTCTTACCGCACAGGCGCTTATGCACCCAACGGTGTGCCATGGGCCAATGGCTACGTGGACTACATCAAACTGGTCAACGCACGCGGCGGCCTGAACGGCGTCAAGCTGTCGTTTGAAGAGTGCGAAACCGGCTACGACACCGCCCGCAGCGTGGAATGCTATGAGCGCCTGAAAGGCAAAAACGGCGGTGCCAGCTTTGTGCAGCCGCTGTCAACCGGTGCAACTTTCGCCATCACTGAAAAAGCCCCGGCCGACAAGGTTTCCGTCGTTACCGTCGGTTATGGCCGTAGCGAAAGCGCCGACGGAACCATCTTCAAATGGAACTTTCCGATTGCTGGCACGTACTGGGTCGCAGCTGACACCATTTTGCAAGCCATCGCCAAGAAAGAAGGGGGCTGGGACAAGCTCAAAGGCAAAAAAATTGCGCTGGTGTACCACGATTCACCGTTTGGCAAAGAACCTATTCCGCTGATGCAGGAGCGCAGCAAAATGCATGGCTTTGAATTGCAACTGCTGCCCGTCACCGCGCCGGGTGTAGAGCAAAAGGCCACGTGGTTGCAAGTACGCCAGTCCAAGCCTGACTTTGTTGCTCTCTGGGGCTGGGGCATCATGAACACAACCGCTATCAAGGAAGCGCAAGCCACAGGTTACCCGCGCGAAAAAATGTATGGCGTCTGGTGGGCAGGTGCTGAGCCTGATGTGAAAGACGTGGCCGAAGGTGCCAAAGGCTACAACGCCGTGACCATGCAGCACGGAGCTGAGCCGCAGTCAAAACTCGTCAAAGATGTGATGACTATGGTGCATGACAAGGGCCAGGGCACGGGGCCGAAAGAAGAGCTGGGCCAGGTGCTGTACATGCGCGGTGCGATGAGCGCCATGCTGGGCATTGAGGGCATTCGCGCCGCGCAAGAGCGCTTTGGCAAGGGCAAGGTCATGACTGGCGAGCAAGTTCGCTGGGGCCTGGAAAACCTGAACCTGACGCAAGCCAAACTGGACGCACTGGGCTTTGCAGGCGTGATGCGCCCGATCAGCACATCGTGCAACGACCACATGGGCGCTGCATGGGCACGCATTCACACGTGGGACGGCAAGGCCTGGAAGTTCACGTCTGACTGGCTGCAGGCAGATGAGCAGATCATCAAGCCATTGGTCAAAGCAACGGCTGCCAAGTATGCAGCAGATAAAAAGCTGACCGCACGTACACCTGCGGACTGCCAGTCCTGATCTAAAGCTCTGTCATGCCGCGCTTTTTACGAGTTCGGCATGACAGTCCAATGTTGAGCATTGCGTGCAATGCTCAACATTGGAGAAGTAAAAATTTATGGATACACAAAAAATAGTTCTCAACGTCAACGGTATTGAAGTCATTTACAACCATGTCATTCTGGTTTTAAAGGGCGTGTCACTCCGAGTGCCAGAAGGTAAAATCGTGGCCATTCTGGGCGGTAATGGTGCAGGTAAAACCACTACCCTGCGCGCTGTGTCGAACCTGCTGAGGGGTGAGCGGGGAGCAGTGACTAAAGGCTCGATCGAGCTGCGCGGCGAACGCATTGAAAACCTTTCGCCCTCTGACCTCGTGCAACGCGGTGTCGTGCAGGTCATGGAGGGCCGCCACTGCTTTGCACACCTGACAATTGAAGAGAATTTATTGACGGGCGGCTACACGCTCAAGTCAAAAGCGGAAGTGGCCAAAAATCTGGAGAAGGTCTACGCGTACTTCCCACGCCTGAAAACCCGCCGTACATCACAAGCAGCTTACACATCAGGCGGCGAGCAACAAATGTGTGCGATTGGCAGAGCACTGATGGCCAGCCCCACCATGGTCTTGCTGGACGAACCGTCCATGGGCCTGGCACCGCAAATTGTGGAAGAAGTTTTTGAGATCGTCAAAGACCTGAACCAGAAAGAGCGTGTAACGTTTTTACTGGCTGAACAAAACACCAACATGGCGTTGAAATATTCTGACTACGGCTACATCATGGAAAGCGGCCGCGTGGTGATGGACGGCGTGGCCAGCGAGCTGGCCACCAACGAAGACGTGAAAGAGTTTTACCTCGGTATGGGTGGCGGTGAGCGCAAAAGCTTTAAAGACGTCAAGAGCTACAAACGCCGCAAACGCTGGCTGGCTTAATGGCCCCCACGCTTGTCACTGCGTGTACTGCGCTGCCCCCCGAGGGGGCCGCTGCGCCTGCGGTCTGGCGGAGCCAGTCCCGCGGCCCCTGCTTGAAGGGGATGTCTGTCTTTTTGTTTTCACAGTTTAATCCCTGCCCCCCCGAGGGGGCCGCTGCGCCTGCGGTCTGGGGGAGCCAGTCCCGCGGCCCCTGCTTGAAGGGTCGGATCTCCTGCATCGCACAACCACGGTGTTTAAAACAATGATGACAACCATGCGCTACGACTCACTTGAAACCCGTTCGCCTGAAGAACGTGAAGCCGCTCTGCTGGCTGCGCTGCCGCGCCAAATTGCCAACGCAAAAGCGTGTACGACGGCGTTTGCGGATATTCTGGGCGGCGTGGAAGCGCAGGCCGTTAGCTCGCGTGCAGCGCTGGCGCAACTGCCCGTGACCCGCAAACACGAGTTGCTCGAACGCCAGCAAGCTGCGCGCCTTGAGGGCGGCAATCCGTTTGGTGGCTTTAGTGCACTGGGGTATGGCGCAAACATGCCGCATGTGTTTGCCAGCCCCGGTACCATTTATGAACCAGAGGGAACCAGGTCAGACTACTGGCGCATGGCAAGAGCCATATTCGCGGCAGGCTTCAGGCCCGGCCAGCTGATTCACAACTGCTTCAGCTACCACTTTGTACCGGCGGGCTCCATGATGGAAACCGGCGCTCGGGCGCTGGGTTGTACGGTGTTTCCTGGTGGCACTGGGCAAACCGAGCAGCAGGTGAAGGCTATGGCTGAATTGCAGCCTGCCGGGTACATCGGAACGCCCAGTTTTTTAAAAATCATTATTGAGAAAGCTGCCGAAATGCAAGTGGCGCTTCCAACGGTAACGCGCGCCCTGGTATCAGGTGAGGCTTTTCCGCCGAGCCTGCGCGACTGGCTGGGTGACCGCGGAATTGCGGGCTACCAGTGTTACGCCTCTGCCGACCTGGGACTGATTGCCTACGAAACAGAAGCACGCGAAGGACTGGTCATTGACGAAGGCGTAATCGTGGAAATAGTCCGCCCCGGAACCGGCGACCCGGTGTCGGAAGGAGAAGTAGGTGAGCTGGTTGTCACCACCCTGAACCCGGATTACCCGCTGATTCGTTTCGGAACAGGGGATTTATCGGCGGTGCTGCCGGGCACCTGCCCCACAGGACGAACCAACTCTCGTATCAAAGGATGGATGGGACGCGCCGACCAGACTGTCAAAATCAGGGGCATGTTTGTGCATCCGGGACAGGTGGCGACCATTGCCCGGCGGTTTCCCGAGGTCATCAAGGCCAGGCTGGTAGTTAGTGGGGAGATGGCCAACGACAGCATGACTTTCCGGGTCGAGGCCACCTCAGCTCATGCGGGGCTGGACCAGCGCATTGGCGAGGCTATTCGTGATGTAACAAAGCTGCGCGGCACTGTGGAATTGCTGGCGCCTGGCAGCCTGCCCAACGACGGAAAAGTAATCGAAGACGCAAGAAGTTACAAGTAGAGCCTACACGCTCCCCACTGCGTGTGGTTCGTGGCCTCCGAGGGGGCCGCCCGCATGCAGTCCGGCAAAGCCGGCCCTGCGGCTTGAACTTGAAAAGAACAGGGAGTTACATCCCCTTCAAGCAGGGGCCGCGGGACTGGCTTCGCCAGACCGCAGGCGCAGCGGCCCCCTCGGGGCTGACGACCGAGGCTCCGAACCTGACTGCGCAGGTTTGGACGGGAGGAAGGGCCAACGCCTCAGGCGTGGGCGCGTCCAGCGAACCACACGCAGTGGGGAGCGTGGGGGCCATATTTCCCCTTACGTAGTTCCCGCGATGTAAGGGCTTTAGCAGACCCGTAAAATCCTTTCGTCAATTCATCAGGAGACATTTTATGAAACGCTTATTTGTGTTAGCTCTTGCCGCAACAGCCGTATTTGCACATGCGCAAACCTTCCCGGGCTCCAAGCCCATCACCTTTGTGGTGCCTTTTGCTGCTGGTGGCCCGACCGATAGAGTGGCGCGCGACCTGGCCGAAGCAATGCGCAAATCCATGGGCGGAAGTGCCAACTTTGTAGTTGAAAACGTCAATGGTGCGGGGGGCACCATCGGTGCGGCCAAGGTATCAAAGGCGGCTCCAGACGGACACACCCTGCTGCTGCACCACATTGGAATGGCGTCGGCACCCGCGCTTTACCGCAAGCTTTCTTACAAGCCACTGGAGGATTTTGAATACCTCGGCATGATCAATGAAGTGCCCATGACCTTGATTGGCAAGCCACAGCTGCCGGCCAACAACTATCGGGATTTTGAAAACTACATCCGCGCCAACGCCGGCAAGCTCAATATCGCTCATGCCGGTTTGGGCTCAGCGTCACACTTGTGCGGCCTCATGTGGCAGGCGGCCATTGGCGCCAAAGAAGCCATGACGACCATCCCCTTCGGTGGCACCGCACCTGCCATGAATGCTCTGGTCGGCGGTCAGGTTGACCTGATGTGTGACCAGACTACCAACACCACCGGCCAAATCGAAGCCGGACGCGTCAAGGCCTTCGCCGTGACAACAGCCAAACCGCTGTCAAACAACAAATTGCTTAAAGACTACCCAACCCTGCAGGAAATGGGGCTGAAAGGTTTCGATTTGACCATCTGGCACGGCCTGTATGCGCCCAAAGGTACGCCACCAGCTGTGATTGCACAAATCAACACCGCCCTGAAAGCCGCGTTGAAAGACCCTGAATTCATTAAAAAACAGGAAGGCCTTGGCGCTGTGGTGGTGACTGACAAACGGATTGACCCGGTAGCCCACAAGGCATTTGTGACTGCAGAGATCAACAAGCTCAAGCCCGTCATTGACGCTGCCGGCAAATTTGCCGACTAATCAGCAGCAACTGGCCCCAAAAAACCGTCTGCGCAGAGTAGCCAGACGGTTTTTTTGCGCGTGAAGCAATTTGCTGCAGCACCCCTTGTCTCTCAACGCGGGTTATCCCACTAACCGGGTATTGCCACTTGGCTGTACAAGGAATTCAGGCAATAAATGCAATCAATTTACCGACGGAGACACTAATGCACCTAATTAACAATCAAGCCCGCCGCATGGCTTGCGCAACCTGCCTGGCAGCGCTGCTGGCAATAATCGGAACTGCCAGCCTGCCCGCAGTTGCACAGACGGCATGGCCCAACAAGCCAGTCAAAATCATTGTCCCGTTCGCACCAGGCGGCACCACCGACATACTGGCGCGCGCCATGGCCCCCGAACTGTCAAAAGCATTTGGCCAGCCTTTCATCGTTGAGAACCGGGCCGGCGCAGGCGGCAATGTCGGCGCTGATGCTGTGGCCAAGTCACCCGCAGATGGCTACACCCTGCTGATGGGAACCGTGGGAACCCATGGAATCAACAAGGCGCTTTACAGCAAGATGCCTTTTGATTCACAAAAGGATTTTGCGCCCATCACGCTGGTAGCAGGTGTACCCAACGTGATGGTCATGAATGCAGACAAGGCGAAAGCCCTGAATATTAATACGGTTCCCGAGTTCATCAGATACGCCAAGGCCCATCCGGCCCAATTCAGCATGGCGTCGAGCGGCAACGGTACGTCGATCCATCTGGCGGGTGAGCTGTTCAAGTCCAGGACGGGTATTTTCATGACGCATATTCCTTATCGCGGCTCTGGCCCGGCGCTGCTTGATCTGGTAGGCGGCAATGTTGATGTCATGTTTGACAACCTGCCGTCGGCTCTGCCGCAAATCAAGGGCGGCAAGCTCAAGGCATTTGCCGTGACCAGTGCCACGCGCTCTGCGGCTGTACCTGAACTACCCACCATTGAAGAGGCAGGCAAGCTGCCAGGCTTTGATGCAAGTTCCTGGTTTGGCCTGCTGGCGCCTGCAGGCACACCACCCGACATCGTGAGCCGTATTCAGCACGAAGTCACCAAATCACTGGGCACGCCTGCCATGAAAGAAAAGCTCTTGGGCCAAGGTGCGATTCCTGGTGGCAATACGCCAGAACAGTTCAACACCTTCATCAATGCCGAGCACGTCAAATGGGCGCAAGTGGTGAAGGTGTCTGGTGCCAAGGTTGACTAGGACTCAAACTCCCCAAGTGATATCGCTGCCAGTTTTGTGGTTGCGCTGCAAAATGTCAATAAAAGGCATGGCACGCTGACGAAGGCCGGGCGCATCGCCGTGCAGCGCTTCAGCATCACCGTCCACCGCCTGCTGGGTTGACTCTTCCAGCGTAATCGCGTCTTTCAATGCCTGGATAGCTGCGGGCATCTGTGCCGCCAAAATTATGCCCCTCGGCCCCGCATCTTTACCAATCACCTCCAGCACCCTGCGGCCATTGGCCTCAAGCATGATCACATCGCCAGCATTTTTTGATTTGAACTTATAAAGCACGGTAAAGCTCCTGGAGTGGTTTGCCTGTGTTGATTATGGTCACTTTACGCTGGCTACGATGTAGGCCGCTGACTCGTGATGCCAACCTTGCAGCTTGATGTCGACTGGTGCGACCTGACGCAAAATACGGTCATGTTCAATATCGCTACAGTCCCAAAACCCGCCGCCCAGTCTTTGCGCCAGGACGGTTTAAGCCTGCTCCAGCCGAATGAGCTAACTGCTACCCTCAAGTTGGATCAGACCGCATGGATCAATGACTGGACTGCGTTGACTGCCTCATGGAACCGCCTGGAGCCAGACGCTCACCTCAAGGACGGTGGCCACTACCGCAAACGCCGGCACGCGTGCTTTATTCAGGACATGGCCAGCGGCGGATTTACCCAGACCGAACATCGTGCCCACTGGCAACCTACCGACTACAACGCACTGCACGGCGGATTTGAGCGCTGGTTTGACCCGATTGAGGCGGCAGTTGCCGCAGCACCCGCCTGGATTGAGCTACTCGTGAACCTGGGTCAGCTGTTTGCCGAGGTCAAAACCATCCCGCGCTGGCACATTGAAGCGCACCAGTTTCGCATCGACACCGCTGGCGGCGTGGGCCGCCCGACACCTGAGGGTGCACACCGGGACGGCGTGGATTTTGTCGTCGTCATGCTGGTTGGCCGACAGGGCGTCAAAGGCGGTGAAACGCGTGTTTTTGATGCGAACGGACCCCACGGCGTGCGGTTTTTGATGGAGCAACCCTTGACCGCTCTGCTGCTTGACGACGCCCGGGTCATTCACGAAACCACGCCCATACTGCCCGTCGACGAGCCTCAGCAGAAAGGTTTTCGGGATACGTTGGTGCTTACTTACCGGGCGGCTGGCTTTCAGGCACCCTTGAAATAGGCCCCACGGTCGCTCACTGCGTGTAGCTCCCTGCCCCCGAGGGGCCGCTGCGCCTGCGGTCTGGCGAAGCCAGTCCCGCGGCCCCTGCTTAAAAAGACATGGCCCCGCGTTCGCTCACGACGCGCAAGCTCCCTAGGTGCCAACGCCTGCGGCACCCTGCTTAAAAGGGCGCACCGTTCGCGGCACAGCAAAACCCCTCTTGACTAAATTACTTTAAACCTAAACAATTAAAGCAAGATTAATCAACAGAGTTAACACCTCATGCGTATTCTTTGTCTGGGCGGTGGCCCTGCCGGTTTGTATTTCGCCGTGCTCATGAAGCTGCAAAACCCGGCGCATGTCGTCACCGTGGTCGAGCGAAACCGCCCGTTTGACACCTTTGGCTGGGGCGTGGTGCTGTCTGACCAGACGCTGGGTAACCTGCAGGTGGCAGACCCTGTCAGTGCGCAACTGATCGGCGACGCTTTCAACCACTGGGACGATGTGGAGATGTTCTTCAAAGGCCGAAGCGTACGCTCAGGCGGCCACGGCTTTTGCGGTATTGGGCGCAAAAAGCTGCTCAATATTTTGCAACAGCGCTGCATTGATTTGGGTGTTGCGCTGGTGTTTGAAGCTGATGTGCAGGACGACCAGGCCCTGGCCACACAGTACAACGCTGACCTGCTGATTGCCTGCGACGGATTGAACAGCCGTGTGCGCACACGCTATGCCGATACCTTCAAGCCTGATGTGGAACTCCGGCAGTGCCGCTTTGTCTGGCTGGGCACGAAAAAGACCTTTGACGCCTTTACCTTTGCCTTCGAGCAAACCGAGCATGGCTGGTTTGCAGTGCACGCCTACAAGTTTGACGCAGACACCTCCACCTTCATTGTCGAAACGCCCGAAGCGGTCTGGAAAGCCCACGGCCTGGACCAGATGAGCCAGGAGGACGGCATTGCGTTTTGCGAACGGCTGTTTGCAAAATACCTGGACGGCAACCCGCTGATGAACAACGCAACGCATGTGCGTGGCTCGGCAATATGGATTCGTTTTCCGCGTGTGGTGTGCGAGCGCTGGGTTCACCAAGCAGCCATTGAAGGCAAACAGGTACCCATCGTATTGATGGGTGACGCTGCCCATACAGCCCATTTTTCAATTGGCAGCGGCACCAAGCTGGCACTTGAAGACGCGATTGAGCTGTCACGCTGTTTTGCGCAAAACACCGGCCTTGACGCCGCCTTGAAGGCTTATGAAGCAGTCCGGTCAGTCGAGGTGCTGAAGATCCAGAACGCGGCGCGCAATTCAACCGAGTGGTTTGAAAACGTGGACCGCTACAGTTCGCTTGAAGCCGAACAGTTTTTTTACTCGATGATGACGCGCTCACAACGCATCAGCCATGAAAACCTGCGGGTGCGTGATGCCAACTGGCTCAAGGGCTATGAAGAATGGTTAGCCACGCAAGCGGGGGCCAAATCGGCACCACCGCCGATGCTGCTGCCGCTAAAAGTACGGGAAATCTCGCTTAAAAACCGCATCATCGTCTCGCC
>JANOCP010000353.1:0-7965 GCA_031412235.1 Polaromonas sp.
GGCACAGACCACAAAACACATCAAATCTCAATCTTGCTACCCAACTCCACAACCGAGTTATTAGGCAAATTCAAAAAATCAGCCGCCCCACTGGCGTTATGGTGCATCTGCGCAAACAGCTTCTCGCGCCAGGTCGCCATGCCGCCGCCAATCGTGGGTACCACCGTGTCGCGCGACAAAAAGTAACTGGTGCTCATCGCTTCAAGCTCGCAGCCCCGGCCCCTGATGTGCTGCAGGGCCTTTGGCAGGTCCCGATCGTTTTTAAAGCCGTAGTGAACGATTACTTGCCAGCAGTCGTGGCCCAGCGACTCGATTTCAAGGCGTTTATCCATGCCTATCCAGGGCACCTCGTGGTTGCGCACCGTCACAAACAGGTTGTGCTCATGCAGCACCTTGTTGTGCTTGAGGTTGTGCAACATCGCATTGGGTACGGTGCCGGGCTCGGCGGTTAAAAACACGGCTGAGCCGTCGACCCTGAAAGGCGGGCTGACAAAAACCGCATCGAGAAAACTCGGCAGGTCGATGGCATCGGCGCGCATTTTCTCGTTCAGGATGTGCCGGCCTTGTTTCCAGGTCATCATCAGTGTGAACACGACGCCGCCTATCACCAGCGGGAACCAGCCACCCGCGAACAGTTTCATCAGATTGGAGGCAAAAAAAGCGAAGTCCACGACAAAGAAAACACCGGTCGCCGCCAGACACAGGCTGAGCGGGTAATTCCAGCGGTACCTGATCACGTAAAAGGTCAAAATCGTGGTGATCAGCATGTCGGTACACACGGCAATGCCGTAAGCCGCCGCAAGGTTGCTTGACGAGCGAAACATGACCACCGCCAGCACGATGGTGCCAAACAGCGCCCAGTTGATAAACGGCATGTAGATTTGCCCGGTATCACGCACGCTGGTGTGCTGAATGTTCAGGCGTGGCAAGTAGCCCATTTGAATCGCCTGTTTGGTAACACTGAAGGCCCCCGTAATCAGGGCTTGCGAGGCAATGACCGTTGCCATGGTGGCCAGGCCCACCAGCGGCAGCAGCGCCCACTCGGGGGCCATCAGGTAGAACGGGTTTTTGACGGCGGCGGGGTTGTTCAGCAGCAGCGCGCCCTGGCCAAAATAATTAAGCACCAGGCAAGGCATGACCACGGCGAACCAGGCCAGCCGTATCGGCCGCTTGCCGAAGTGGCCAAGGTCGGCGTACAGGGCTTCAGCGCCCGTTACACACAAAACCACCGCACCCAGAATAATAAAAGTCGTACCCGGATTGCCCCACATGAACAGCAAGGCGTAATGCGGGCTGAGCGCCTTGAGAATGCCGGGGTTGGTGACGATTTGCGATACCCCCAGCAAGGCGATCACCAAAAACCAGACCAGCGTTATCGGGCCGAAAAATTTGCCTATGCCAGCCGTGCCATGCTTTTGAACTGCAAACAGACAAAACAAAATGGCCAGCGTGATGGGTACCACGCCTTTGGCAAACGCCGGGGAAATGACTTCCAGGCCCTCTACCGCAGACAACACCGAAATGGCCGGGGTGATCACGCCGTCACCGTAAAACAGCGAGGTGCCAAAAATACCCACCACCAGCAGCACCCGCCGCAACTTTGGTTTGTCTTTTACCGCTGTTGATGCCAGCGCCAGCATGGCAATCAACCCGCCCTCACCGTTGTTATCAGCCCGCAGCACAAGTGCCACGTACTTGATGGACACGATCACCGTCATGGTCCAGAAAAAGATCGACATCAGGCCGAACACGTTGTCAGGCGTGACTTCAACATGGCCGTGGTTGAAAACTTCCTTGACGGCGTACAAAACGCTGGTGCCAATGTCGCCATAGACGACACCGATGGCGCCCAGACTGAGCGCGGCTAGAGAGGATTTTTTACTGGACACAAAAACTCCCCGTCTTTGGCTTCGGGGCGACATCTGGGTCGTCCATCGCGGCGGGAATGGTTAGCTTTGGGACTGCTATTTTGCGCTCAGGCATCAGCTACAACCCCGGCAGACACCCCTAATTCGATAGTTTACGTTGCGGTAAAACAACTCCAGAAATGCCTATATCTCAATCTTGCTGCCCAGCTCCACCACCGCGTTATTGGGCAAATTCAGAAAGTCAGCTGCCGAGCCGGCGTTGCGGTGCATCTGCGCAAACAGCTTTTCACGCCAGGGCGCCATGCCGCCACCAATGCGGGGCACCACGGTGTCACGCGACAGGAAGTAGCTGGTGGTCATGGGTTCGGCTTCACAGCCCCGGCCGCGCATCTGCTCCAGCGCGCGCGGCACGTCGGGGTCGTTTTTGAAGCCGTAGTGAATCACCACCTGCCAGCAATGACGCCCCAGCGATTCAATTTCCAGCCGCTTGTCCAGGCCAATCCACGGCACCTCGTGGCTGCGCACCGTGACAAACAGGTTGTTTTCATGCAGCACCTTGTTGTGCTTGAGGTTGTGCAGCAAGGCGTTGGGTACCGTGCCTGGCTCGCCGGTCAAAAACACCGCCGTACCTTCAACCCGCGCCGGCGGGCTGACAAACACGGCCTCAAGAAAACTTTTGAGGTCGATCGAGTCTGCCTGCAGTTTTTTGTGCAGGATGGATCGGCCTTCTTTCCAGGTCACCATCAGCGTAAAAATGGAGCCGGCAATCAGGATCGGGAACCAGCCGCCGTCAAGAAATTTGAGCGCATTCGACGCCAAAAAGGCAAAGTCGATCAAAACGAAAATGCCGGTGGCAGAAATGCACAGCGCCAGTGAATAGTTCCAGCCATAACGAATCACGTAGAAGGTCAGGATCGTGGTGATCAGCATGTTGCCGCAAACGGCGATGCCATAGGCCGTCGCCAGCGCACTGGATGACTTGAAAAACACCACGGCCAGCGCAATGGCAACAAACAGGGCCCAGTTGATGAAGGGAATATAGATTTGTCCTGTTTCCTTGATGCTGGTGTGCAACATGTAAAAGCGGGGCAGGTAGCCGAGCTGGACAATCTGCTTGGTGGCACTGAAAGCACCAGAGATCAGTGCCTGCGACGCAATCACGGTCGCCATGGTGGCCAGGCCCACCATGGGCAGCAGCGCCCACTCCGGCATCATCAGGTAAAACGGGTTTTTGACAGCGGCCGGGTTGCTGAGCAGCAAAGCACCCTGACCAAAATAGTTCAGCGTGAGCGCCGGCATGACGACGGCAAACCAGGCAATACGTATGGGTCGTCTGCCGAAATGCCCCATGTCGGCGTACAGCGCTTCGGCACCAGTAACGCACAAAACGATAGCACCCAGAATTACAAAGGTGGTGCCGGGGCTGCCCAGCATGAACATCAGTGCGTAATGCGGGCTAAGCGCCCTCAAGATACTTGGGGTGTTGATGATTTGCAGCACGCCGAGCACGCCAATGGCTACAAACCAGACCAGCGTGATGGGCCCAAAGAATTTTCCAATACCGCCGGTACCGCGCTTTTGCACCATGAACAGTACGAAAAGAATCCCCAGGGTGATAGGAATCACATATTTGGTAAATGCCGGTGAGACGACCTCAAGCCCCTCCACCGCAGAGAGCACCGAAATGGCAGGGGTAATGACCCCATCACCATAAAAAAGCGCCGCGCCAAACATGCCAACCAGCAGCAGACGCCGCCTCAGCACGGGCTTGTCCCTGACAGCATGGGACGCCAGCGCCAGCAGCGCAGCGGTGCCGCCCTCGCCATGGTTGTCGGCGCGCAGCACCAGCATGACGTATTTGATGGAAACGATAACGGTAAGGGTCCAGAAAAATATGGACAAGATACCGAAGATATTGTCTGGAGTAAGCGCCACGTGCCCGTGGGCAAATACTTCCTTGACGGCGTACAGGACGCTGGTGCCAATATCGCCGTAGACGATACCGATGGCGCCCAGGGTGAGCGCTGATAGTGATGATTTTGATGTGGACACAGAACTGCCCGTCGTCAGTTGGCCGGATGGCTCCAACGGCGGGGATGCTTGCTTCGGGACCCTATTTTGCCCCCGGTGGCCTCATACGCAAGTGGTCGTCACCCCTAAAGTCAACTAAGTGAAGTTTTGTTGCAGTGCAGCAACTTGCAACTGCGATAGCCTCAGTCGTAAACCTCGGCGTCCGGGTCGGTTGCCTCAAGTTCATAGCTGGCCGCCAGCATGGCCAGCCGGGCTATCACGCCATACATGTAAAAGCGGTTGGGGCTGCTTGAGCCCGGTTTTTCGCCCGGTTGCGGTAAGCGCCCACTATCAGCAAAAGCCAGTGGTACGTAGCTCGCCCCTGGCGCGCTGAGGCTTTCATCTGATGTGCGGTCGGCATGTATGCGATAGAAACCGCCCACCACGTAGCGGTCCATCATGTAGACCACCGGCTCGGCTACGGCTGCATTCACACGCTCATTGGTCAGCACGCCTTCCTGAATGATGACTTCCGGCAAGGTCTGACCGCTTTTGCCGATGCCAGCTTTCGTTTTGACTTTACGGATCAGTCCGTCCAGGTCCTTGATGTCCCGTACCGTCATGATGCCCATGCCGCAGCTTCCGTCCATGACGCCGTCAGCCTTGACCACCACAAAAGGCTTTTCGTTGATGCCGTATTCCTTGTACTTGCGCTTGACCTTGGTCAGCAGGGCATCCACGTTGGTACTCAGGCAGTCCATGCCCGTACCTTCTGCAAAGTTGACCTCGCCGCAGTGCGCAAACATCGGGTTAATCAGCCACGGGTCAATGCCCAGCAGCTTGCCAAAACGCTTGGAAACCTCTTCATAAGCCTTGAAATGCCTGGACTTGCGGCGAATCGACCCACTGGCGTGCAGGGGCGGCAACAAATACTGCTCGTTCAGGTCTTCCAGAATGCCCGGGATGCCCGCCGACAGGTCGTTGTTCAGCAAGATGGTGCAGGGGTCGAAGTCCTTGAGCCCCAGGCGGCGGTCGGTCCGAATCAGCGGCTCGATCGTGATGGCTTCACCCGTCGGCAGATTGAGCGTCACACTCTGATTGACGTCGGCGCTGAGCGAGCCGAAGCGCACGTTCAGGCCAGCCTGGTGAAAAACGCGTTTGAGCTGCAGCAGGTTGGACCAGTAAAAACTGCTTTGCGGCTGGTTTTCAGGCAACACCAGCAGGTTGCGGGCTTCCGGGCAGATCTTTTCAATCGCTGCCATGGCCGCCTGCACGGCCAGCGGCAACATGTCAGGCGTCAAGTTGTTCCAGCCGTCAGGAAACAGGTTGGTGTCTACCGGCGCCAGCTTGAAGCCCGCATTGCGCACATCCACCGCACAGTAAAAAGGAGGCGTGTGCTCCATCCATTCAAGCCGGAACCAGCGCTCAATGGCCGGGGTGGAATCAAGAATGCGCTGCTCAAGCTCGTTGATGGGGCCGTTCAGGGCGGTAATGAGGTGCGGAACCATGCGGCCACTTTCGAGAGGGAGTTTTTAGAGCCAGTTCAGCTATATCGCTATAGAAGATGAATTTTAGGGATATTGGGCCTGGGTTGGCGGGTTACAAGAGGTAACGCCGACGCACTGGACATAAAAGTCGCGCGCAGATCAGCAACACCCCTCAAGCCCGCACTTCACCATTGCCCAACACCACATACTTCAAGGAGGTTAGACCCTCAATCCCGACCGGGCCCCTGGCGTGAAACTTGTCGGTACTGATACCGATTTCAGCGCCCAGCCCGAACTCAAAACCGTCTGCGAAGCGTGTGCTCGCATTCACCATCACGCTGGCTGAGTCGACCTCACGCAAAAACTGCTGGGCGTGCATGTGGTCACGCGTGATGATGGCGTCGGTGTGGTGGCTGCTGTACTGGTTGATGTGGGCAATCGCCTCGTCAAGCCCCTCAACCACCTTGATACTGATGATGGGCGCCAGGTATTCCTCGTACCAGTCCTGCTCGGTAGCCAGAACAATCTTTGCTATGGAATTTATAGCTGTTTGCGACCGTAAAATATGGGCTGCAGCCTCATCACACCGCATTTCAACACCTTTTTCGGCATAAATGGCGGCTATAGCTGGCAAAAATGCATCTGCCACGCCGCGCGCCACCAGCAGGCCTTCGGTCGCATTGCAGGGGCTGTATTTACTGGTTTTGGCGTTGTCAGCCACGCTAACGGCCATGGCCATGTCGCAGGGGTCATCGACATAAACGTGGCAGTTGCCGTCCAGGTGCTTGATGACCGGCACCTTGGCATCGCGGCTGATGCGCTCAATCAGGCCCTTGCCACCGCGTGGAATGATCACATCAACAAACTGCGGCATGGCAATCAGCTCACCCACAGCGGCGCGGTCAGTCGTTGGAACCAGCTGCACGGCATCCGCGGGTAGCCCGGCATCAACCAGCGCCTGCTGCACCAGCAAGGCCAGCGCCTTGTTGGACTCAATGGCCTCTGAGCCGCCGCGCAAAATGCAGGCGTTACCACTTTTGATGGCCAGGCTGGCGGCTTCAATCGTGACGTTGGGGCGGCTTTCGTAAATCATGCCAAACACGCCAATGGGTACCCGCATCTGGCCCACGCGAATGCCGCTGGGCTGCTGTTTCATGCCGATGATTTCGCCAATCACATCCGGCATCACGGCCAGCTGCTCGCAGCCAATGGCCACGGTTTCAATGATTTTGCCGGTGAGCTTGAGGCGGTCCAGCATGGGGCCAGCCAGGCCATTGGCGGTGGCCCGGTCAAGATCCAGCTGGTTGGCGGCAACGAGCGCGGGGACGTTTTGCCTGAGCAAACTCGCGAGACTGTAAAGCGCTCTGTTTTTAATAGCTGCTGATGCCCGTGCTACTTGGGCAGAGGCCACTTTTGCCTTTAAACCCATGGTTTGCATGAGGTTTGAGACCTCGGTATCCCGGGAAAGTGCAGTGGTGAGGTCAGGCGCGTTCATTCCGCAATTTTGGCACGCTTGCCCGGCGTGCGGCTCACTGCGGCCCAGACACCGTCAAATTTGGCCCTGGGCGTATTGCCGGTTCACATCCTGCAGCGTCGGATAACCCTCCACCTGCAGCCAGGTCACCAGCGACAGGCGTTGACCTGCGGTGACCGGGCTGACACCGTGCAGGTAGTCGTGTCCAGACGGAAAGCAGACCATGGTGCCCGCCTGCGGCTTGATAGCCAGCCCCAGCTCAGGGAAGGTTAGCTCTCCGCCCTCAAAAGCATCATTAAGAAAATAGACCACCGACAGATCCCGGTCCAGTGACTTGCGCCAGACTTCGTGGCCCTGCGCGTTGACGAACTTGCCTTCGCCATCAATATGCGGTTTGTGGTGGCCGCCCGCACCATAAACCAGCAGTTGGGGCTTTTCCAGACCGCTGATGTTGACGGCAAAGTACGGGTTGACGTAGCGCTGGATGTTGCGCTGGTTGATCCGGTCGATGTCGTCAACAATCGGCATGATATTGACACGTTGCGCATGCCGGATGCGCTTGTCAACCTTGTAGACGATGCGGCCCTGGGCATTGCTGCCTGCCGCGTCAAATACAGTGACGTCCTTTTTTTCATGCCGGCTGGCAAAGTCCGCCAGCATCGCCAGCTCGTCTGGGGCTATGGCGTCTTTCTGTATGAGTATCTGGCTTTGCAGGTCTCGCGACGGTGCTGCCTTGGAATCAGGCGCGTTCATGCCCTTATTTTGCCGCGACTCGGCCGCGCCCCGCGCATTGCTCACACACCATGCCCGCCAGCCGGTGCAGCGACTGCCAGCCGCTTGCCGGCCAGTCGGGCTGCTTCAGGCCCTTGACGATGCCATCTACCTTGTGTGCGGCATACAGCAGGTTGGCCAGGGCGCTTTCGCTGATGCCGGGCAGCACGCGTTCAAACAGCTTTTCTTTCACGCCCCAAATGCGATTTTCCCGCAGGGCCATGGGCATGGGGCGACCGGCGCCAATGGCGTCTTTTACGCGCTTCATGCTGCGTATGTCTTCACTGATGGCCCAATGCACCAACACTTCTGATTCACCTTCGGCCTGCAGGCCGTCAAGCATGCGCGCCACGCG
>JANOCP010000354.1:0-5994 GCA_031412235.1 Polaromonas sp.
GGGTCACAAGGGAAATAAAACCTTCAATCGGGAAATAAACGTAGCGCATCGGCTTGGTGGCGTCAGACAGTACGTCCGACAGCACCAGTTTGAAGGGCTCGCATAGTGAAAGAAAGCGCAAGCGGTCTTTGCGCGGGAGAAGTTCAATAAGGTGATTTTCGACAGTGGCCATGATGGCTCTCCGGTACGCTGCTCGCCCTCAAGTATTTGAGGGGGTGAGTCACGGCCCTGCTGCAGTTGACGGCAGCTTTGATCGATGTTTAAGTCTACGGGACACAGCTAGCTTTTTACTTACATCGGCACCCCTTGGCACAACTGATACCGATACGTACAGAGCCTGGCTAAACGCATGCCTTTGTACTTAATTCAAGCGACATAGCGGCCTGAACGTTACAAATAGTAAGCATTAACAGAGCCCAGAAGGGTCAATCAGAGCTTGAACAGTACCTAGGGACCCTGGACCGCCAGGGCGATGGGCAGCAGGCGGTCATATTCTTTTTTGACCAGGGCATAGCACTCGCAGCTGCGCTTTTCCAGGCTGGGCCTGTCAATCACGTTAATGCGGCCTCGTGCATAGCTGATCAGCCCGGCCTCCTGCAGCCTGAAGGCCGCCTCGGTGACGCCCACACGGCGCACACCCAGCATGTTGGCCATCAGCTCGTGGGTCATGATGAGTTCATTGCCAGACAGCCGGTCAAGCGTGACCAGAAGCCATCGGCACAGTTGCTGGTCCAGCTTGTGATAACGATTACAAACCGCTGTTTGCGACATTTGTGTGATCAACGCCTGGGTATACCGCAACAGCAGGTTATGCACCTCTCCACCGTGGGCAAACTCCTGCTTTAATATTTCAGCCCTGAGACGATACCCAAAGCCGGCGCTTTTCACTTCTGCCCGGCTGGTAGTTGACCCACCGCCCATAAAGAGCGCAATTCCTAAAAGCCCTTCATTTCCGGCAACTGCTATTTCTGCAGAAGCGCCGTTTTCCGTCACATAAAGCAGGGACACGATGGCCGTTACGGGGAAATAAACGTGACTTTGCAGCGCTCCAGCCTCGTATAAAACATGCCCTACCGGCAACACGACCCGTTCCAGCCATGGCTGCCACCGTTTGAGCGCTGCGTCGGGTAGCGCTGCCAGCAGCTTGTTTTTTTTGTAATCTGCAAATACTTCCACCGCCTTCTCCCTGATTCAAAAATTTCATCGCATCGAGTGAACTTTTGTATTTTGTGATGATGCTGCAGTCAAACCGGGTAGGCCAAGGTGTGCACATGAAGGGCTGCAGGTCTTACCTTTTTGTAGGAACAAAACCAGAATCTTTGCAACTGATTTATAAATCGTTGTGTGTGTGCGATACCGAACGGACAAAAAAATTTAATAGCGCGCCACATTAGCGCGGCAATTGCTTTCATCAAATTCATGCGACCATATCTTGCCCCTGCCAGCCAGTGCAGCAAGCTGCATTTGTGGCCTTGACTGCCTACCTGATGTTATTGAGCGCGAACGATGAAACGTCTTGGCCATCGCCGATTTCAGACCGCTTTTTGGGTGCCAGACAAGCACACCAACGACCTGCAGATCCTCGAATAAGGGTTCGTAAAAAAGCGCGGTAACAGTCCAGTGATGAACCGATACCGCGCTGAACCGGTTGCTACACCGGATGAACCACTCGAAAACCAGGGACCCTCGGCATAACTCTGGCGAGGCCGTGGCAGTCGGATCGGGATGGGCTGCAAGGCGTCTTTTTGCAGCCCATAGCACGGCTATTGGCAAGAAAAACAACGCAGCAGACCGCCCACTTACCGATACAGCGGCTGATCACGGACCGCAGGGAGTTATGCAGAGGGTCCCTATTGATCCGGCACGAGTTATTACGGAATCTAAACTCCGTTCGCCTTGAGCTTGTCGAAAGGCTTCGACAAGCTCAGCCCGAACGGGTTCATTGATAACTCGTGCCGGGTCAATAGGTTGCCTGCGTTACAGGCAGCAGGCGGTCATATTCTTTTTTAACCACTGCATAGCATTCGCAGCTGCGCTTTTCGAGCGCTGGCCTGTCAAGTACAGTTATCTTGCCGCGCGAGTAGCGAATCAGTCCGGCGCTTTGCAGCCTTACTGCGCTTTCAGTCACACCCTCACGGCGTACACCCAGCATGTTGGCAATCAGTTCCTGGGTCATGTTCAGTTCACTGCCTGTCAAACGGTCCAGGCTGAGCAATAGCCAGCGGCACAGTTGCTGGTCAAGTGAATGGTGCCGGTTGCACACGGCGGTTTGGGACATTTGTGTGATCAATGCCTGGGTATAGCGCAGCAGCAAATGCAGCACTGGCCCGGCGCGGTCAAACTCGGCCTTCATGTCGTCAGACTTGAGCCGATAGCCCTCGCCTGCGCTTTGCACCACTGCGCGGCTGGGGGTTGACCCGCCGCCCATAAAAAGCGATATGCCGACAAGGCCTTCATTACCCACCACTGCTATTTCTGCAGAAGAGCCGTTTTCCATCACGTAGAGCAGCGACACGATAGAGTTGACTGGAAAGTAAACATGGTCAAGTGTTTTGCCTGATTCGTAAAGCACATGGCCCAGGGGCATGTCGACCCACTCCAGCAGCGGTAACCAGCGGTTGTATTCTGCTTCGGGCAGGGCTGCCAGCAGCAGGTTTTGTTTGGGGTCAGAAGAAATGGTGTTCACGGTGGTTCGGTAAGGGTTGACTTTTGAAACTGCAAGTCAAACTTGATATTGCTACAAAAATGCACCGGGTAATGTAGTCCGATATGCGCGTTTGATATGTCTGGCATCCAACACAAGCGTAAGAAACTTTTGCGACTGTCTTAATGGCCTCACATAAATTAAAACCAGCACTCTATATGTTCGATAGCGTACAGACAGACAGGATATTTTCAAACTGTAAGGCGACGGATGGTGTTAACTCATCAGGTCTGGATGCCTTGATCGCTGTTATCAGGCCGTGGGTTCGTTCAATGAAAATCCCGGCTCGATGTACCCAGCCGCCCCAGCAGCGGGCTCAGGTCTTCAAGCCGCCGCGCTACCAGATTGCGCACTGCGCCGTAGCCTTGAGCTGTACCGGTTTCTTCACTGCGCTGCCAGGTGCCGTGCACCGCCAGAAGCCGCGCATGCATGACTTCGGCGCGCTGGGTTTCGCGCAGTGACTTCCACACAATCACATTGATAGCGCCGGTTTCGTCTTCAAGTGTGACAAAAACCGTGCCCTTGGCGGTTGACGGTTGCTGGCGCACGGTAACGATGCCGCAGGCAGAAACATCTTCACCGTCAGGCAAGGCATTGAGCTGGCTTGCGTTCAAAAACCCCTTTGATGCCAGGCGCTCACGCAGCAAGGCCAGCGGGTGGCGGCGCAGCGTGAGGCCTGTGGACTGGTAGTCAAACAATATGTTTTCGCCTTCGGGCGTGTCGGGTAGCTCCAGTGCATCCTCATGCGTGGGTACGCCCTTGAGCAGCAGTGGCGCAGGTTTGATGGCCGCCGCCTGCCACACCTGCTGGCGCCTGTGGCCCGCCAGCGGTGCCAGTGCATCGGCAGCGGCCAGGGCGTTGATGTCCCGTGCGTCAAGCTGCGCGCGCAGGGCCAGGTCTTGCGCGCTGCTAAACGGGGCTTGGCTGCGGGCAGCCATGATGCGCGCCACGCTTGCTTGAGGCAGGCCAGAGACCAGCCGCAGGCCCAGGCGCACGGCGGGTTGTGGGGCGTGGATGGCCGGGTATTGAGGCATGACCGTGCCCCCACACCGTTCGGGCTGAGCGTGTCTATGTTCGGGCTGAGCTTGTCTATGTTCGGGCTGAGCTTGTCTCCGTTCGGGCTGAGCTTGTCGAAGCCTTTCCTGAATAGCAGCTGAGGACCCTTCGACAAGCTCAGGGCGAACGGTAATATGTGTCGTGGGCTCAGGGCGAACGGAAGGCTCTTCCAGCGTGCAGTCCCAATGGCTGCAAGTTACATCCACGGCGCGCACTTCAATACCGTGCCTTCGGGCGTCCTGCACCAGCTGTGATGGTGAATAAAAACCCATGGGCTGCGAGTTGACCAGCGCCGCCAGAAAGCAGGCGGGCTCATGGCGCTTGAGCCAGCAGCTCACGTACACCAGCTTGGCAAAGCTGGCAGCATGGCTTTCAGGAAAGCCGTATTCACCAAAGCCCTTGATCTGGCTGAAGATGCGTTCTGAAAACTCCGCCTCATAACCGCGCCTGACCATGGCGTTAACCAGCCGGTCATGAAAATGCCCCACGCCGCCCTTGCGCTTCCAGGCCGCCATGGCGCGGCGCAGGGCATCGGCCTCGTCGGCTGAAAACTCGGCCGCAATCATGGCGAGCTGCATGACCTGTTCCTGAAATATCGGTACGCCAAAGGTGCGGCCCAGCGCGGCACGCAGCTCTTCGTATTTAAATTCAATCACCCCGCCATTGCGCACGGTTTCACGCGCCTTCAAGTACGGGTGCACCATGCCGCCCTGAATCGGGCCGGGACGGACGATGGCGACTTCAACCACCAGGTCATAGAAGGTGCGCGGCTGCAGGCGCGGCAACATGCTCATTTGCGCCCGGCTTTCAATCTGGAAAACGCCGACTGTGTCAGCCTGGCAAATCATGTCGTAGGTTTGCGGGTCTTCATTCGGGATCTGGTGCATCTGCAAATCACTGCCGCGTGTCTGGTTAACCAGGTCAATGCAGCGCCGAATGGCTGACAACATGCCCAGGGCCAGCACATCAACCTTGAGCAGCCCCATGGCGTCGAGGTCGTCTTTGTCCCACTGGATGATGCGGCGCGCGTCCATGGTGGCGGGCTGAATCGGCACCAGCCGGGTGAGCTTGCCCTGCGTCAGCACAAAGCCGCCCACATGCTGGCCCAGGTGGCGCGGAAAACCCAGCAGCTGCACCGTCAGGTCAAGCCACTGCAGTACCGGCCCGGCTTTGTCCTGCAAACCTGCCTCAAGGAGCTTTTGCTGCAATATGCCGCTGCCATCAAACCAGAAATGCTCTTTGGCAAACTGCTCGATAAGTTCAGGCGCAATCGCCAGCGCCTTGCCGACGTCACGAATCGCGCTGCGGGGCCGGTAGCTGGTGACGGTAGCGGCAATGGCGGCGCGGTCATGGCCGTATTTGGCGTAGATGTACTGAATCACTTCTTCACGCCGCTGATGCTCAAAGTCCACATCAATGTCGGGTGGCTCGCTGCGTTCACGGCTGATAAAGCGCTCAAACAGCAAGTTGCTTTCAGCCGGGTTGACAGCGGTAATGCCCAGGCAAAAGCACACCGCCGAGTTGGCTGCCGAGCCGCGCCCCTGGCACAGAATGTTTTGCTCGCGCGCAAAGCGCACGATGTCATGCACGGTGATGAAGTACATCTCATAGTGCAGCTCTTCAATCAGTGCCAGTTCCTTATTGATCTGGGTCTGGATGTCGGCGGGCACGCCTGCGGGGTAGCGCTGCTGTGCGCCTTCTGCCGTGAGGCGGCGCAGGCAATACGCAGGGGCCTCAAGGCTGGCTGCAATGTCGCCCAGCGGGTAGCGGTACAGGTTGCGGATGTCGTCCAGGTTAAAGCGGCAGCGCGCCGCCACTTCAAGCGTGGCGGCCAGCAGCTCGGGCGGGTAAAGGTCAGCCAGCCGCATGCGGGGTCGCAAATGCGCCTCGGCATTGGGCTGCAGGGCAAAACCGGCGCTGTGTACGGTTTTACCCAGGCCAATGGCGGTGAGTACGTCATGCAGCGGCTTGCGCGAGCGTTTATGCATCAATACGCCGCCCGCCGCCACCAGCCGCACGCCCGTGCGCTGCGAGATGTCTTGCAACTGCTGCAGGCGCAGCGCATCGTCCAGACCCTGCAATAACTCGACCACAAGCCAACAATTTGAGCCAAATATGCTCTGTGCCCAATGAATACGGCTAACCATTGCTTCTGTATTGATAGCATCTGGCAGGGGTGAAAGCAGTATTTCGCAATCCGCCAGCAGCGCAAAACTGGTTTCACCCAGTGCTAC
>JANOCP010000355.1:0-3135 GCA_031412235.1 Polaromonas sp.
AGCATCAACACCAGCGGCGCGCCCGGTTTGTACCCAGACTTCAAGGGCGCAGCACAACCTGGGTAAAAAGCTATGGCGGCAGCCGGTTGGACGGCTTGGTTCCGCACATCAGCGCGCACTGTATCCGTCGCCGACAGCACGGCACTGCCGCCATGCGACCAGCCGAGCAAGGCGATACGGCCTGCATCTGCCCACGGCTGGGCAGCAACCCAGCCAAGTGCGGCCAGCGCATCGGCGCGGCGCTGGGTCTGGTCAATTTTGCGGGTGCCGATTTTTTGGGTGCAAATTTCAGCTTCGCCGCGCGGCGTCAGACTGTCAGGAAAAACAACGCTGTAGCCCTCCGCCACCAGCAAGTCAGCCATGGCCTGATGCCTGGCGTTTGGCAAACCCTTGCGAGCGCCTGTGCTGGCGTAAAGGCCGCCACAGCCATGCAGCGCGACCACGCTGCCGCGTTTGACGCCAGCGGGCAAGGCAGAAACGTCAGGATGAAAAACCAGCACCTTGAGCGGGGTACCGTCCAGGCTGTTAAAGCTGGCTTCCTCCGGGACGGCCGCAGAGGCTACGCATACGCGGGCGGCGACAAGCACAGTCAGCAGCGTCTTTAATGCCGTTTTAAGCATCAAAAGTACCCTTAGCCCAATATCAACGGGTATAAGCTGCTATCAACTTAATAGTGGCGATCAAATTCGGCCGGCCACCCAAGCCTGCACAGATTGAAGCGCTTCTGGCAGTTTTGAAGCATCAGTACCGCCCGCCATGGCCATGTCAGCCTTGCCACCGCCCTTGCCGCCCACCTGCTGGGCCACAAAGTTAACCAGCTCGCCAGCCTTGACCCTGCCAACGCTATCGGGCGTAACGCCTGCCGCAATCTGCACCTTGTCGCCGTCTACAGCGGCCAGCACGATCACGGCGGTTTTCAGCTTGTCTTTGAGCTTGTCCATGGTGTCGCGCAGCGTTTTGGCATCAGCGCCTTCAAGCCTGGCGGCCAGCACCTTGATGCCGTTGACGTCAACAGCCTGCAGCATCAGCTCGTCGCCTTGCGACGATGCGAGCTTGCCCTTGAGCGCGGCAACTTCTTTTTCAAGCGCCTTCACATGGTCCAGCACTTGGTCGATGCGGTTTTGCAGCTCTGCCGGGTTGGCTTTGAGCGAACCTGCAGCAGCTTCAACCGTTGACTCAAGCGACTGCAAATAAGCCAGCGCATTGCTGCCGGTCAGCGCCTCAACCCGGCGCACACCGGCAGCCACACCGCTTTCACTGACGATCTTGAACAGGCCAATATCACCGGTGCGGCCCACGTGTGTACCGCCGCAAAGCTCCTTGCTGGAGCCAATGGACAGCACGC
Organism: Polaromonas sp.; assembly: GCA_031412235.1. Classification (GTDB taxonomy): domain Bacteria; phylum Pseudomonadota; class Gammaproteobacteria; order Burkholderiales; family Burkholderiaceae_C; genus Polaromonas. The sequence goes on from JANOCP010000355.1 coordinate 1,346, forward strand.
GAACCTTGTCGCCGTACTTTTCACCAAACAGCATCATGGCGCCGGTTTTTTGCGCGGCTTCCATGTCCATCTCGCTGGCGTCAGTTGCGGCGTTAGCAAGTATTTCGGCGTTGACCTGGGCTTCAATTCCGCGGATCTGCACGTCTGTTAGCGGAGCGTTATGGGTAAAGTCAAAACGCGTTTTATCCGCATCAACCAGCGACCCTTTTTGCTGTACGTGCACGCCCAGCACTTCGCGCAGCGCCTTGTGCATCAAATGGGTGGCGCTGTGGTTGCGGATGGTGGCTGCGCGAATGACCGGATTGACCTGGGCTGACACGGCATCGCCAACCTTGAGCGTGCCGTGGCTAACTGTGCCGTGGTGGCCGAAGACATCAGCCTTGATTTTCTGGGTGTCATCGACTGTAAAAGTCCCGCTGCCCGATGAGATGGAACCCTGGTCACCCACCTGCCCGCCGCTTTCGGCATAAAAAGGCGTGGTGTTCAGCACCACAATGCCATTTTGCCCGGCGTCCAATGACTGCACAGGCGCGCCGTCGGCGTAGAGCGCGACCACTTTGGCCGGCTCTTCAAGCAACGTGTAGCCAGTAAAAGCGTGGCCTTCACCGGTGTAGTCGAGGGCTTTGTCCATCTTGAACTTGCCTGCAGCGCGCGCCTGGGCTTTCTGCTTGCCCATGGCGGCGTTAAAGCCGGCCTCGTCCACGCTCAGGCCGCGCTCCCGGCACACGTCAGCTGACAAGTCGAGCGGAAAGCCATAGGTGTCGTGCAGCTTGAAAGCCACCTCGCCGGGCAAGACTGTGGTGCCTTCCAGCGCCGTATCCAGAATCGTCATGCCTATTTCGAGCGTCTCAAAAAACCGCTCTTCCTCCACCCGCAACACATCCATCACACGCGCACCGTCGGCTTTAAGGCGTGGGTAGGCATCGCCCATCAGCGCAACCAGATCGGGCACCAGTTTGTGGAAAAACGGGGTCTTTTTACCCAGCTTGTAGCCATGACGAATGGCGCGGCGAATAATGCGGCGCTGCACATAGCCGCGGCCTTCATTCGACGGGTTCACGCCGTCACTCACCAGAAATGCAGTCGCACGAATGTGGTCGGCAATCACCCTCAAGCTCTTGTTGTTCAAGTCGGCTTCACCGGTTTCGCGTGATGCGGCCTTGATGAGTGCGTCAAAAATATCAATTTCGTAGTTGCTGTGAACATGCTGCAGGATGGCCGCCAGACGCTCCAGGCCCATGCCGGTATCTACACATGGTGCGGGTAGCTTGACCAGACTGCCATCGGTTTGCATGTCGAACTGCATGAACACGTGGTTCCAGATTTCAATGAAGCGGTCGCCGTCTTCGCCAGGGCTACCCGGTGGCCCGCCGGGAATGTGATCACCGTGGTCATAAAAAATCTCGGAGCACGGACCGCAAGGGCCTGTGTCAGCCATCATCCAGAAGTTGTCTGAGGCGTATTTTTTACCCTTGTTGTCACCAATGCGGATCACGCGTTCTGGCGGCAAGCCAATTTCCTGCGTCCAGATGTCATAAGCCTCCTGATCGTCGATATACACCGTAGCCGTCAGTTTGTCTGCGGGCAACTTGTAGACCTGCGTGAGCAGTTCCCAGCCCCATTTGAGGGAGTCACGCTTGAAGTAGTCGCCAAAGCTCCAGTTGCCCAGCATTTCAAAAAACGTGTGGTGGCGTGCGGTATAGCCGACGTTTTCAAGGTCGTTGTGCTTGCCGCCGGCGCGAATGCACTTCTGGCTGGTCGCGGCGCGCGAGTACGGCCGCTTGTCGAAG
>JANOCP010000356.1:0-1613 GCA_031412235.1 Polaromonas sp.
AGTTTGACTTTGGCGCGCATGACAAACATGGACAGCCGTTTGAGTGTCTGGGCCAGAATGTCCTTGCCGCAGACCAGCAAGATGTCTTCCGCCCCGGCTTCATTTTTGCGTTTGAAGACGATAAAGCTGGCCTGCATGCGACCTTTGGCATTGCAAAACGCGGCAAGATGCGCGTCGGACAAACGCATCAAGGCAACATCCTGCGTCAGCTGGCCCTGCAAAAACTTGACGGCATCTTCACCGGCGGCTCGAATCACGCCCCAGTGCGTCAGCTGGGCGATGCCCGACCGGGAATAGGGCGCGGATGGTGTCACTGCAGTGGGATTAACGGTAGGGGTATGCATGGGCTGAATTATCATAGGCCCGCAGTAATGGTTTGCGTTTATAAAAAGGTAGCTGGGTTGTGCGTCGTGTCTTTACAAGTCTGTTGATACTGCTGTTTTTGCTTGCACTGCTGGTTTTTAGTGCCGGGCTGTGGTGGCTGCACGAACCCATGCCGCTCCGGCTGGCGCCGGGTGCGCAGGTAGTCGACCTTGAAATTGAACCCGGAACCCGCGCCAGCACGGTTGCAGAAGTCGTGGTGGCCAGTGGCGCCGACGTACCCACTGTTTTGCTGCAAGTCTGGTTTCGCTTTTCAGGGCAGGCGCGGCAAATCAAGGCCGGCAGCTACGAAATTACCCCCGGCACCACGCCGCGCAGGCTGCTGAGCATGCTGGTGCGCGGCGAGGAAGCACTTAAAAGCGTTACGCTGGTTGAAGGCTGGACCTTCAGCCAGGTACGCGCCGCGCTACAAAAAGCAGAGCATCTAGTGCCCGATACCAATGGGCTGAGCCCTGAAATGATCATGGAAAAGCTGGCAAAACCGGGCATTCACCCCGAAGGCCGGTTTTTCCCAGACACCTATACCTATGCGAAAGGCGCCAGCGACCTGGCGGTACTAAAGCGCGCAGCAAAAGCCATGGACAAGCGCGCAGAAGCGGCATGGGCCTTGCGCAGCGCTGATTCACCGCTTAAAACCCCTGACGAAGCACTGATTCTGGCCAGCATTGTTGAAAAAGAAACCGGTAAACCGAGCGACAGGGCGCAAATTGCCGGTGTGTTTACGAATCGCCTGCGCATTGGCATGCTGCTACAGACCGACCCCACCGTCATTTACGGCATGGGCGATAAATTTGACGGCAATCTGCGCAAGCGCGACTTGCAAACCGATACACCCTACAACACCTACACCCGTGCTGGCCTGCCGCCCACACCGATCGCCATGCCGGGTAAGGCGGCTTTGCTCGCAGCAGTGCAACCTGCGCCGACCAAGGCTCTGTATTTTGTGGCACGCGGCGACGGAACCAGCCAGTTCAGCGCCAGCCTTGATGAGCACAACCGTGCCGTCAACAAGTACATTCGCGGTCAGTAAACACATGAACATGGCGGGCCTTTTCATCAGCTTCGAAGGTATAGACGGCGCGGGCAAATCAACCCACATCAGTTCCCTGGCCGATGCTTTCAGGGCTTCTGGCCGCAGCGTGACCATGACGCGTGAGCCTGGCGGCACACCGCTGGCCGAAAAACTGCGAGTCATGGTGCTGAATGACGCAATGGACCCCTTGACCGAGGCG
>JANOCP010000357.1:0-3231 GCA_031412235.1 Polaromonas sp.
GTCGGTTTCGCGGCGACCGGGCTTGCCGCAGATGGGGCACACCACACCTGCGTGAAAGCCTTCATGCTTGTGCAGCGGGTTGCCCGAGCCGTCGGGTACGCAGTCTTGCGGCAGCACCACGGGCAGGTCTTTTTCAGGCACCGGTACGGCACCATGTTCTTCGCAGTGGATGATGGGAATCGGCGTGCCCCAGTAGCGCTGGCGGCTTACGCCCCAGTCACGCAAACGCCAGGTGGTTTTTTTCTCGCCCAGGCCCTTGGCCATCAGGTCAGCGGCCACCGCGTCCACCGCGGCTTTGAAGGCCAGGCTGTCGTACTTGCCGGAGTTGACCGCTACGCCCTGCTGTTTGTCGCCATACCAGTCCGCCCACACGCTGGTGCTGAAGGCCTGGCCTTTGACGTCGGTAACCTGCTTGATGGCCAAGCCGTATTTATTGGCAAACTCAAAATCCCGCTCGTCGTGCGCGGGCACGCCCATGACGGCACCGTCGCCATAACTCATGAGCACATAGTTGCCGACCCAGACCTCAACCTTGTCGCCACTTAAAGGGTGCGACACAAACAGACCTGTAGGCTGGCCTTTTTTCTCCTGCGTGGCCAGCTCGGCTTCAGTGGTGCCGCCAGCTTTGCATTCTTCAATAAACGCAGCCAGTTGCGGATTCGTCAGGGCGGCATGCAGCGCTAGCGGATGCTCGGGTGCTACGGCGCAGAAGGTCACGCCCATGATGGTGTCGACACGCGTGGTGAAGACATACATGCGGCCATCGCCAATCAATTGGCCGGAAGTATCAGCAATGTCGTGCGTAAAGGCAAAGCGCACGCCTTCGCTTTTGCCAATCCAGTTTTCCTGCATCAGCTTGACGCGCTCTGGCCAGCCCGGCAACTTGTTGCTGACGCTGTTCAAAAGCTCGTCGGCGTAGTCGGTAATCTTGAGGTAGTAGCCAGGAATCTCGCGCTTTTCAACCACTGCGCCAGTGCGCCAGCCCTTGCCGTCGATTACCTGCTCATTGGCCAGCACAGTCTGGTCCACCGGGTCCCAGTTGACGACCTGGGTCTTGCGGTAGGCAATGCCTTTTTCCAGCATTTTTAAAAACAGCCACTGGTTCCACTTGTAGTAGCTCGCGTCGCAGGTGGCGACCTCGCGGCTCCAGTCGATGGCCAGGCCCAGGGCCTGCATCTGCTGCTTCATGTAGGCAATGTTGTCGTAAGTCCATTTGGCGGGTGGCACACCGTTTTTCATGGCGGCGTTTTCAGCTGGCAAGCCAAAGGCATCCCAGCCCATGGGCATGAGGACGTTGTAGCCCTTCATGCGCAGGTAGCGCGCGAGCATGTCGTTGATGGTGTAGTTGCGCACATGGCCCATGTGCAGCTTGCCGCTGGGGTAGGGCAGCATGGAGCAGGCGTAGTACTTGCCCAGCGGCTTTTTCGGATTCGCACGGTCTTCAACGCGGTAGGCATCATGTCCGTCCCATAAAGGAGATGTCCAATGGGTTTGCGCGTCGCGCTCTACGCCCTGATGGTTGTATTTGTCTTGCATGGTCAATGTGTGAGTCGGATCAGGTGAGAGATATCGGATGAAAAATTAAAGAAAAGGATTTCTGATGGACAGGATGCCGTCATTCAGGGACTTGGGCATTTTGATGCTCATGCCGTGATGCATGTCTTCCGAATAGACGACAGCACATCCACTTTCACCTGCTGCAGCCAGAATGTTGGCATCGTATATTGCCAGTTTGTAGCGGGCGGCCAGCTCAAGCGCAGCGCGGTGAATGCGCACCGTCAAATCACATATTTCGCAGGTTTGCAGCAAGGTATCAACCAGTTCGGTGATGGTAGCAAGCGGCATCGCCTGCTTTTTGCGCAAGACATTGGCAAACTCATTGAGTACCTGCACGCTGATCACTGCATCACCTGCCAGCAACTGCTCGACCAGGTCTGCACGCGGGCTTGCGTCCAGCCAGTAGATCAGCACATTGGTATCGAGAAATGTTTTCACGCGTTTTATTTCAACAAAACCAGTGCACAAATTCAGCGTGAATTTGCTTCATCGCGGTCAAACTTGAAGGACTCTGGCAATGCCGTACGGTGGCGGCGCATGGCTTGAAGGCGTTCGATTTTACTTGGCTCCCGGCTTATCTGTACTGCGGCAGTACCGGCGCGGCGTGCGGCGGGTATGACCAGTAGCTCGTCGCCTTCAGAAATGCCCAGTTTGTGCACCAGTGCCATGGGCAGGCGCACGCCCAGACTGTTTCCCCATTTGGCTACTTGCATGGATCATCTCCAAAAGATATACATTTCTAAATTGTATATCTAATCAGCGGCAGTAATTTCAGGGTGTTTTTGCAGGCGCTGAGCTAGCCGCGTCAGCCACAAAGCCGATGCGGTTCAAACCGGCTTTTTGCGCCACGCCCATGACTTCAACCACCTTGCCATAAGGCACAGACTCGTCGGCGCGCAGTTGCACTTCGGTGTCGGGCTCTTGCGCTGCAGTCTGGGCCAGGGCAGCGGCCAGTTGCTCAAGATTCAAGGCCTGGTCATTCAGGAAAGTCTGGCCAGCCTTGTTAACCACCAATGTCACAAATCTGGATACTTCGCCTGGTCTGGCAACATCGGTTTTGGGCAGGTCCAGCTTGATGGATGAGGCCAGCAGCGGTGCAGTGAGGATAAAAATAATCAGCAGCACCAGCATGACATCGACCATGGGCGTGACGTTGATCTCGCTCATGGGCTCTGAGCCTTTGGTGCGTTCTAGCCTGCCGAAACTCATTTTAGAACCCGGTTTTCAGCTTAGGCCGGACTTGCCAACCAGCAACTCACGGAGATCGCGCGCAAAGCCCTCAAGGTCGGCTTCAATACGATTGATATACCGTCCAAAAATGTTGTACGCCAGCACCGCCGGAATCGCCACCGCCAGACCTGCGGCGGTCATGATGAGTGCTTCACCCACCGGGCCGGAGACCTTGTCTATGGTGATTTGCCCGGCAGACGCAATACCGATGAGCGCGTGATAAATACCCCACACCGTGCCCAGCAAGCCTAAAAAAGGTGCGGTTGAACCCACAGTTGCCAGCAGGGTCTGGCCAAACTGCAACTTGTGCAGTACGACGTGCAAGGCATCGCGCAGCACGCGGGTCAGCTGCTGGGATTTGTCGCCGGATGTGGCCAGGGTTCCGTTGGCTTCGATTCTGGTCGCAGCAATCAGTGGCAGCACCAGTACTTCGCGGTCAAACGC
>JANOCP010000358.1:0-3101 GCA_031412235.1 Polaromonas sp.
CAAACAGGGGCTGAACGACCATAAAAACATTCTGTAACGATTCGCCATTAACACTTTTTAATCCGTCGTGGCCACGCCTGGGCCCCACACCAGCAAGCTCCAAAATGAAAAAAATACTGCGTCTGCTGTTCGGCCCGCTCAGAAGCGTGACCGCTATCGGTTCACCGTCGCCGGGCCGCGACAACCCCCTCACGATCGAGGACGGCTCGGAGAACGCCACGCGGCGCCAACTGGTTCAGGTGCTGCTGCGTGATGTACTTCGCAGAAGCGGCATTCCCGCGCACTGGATTGAGTGCCAGATGATGGTGGTGTCCAGCCGCACGCGGGGGGCGGGCATGTATGTGCGCCTGGTCATCAAGCATTGGGACGACAGACTGCTGAACTATGCGTTTGCCTTCCAGAGCGAATTGACGAGGGACATTGCGCGGTTTGAGCCAAAGGCCTCTGACTGGCTACACGGCATTTCGTGGCAGCTGGACGTTGTCGATACCTGTCCCCATTCGAGCCTGCCTGACAAGTCGTTCTGGCAGGATGCCGCCAAAATACCGCTACAAGCGTCGCAACAGCCGAGAACCCCGACGCCCAACGTCGCAGATACGGCTCCCGTTGCCGCCAGCCCACCGGTAGCGCCTGTAGCGCCGGTCAAAGCGTCACCTGCTTTTGACGTGACCCAACCCTTCATGGCAAGCGGCCCCAACGACGATCTGGAGAAACTGTTTGCCATACGCGACCGCGAGCTGGCCATGGCAGCAGCTGATGGGCTTATGCCGGTAGGCTACGAAAAAACGCAGCCTTCGCCTCTTTAGCAGGGCGGCCGTCACCCGACGGCAGACGCGCGCATGGCGCTATAGTTTTAATAGCTATCTACACCCGTAAAACATGGGCACAGAGCACTTTTCGCTTGAAATTCAACGAAATTCAAGGCCAAATGCGTCAGGCCCAGCCTGGGATCAGGCCAGCACTTTGAGTAGCCACGTCTCAAGGTCTTTAATCTCTTGCGGGCACACCGAGTGCTCCATAGCGTACGAATGCCAGTCCACCGCATAGCCCATGGCTTTAAGCGCATCGCGTGAAGCTGTAGCGCGGGGCATTGGTACCACGCCGTCATGCGTACCATGGCCCAAAAATATCGGCAAGCCCTGGCTGGCAGCGCTGCGTTCAGCCGCTGTCAGGTCAGCCAGCGGCAAGTAGCCCGACATGCCAATCACACCGGCCAGTTGCTCGGCGTGACGCAAGCCCACCATCAAGGCCATGGCGCAGCCTTGCGAAAAGCCCGCCACCACAATCCTGTTGGCAGGCATGCCGCGCGCTTTTTCATGCGCCAGCAGCGCCTCAATGGCATCGCGTGAATGGCGCAGGCCGGCTTCGTCCTCTCGTTTGACCAGGTCCGCACCCAAAATGTCATACCAGGCAGGCATCTGGTAACCGCCATTGATGGTGACCGGAATCACAGGCGCATTCGGAAACAAAAACCGAACCGGACCAATGCTGGATAAATCAAGCTGCCCGGCAATCGGCAAAAAGTCCCGCCCATCAGCCCCCAGGCCGTGCATGATGAGGATGGTGGCGACGGGGCTGTCGCCCTCATTGCCGGTTTGGGCTTCTATGACTTCAAGGGACATGTGGTTTCTCGATTTCTGCGTTTTTGGGTAGAAAGACTGCAACAGTCTGGCATTCTAGGAGGCAGGGCCCGGGCGCAGGCAGGCGCATCCAGAAACACGGATGGCGCGTACTCACAGCGACGCTTCAAATACCGCAGCATCAACGGGGTTATGGCGCTGCGAGCCCGAATCTGATTGAATAACCCCGAGGAGGATTTTTTATGTTGACCCTTTTTCAGACCCTTTTTCAGACCCCTTTCCAGACCCCTTTCCAGACCTTTATTCACACCGGCAAAGCCGCCTGCAAACTTGCAGCGCTTGCATTGTTGCTGGCGTTTCAGGCTGCAGGCCTGTCGGCCCATGCCGAGAGCCTCAAGCCGGTTGACGAAAAAAGCATTCGCGCCGTGGTTGAGGGCCAGCTCGCTGCATTTGCCAAAGACGATGCCAACAAGGCTTTTTCTTTTGCAGCGCCCAATGTACGCAAGGCGGTTGGTTCGGCAACCAGCTTCATGAGCATGGTGCGCAGCGACTATCCCGTGGTGTATCGCCCGGCGTCAGTGGCTTTTTTAAAGCCTGAAGGCAAAGACGGCGACGCTGTGCAGCGCGTGCAGATGGTGGACGCCAGCGGCGACGCGTGGCTGGCGGTTTACAGTCTGCAACGGCAAAAAAACAAGGCCTGGCGTATCACCGGTTGCGCGGTGCTTGAGAACAAGGGCCGCATGGTCTGACTTAGGCAACGACGAATGCTATGTTTTCAATAGCTATGTATAGCCGTACTTATTGGGCAAAGAGCACATTTGGTTAAAAAACCAGCCTTTCCAGCCCAATTCTGGCTTGACTCGGCTCAATAACTGCCGATGTAGTCCTTCTTACCAACTTCAACACCGTTGTGGCGCAAGATGGCGTAACACGTGGTGGTGTGAAAAAAGAAATGCGGCAGACCGTAGCTGAGCAGGTAAGACTGGCCGGTAAAGCGCTTTTCTTTGGGTGTGCCGGCCTGGGTGATGATCTCGCGCGTGGCGGCGTCCTCAAATTTGGCTGCATCGAGCCCGCCAATAAAGGCCAGAACCGTTTCAATGCGGGTCTGCAGCTGGGCAAAGGTCTGCTCGTTGTCTTCCATCTTCGGCACCTCAACACCGGCCAGGCGTGCTGACACGCTTTTGGCAAAGTCGCTGGCTACCTGCACCTGGCGCAGCAGCGGGAACATGTCGGGAAAAAGGCGGGCCTGTAGCAAGGCGTTGGGATCCAGCTTTTTATCCGTCGCGTGGGCCTCAGCCTTTTGCAAAACAGTTTGCAGCCCGACTAGCATCTGCTTGAACACAGGGATGGAGCTGGTGTAAATAGAGTTGGTCATGAAATCTTTCGTAATGACGTAAACATAAACGCGGCTAACGAAAAGTCGTAGCCTGGCCTACAATTTTACGACCGCATTCCTTCATAAGTTCACCTGCTCACCCGCAGAAAGGCACTTCACCATGAACGCCCCCATTCCCGCAGCCG
>JANOCP010000359.1:0-13411 GCA_031412235.1 Polaromonas sp.
CTGAACTCGGGCACGTAGCTGCTGGGATTGGCCCAGTCGAGGTCGCCGCCATTGGCTCCGGAGCCTGGGTCTTTGGTCTGCTTTTTGGCGATGTCTTCAAACTTGGCGCCTTTTTTGAGGCTGACAATAATGGCCTTGGCATCAGCTTCTTTTTCAACCAGGATGTGGCGCGCCTTGTACTCTTTGCCGCCATTGACCGCCGCAAACTTGTCGTATTCGGCTTTCAGTTCAGCGTCGGTGACCTTGTTTTTTTGCTGAAAGTCAGCAAATAGGGCGCGGATCATGATGGTCTGGCGCGCCAGTTCCATTTGCACCTTGTAGTCGTCGCTGGTCGACAAACCCTGTTTTTCGGCTTCCTGCATGAAAATTTCACGGGTGATGACTTCTTCACGCAACTGGACCTGCATTTCAGCCGTGACCGGGCGGCCAGATTTGGCAACCTGTTGGGCCAGCGAGTCAAGGCGCGTTTTCGGAACCGCTTTGCCATTGACGATGGCGACGTTTTGCGCCATGGCGCTTTGCGCGCTGGCGGCCAACAGCACAGCGGCGCAGGCGATTAAGAGTTGCTTTTTCATGAAGGTCCTGTTGAGATATTTAAGAAGCGGTTTCAACGATGTCAATGGCCAGTGCGTGCAGGCCTTGATCGATAAAATTTTGCATTGCATCATACACAAGGCGATGCTTCGCGACGCGAGTCTTGCCCGCGAACGCAGGGCTGGCGATACGCACGCGAAAGTGGGTGCCAAAACCTTCGGCATTTGCACCTGCGTGCCCCGCGTGGTCAGCGCTTTCGTCAATGACCTGCAGATGGGTCGGCTGAAGCCGCTCGGTGAGTTGCTGCTCAATCGCGGCTGTATGTACAGGCAGGGGGCTCACGAACTGACTTCCTGCGTATCAGACTGCACATGCCTGGCGATATACAGGCCTTGCCCGACCAGAAACACCAGCGGAAACGCATAACCCCACAGCTTGAAGTTGACCCACTGCTCGGTGGTGTAAAACAAGGCCACATAGGCGTTGAGGGCGGCCATCAAAAAGCTGTAACTGACCCAGATGATGGTGAGGTTGCGCCAAATGAGGTCAGGCATCTTGAGCTGCGCGCCCAGCATCATTTTGAGGAAGTTTTTCTTTAAAACCCATAATCCGATGGCTAGCGCAAGGCCGGTAAAGGTGTACAGCACCGTCGGCTTTATTTTGACAAAACGCTCATCATGAAAGGCAAGTGTCAGCGCCCCAAAACCCAGCACCAGCGCCCAGGTGACTTTGTGCATGGTTTGCAAGCGGCCATCGAGCTTGTACAAGATCAGCATTTGGACGGTGGTGGCCACCATGATGACGCCGGTGGCAACGTAGATGTCGTACATCTTGAACGCGCCAAAAAACAGCAGTATGGGGAGGAAATCGAGTAGTTGTTTCATGGGTTGGGATTATCGCGGCTTGATCAGACGGGCTTGAAGTCCAGCGACGCTGAGTTCATGCAGTAGCGCAGGCCGGTCTCAGTTGGCCCGTCATTAAACACATGACCCAGATGCGCGCCGCAGTTGGTGCAAAGCGTTTCGGTGCGGCGCATGCCGTATTTGTGGTCCACATGCTCGGTAATGGCGTCCGGCGTTGCCGCTTTTGAAAAACTGGGCCATCCGCAACCGGCGTCAAATTTCGTTTCGGAGTCAAACAGCTTTTCTCCGCAGCACATGCAGTGGTAACTGCCATCATCCCAGACGGTTTCGTATTTGCCGGTAAAGGCGCGTTCGGTGCCCGCGTGGCGGGTGACTTCAAACGCTACGGGCTCAGCGCCTTTTTCTGCCAACAGGGCTTTCCATTCGGCATCGGTTTTCTGGATTTTTGGGGTCATGGTGCTTATTTCCTGAAAAATTTGGAGGGCAATACTAGGAACTGCAGCTGATTTCGATGCTGGTCGCCCAATCGGGGGGAAAGTCAGCGTAGCTCCCGTGTCCGGGATGTTCGTCATATGGGGCTTGCAGCAGTGTCAACAAGGTGTTGACGCCAGAGAAGTCTTTTAGTTTCGCGGCTCGAATGGCCTGCTCGCCCAAATGGTTGCGTAATATGAACTTCGGGTTATTTTTTTGCATCAAATCAGCTCTCAGCCCAACATCTACGGCCACAAGTCGCTCCGAATATTGTAGCGCCCAGGCATTGAAGGATTCGCGGTCAAAAAACAGGTCCCGCAGCGGCTCATGCCCGCTTTGTGGCGTAAAGGCACACAAACGGCGCCAGAAAATGCTGTAGTCGACCTTGTTGCTTGCCAGAAGCTTGAAGGTGCTTTCAATCAGGGCTTTGTCGCCTTCCTGCGTATCGTGTAGCCCCAGTTTGGTGCGCATTTTGGCTTCGAGCGCCTCGGGGAACAGGGTTTTGTAAGGCTCCAGGGCAGCCAGGGCTTGTTCCTGGTTGTCCATCAGGGGCAGCAGCGCCTGGCCGAGGCAAAAGAGGTTCCAGTAGGCGACGTTGGGCTGCTTGTTGTAGGCATAGCGGCCGCTGCTGTCTGAATGGTTGCAGACATGGCCGGGGTCGAACGCATCCAGAAACTGAAACGGGCCGTAGTCAATCGTCAAACCCAAAATGCTCATGTTGTCAGTGTTCATCACGCCGTGGCAAAACCCTACTGCCTGCCAGGCGGCCATCAGGTGCGCGGTGCGTGCGCTGACGGCTTCAAGCAGCGCAGCGTAGGGGTTGGGGCTGAACTTTCCGTTGTTGCGACAGGTGGGGTAAAAGTTGTCTATGACGAAGTCGGCCAGGGCTTTAAGCTCCTCGTGCTGATCGGTGTAGCTGAAGTGCTCAAGGTGGCCAAAGCGGATAAAGCTCGGCGCAGTGCGGGTGACGACGGCGGCGGTCTCTAACTCTTCACGCAGTACTTTGGCGTCAGACCCCGTCAGGCAAAGAGCGCGCGTAGTGGGTATGCCGAGGCCATGCATGGCTTCAGAGCACAGATATTCGCGAATTGACGAGCGCAGCACAGCACGGCCATCGCCCATACGCGAGTAGGGCGTTTTCCCAGCGCCTTTAAGCTGCACCTCAAGCCCGCCAGCTTCGGTGGCAAGTTCGCCCAGCAATATGGCCCTGCCGTCACCCAACTGCCCCGCCCATTGCCCAAACTGGTGACCGCTGTACACGCTGGCCAAAGGGTCTGCGCCTGGCAAAACGCTGTTGCCGGTGAAGGCGTCAAGTGCAGTCTGGGATTCAAGCCACTCCTGCGCCAGGCCCAGCTCGCGGGCTACGGCCTGATTGCGGCTGATCCAGTAGGGGTCAGGCAGTGCCTGTGGCTGCAGGCGGGTGTAAAAACGGGTCCCTAGTCTGGCAAAGCGGTTGTTCCACGGCAGGTTCGTTTGCGAAGACTTGGTGTTGTCAATCAGTGAATTCATGAGCTGATTGTCTGATACGGGCCCCGGCCTTGAGACGGCGGGGTTAAGTGCCCGGGATTTTTGAACTGCTGGGCCAGGGTTCAATTTTCAGAACGAGTCGCGTAGGCCGCCAGGCCGTTTTCGTCAAGCATGGTCACGCGGCCGTATTGCAGCGACACCAGACCTTGCTGTTCCATGGACTTAAGCGCCCGGTTGACGGTTTGCCTCGACAGGCCGGCCAGATGCGCCAGTTCCTCCTGCGAAAGAACCAGCTTGTTCCTGTCCTGCCAGAAGACCCTGCTCAGGTACAGCGCCACGCGCTGCCCTGGCGCACGAATACGCCCAGCTTCGATGATGGCCATGGCTTGACCGAGGCGACGGTTCATGTGCCTGATCAAAAAGTGGTTAAAGGGCAAACAGTTGGCCATCAGCTCGTCAAATTGTTTGCAGGGCAAACACAACAATCTGGTGTCTCGCAATGCAATCACGTCATAGCGGCGATGCTCAGCCTTCAACACGGAGCCCTCACCAAACCATTCACCGTCTGGTACTCCAATAAATGCAGACACTTGCCCCTCAAGCGAGGTACTTTGTAACTTGACCAGGCCAGAAAGCACGGCGTACCAACCCTGAACCTGCGCACCTGAGTGCAGCAAGACGTCACCCTTGCAACCGGCAAGGGTTGCTGTTCGCTCGGCAAGGTCAGCCTGCAGCTCTTGAGGTAAGTGTTTGAACCAGGGCTGCTTTTGAAGAAACAGCCCGGTTACCGAGTAGTTATTTGAAAACATGATGCGTAGTGTCCGTCAGCTTGGCGGGCTCAGGGTAACCCCCCATAAACTGTCGGTGCAGCGACATGTTTTGTCTTTTTGCGCCGTGACGGAGAAACTCCACCCTGCCCAGCAAGACTGCTGCGCTGCGATAGCAACGGCAAAGGCACTTAAAAATTACAAGGAGACAACCATGGATATTTCACGATTCTCGCGTTATCTGTTTGGATTTTCGCTCGCGTTGGCCTTGAATCAGGGGTATTGCGCAGAGAGCGGCGTTTCTGACAAGGAAATCGTAATCGGCCAGTCTCTGGGCCTGACGGGTCCCTTGGCTGAATTGGGAGGTGATATTGCGACAGGCGCCAGTGCTTATTTCGACGCTGTCAATGCCAGAGGAGGCATCAACGGCAGACGTATCAGGATCGTGACGCTTGACGATGGATACCAGGCGGCCAGCACTTTAAAAAACGCCCAGAAGATGATCGAAGAAGACGAAGTGTTTGCGTTGTTCAATGTTATGGGAACCCCCAACAGCGCCGCAATTCTTCCATTGATCGAAAAATCAGCGATTCCATTTTTTTCTCCTTTCACTGGCGCTGAAGTTACGCGAAGCCCGATGTTGCCCAACGTTTTCAACATTCGCGCCAGCTACAAGGATGAGGCCGAGAAAATGGTGCAGCACCTGTCGACGGTTGGCATCAAACGCGTATCTGTGGTTTATCAGGCCAACAGTTTTGGAACAGACGGACTCACTGGCGTCGAAGCCGCCATGGCCAAACGCGGCTTGAAGCCCCTGTCTGTAGCATCCATCGAATCCAGCGCAGTTGATGTCGAAAAGGCGGTCAGCACGCTGCATGACACGCGCCCAGAGGCCGTTATCCTGATCACGGCGGGTAAACCAACCTTTGAATTCATCAAGGCGTACAACAAAAAACGACGGGGTATGCAGTTCTATACCCTGTCTGTCATGGGGGCACAGGCCAACATCCGCGCACTCGGCCCGGACGGCGTGGGGGTCGTAGTGACTTCAGTTGTCCCATTCCCCTGGAGCCCAGCCCATCCTTTGGTCAAGGAATACCAGGCTGCCATGCAGCAGATTGGCATACGCGACTACTCTTTCGTGAGCTTTGAGAGTTACATCAATGCGAAAGTGCTGGGCGAGGCGATCCGTCGCGCCGGCAGGGACTTGACTAGGGCGAAACTTGTGAGCGCCGCTGAAGGCATGAGGAGAGTCAGTTTTGGTGGTTTTGACGTGAACTTTGGCAAAGACTCTCGTCAGGCTTCCCGTTTTGTTGACGTCACCATCATTGGATCCAACGGTAAATTTACAAAGTAGCGTGCTGAATCGCCGATAGCGGATGCCGAAAGTTCGGGCAATCCCCGTGACGTCGCCCAAGCCACTGCGCCATACTATGAAATTGTCCACACAAAAGGAATTACCCATGCTGGGTCTAATGCAAAGTCAGCCGTTGCTGATTTCAGGTTTGATCGAATTTGCGGAGCGCCACCATGGTGACGCAGAAATAGTCTCGCGCCGTGTCGAGGGTGACATTCACCGCTACACCTACAAGGACTCAGCGCAGCGCGCCCGCCAGGTCGCCAACGCGCTGGGTGGTTTGGGCCTCAATTTCAGCGACCGTGTTGCAACGCTGGCATGGAACGGTTATCGCCACTTTGAGCTTTACTATGGCGTCAGCGGCTCAGGCCGGGTTCTGCACACCATCAACCCGCGCCTGCACCCTGACCAGATTGCCTGGATAGCCAACCATGCCGAAGACCAGGTGCTGTGTTTTGACCTGAGCTTTTTGCCACTGGTGCAAGCGGTGCACAGCCGCTGCTCAACTATCAAGCACTACATCGCGCTGTGCGATGAAGATAAATTGCCCAAAGACTCGGGCGTTCCCAACCTGATCAGCTATGAAAGCTGGATCGGCGCGCAATCAGGCAGCTACGCCTGGCCCAGCTTTGATGAAAACACCGCTTCAAGCATGTGCTACACCAGCGGTACCACGGGTAACCCCAAGGCCGCCTTGTACAGCCACCGGTCCAGCACGCTGCATGCCTACGCGGCGGCCTTGCCGGACGTGATGAGCATCTCTGCGCGCGATGCGATTTTGCCGGTGGTGCCCATGTTTCACGTCAACGCCTGGGGCATTCCTTACTCAGCAGCATTGACCGGGGCCAAACTGGTTTTCCCTGGCCCTGCGATGGACGGCAAATCAATCTATGAATTGCTGGAGTCTGAAAAAGTCACATACGCTGCTGGTGTGCCGACTGTTTGGCAAATGTTGCTAGGGCATTTGGGGGCCAACGGGCTAAAGTTTTCAACCTTGCGTCGCACGGTAATTGGCGGTTCTGCTTGCCCGCCCGCGATGATCAGGGCTTTCAATGATGACTACGGCGTCGAGGTTCTGCACGCTTGGGGCATGACCGAAATGAGCCCACTCGGTACGCTGTGCACGCTTAAAAACAAGCACGACAGCCTGCCGGAAGACGAAAAAATGAAGATTCGACTCAAGCAGGGTCGAAGTATTTACGGCGTTGACATGAAAATTGTTGATGCAGCGGGCAAGGAGTTGCCGTGGGATGGAAAAACCTTTGGCGACCTATATGTCAAGGGCCCCTGGATTGTGCGCGAATACTTCAAAGGCGAGGGCGGTGACCCGCTTGTGCATGGCTGGTTTCCTACTGGTGACGTGGGCACCATTGATGTTGATGGTTACCTGCAGATCACCGACCGGAGCAAGGACGTTATCAAGTCGGGTGGTGAATGGATCAGCTCGATTGATGTTGAAAACATTGCGGTGGCGCACCCAGCGGTGGCAATGGCCGCCTGTATTGGTATTGCGCACCCCAAGTGGGATGAACGCCCCGTCATTGCCGTGGTTAAAAAGCCCGGCCATGACGTGACCCGCGACGAACTGATCGCGTTTTATGAGGGTAAAACAGCCAAGTGGCAAATTCCGGATGATGTGGTGTTTGTTGAATCTATACCGCTGGGTGCGACCGGCAAGATGCTAAAGACGCGCCTGCGTGAAATGCTCAAGGACTACAAACTGCCAGTCGTGTGACATTCAGGTGTCACATGAGGGATACCCGGCGGGGGCTTCTCCGGGCAATCCCTAGCGTTTGGGCGGCTAATTACTTGTACGCTTCGGCGTGTGTGAATTTTTCAAATCAGCTTATCAATAACGGAAATTAACGGAGATAGAGTCATGAAATACGCTTTTAGTTTGGTGGCAGTAGGTGTTGCGATGGTTTGCTCGGGCGCGGCCTGGGCTCAAAAAGGTGAAACTGTCAAAATCGCCATGATCGAGGGCCTGTCAGGGCCTTTCGGCAACGTCGGACAAAACCAGCTTAAAAACTGGCAATTCCTGGCCGAAAACCTCAACGGCGCCAAGAACGCTGCGGGCGTCAAGATCGAGGTTGTTGGCATGGACAGCAAGGGCTCGCCGCAAGAGGCACTGAACACCTTCAAGGCTGCTGTCGACCAGGGCTTTCGCTATATCGCCCAGGGCAATGGTTCTGGCGCTGCTTTGGCGCTGACTGACGCCGTTGCCAAGCACAACGAGCGCAACCCCGGCAAAGAGGTGGTGTACCTGAACTACGCTGCAGTTGACCCGGCACTGACCAACGAGAAATGCAACTATTGGCATTTCAGGCTTGATGCAGACACTTCCCAGAAAATGGAAGCCCTGACCAGCTTCATGAAAGACCAGCCGAAAGTCAAAAAAGTTTACTTGCTTAACCAGAATTACTCGCACGGCCAGCAGGTTTCCAAGTACTTCAAGGAAGGCATGGCCCGCAAGCGTCCTGACTCATCAATCGTGGGCGACGACCTGGTGCCACTCGGCCAGGTTAAGGACTTTGCACCGTACGTTGCCAAGATCAAACAGTCCGGCGCAGATACTATCGTGACCGGTAATTGGGGCGCCGACCTGACCTTGCTGGTCAAGGCGCTTAACGATGCCGGCCTGAAGCTGCCCATGTATACCTATTACGCTGCGGTCACAGGCACCCCTACGGTGCTTGCTGCTGGCGGCGAGAGCGAGGTTTATCAGATCTCCTACGCACACTCGAATTACACGGGCACGATGGGCAAGCTCACGGAAGACTTCCAGAAAAAGTTCAACGAAGATTTTTACACTTTCTCCATCTACAACGGCATTTTGATGCTGACGGAAGGTATGGCCAAGGCCAAGTCGATTGACCCGGTTAAAGTCGCTGCAGCCATGAGCGGTATCCGTTTCAAGGGCTTCAATGGTGAATCCGAAATGCGCAAGTCTGATCACCAGTTGCAGCAGGGTCTTTACATTTCCAAATGGCAAAAAGTGGACAAGAAAAATCCATACAGTGTTGAAAAAACAGGCTACACCTTTGCGCCTGTCAAATACATTGAGGCTTACGTAGCCAGCACGCCTACCAGCTGCCAGATGAAGCGTCCTTCTTAAACTCGGCTCCCCAAAACGCCAGCTGAGGCCAGGTCGTTTCTCTGGCACTCTGGCGTTTCTTTTTGTCCTCTGCCCTTATTCTTTTCATGCCTTGATACATGCTTGACTTCCTGACGTCACTGGGACTTAGTCCCGGCTTTATCGAGTTCTTCACGATCTCGCTCCTGAACGGTATCAGCTACGGCTTGCTGCTGTTCATGCTGAGTTCTGGCCTCACGCTGATTTTCAGCATGATGGGTGTGCTCAACTTTGCCCATGCCAGCTTCTACATGCTGGGCGCTTATGTGGCCTATGCCGTCACTTCACTCATCGGGTTTTGGTGGGCTTTGCTTATTGCGCCACTGGTCGTGGGCCTGCTTGGTGCCGGTTTTGAAAGATTCTGCTTGCGCCGCGTGCATAAATTTGGTCATGTCCCCGAGCTGCTCATCACCTTTGGCCTGAGCTACATACTGCTGGAGCTGGTGCAACTGATCTGGGGTCGGTCGTCGGTTGACTACCGGGTACCTGCTGCGCTTGATGGTCCGTTATTCACATTGTTCGGAACGCAGTTCCCTGTGTATCGCGGCTTCATGATGCTGGTGGCGGTACTGATGCTGATTGCTGTCTGGCTGTTGTTGACCCGTACCCGTATCGGACTGGTTATTCAGGCATCGCTGACTCATCCCGAGATGGCTGAGTCACTGGGCCATAACGTGCCCCGCGTCTTCATGCTGGTATTTGGTGGCGGTGCGGCACTTGCGGGCCTGGCAGGGGTGATTGGCGGTAACGCATTTGTGACCGAGCCCGGCATGGCTGCCACCGTGGGGTCGGTTATTTTTGTGGTGGTCGTAGTGGGTGGTATGGGTTCACTGGCGGGTGCATTTTTGGCGTCGGTGTTAATCGGCGTATTGCAGACTTTTGCAGTCGCGATGGACGGCTCAATGTTGTCGGCAGTCAAAATGCTGGGTGTGATGGTCACGCCCGAGACTTTTGGCTACGCACTTCTCAAGCTCAAGATCAGCCAGGTTGCGCCCATTCTGCCCTACCTGTTTTTGGTCCTTATGCTGATATTCAGACCCAAAGGTCTGCTTGGCACAAGGGAGGGCTAAATGCAAAAACAGTTTTATCAATTCAAGCCGCTCAATGTTGGGCGTTACGTGGTGTGGTCTCTGTTTGCGCTGGTGTTGATCGTCGCTCCTCTGGTGTTCACCAGCAGTCTTGGTCACACCATCCTGAGCCAGATGGGTATTGGCATTATTGTTTGCCTGAGTTACAACATGCTGTTGGGTCATGGCGGCATGCTCAGCTTTGGCCACGCGGTGTATTCGGGGATGGGTTCTTTTCTTGCCATTCACACGCTCAATCTTGTCAGTCGTGGTGACTTGCCGCTGCCAGTCAGCCTGATACCGATAGCCGGGGGCCTGGCAAGCATGCTCGTTGCTGCCGGACTGGGCTGGGTGACGACCAAGAAATCAGGCACCACTTTTGCCATGATCACGCTGGGTGTGGGCGAGCTGATTTGGGCGATGTCGCTGATGTTCCCCGAGTTTTTTGGCGGTGAGGGCGGCATATCCGGGAACCGGGTCACGGGTTCAAAGACATGGGGCATTACCTATGGACCGCAAATACAGCTGTACTACCTGATTGCGGTTTACACCGTGATTTGTACGGCGCTCATGTTTGCTTTCACCCGCACGCCGTTGGGGCGCATGCTTAATGCTGTGCGTGACAACCCCGAGCGGGTTGAGTTTGTTGGCTACGATACGCAAAAAATACGCTATTTCTCCTTCATAGTGGCGGCATTCTTCGCGGGCATTTCGGGTGGACTGGCAGCGCTAAATTTTGAAATTGTCACGTCTGAGGTGGTTAGTGGCTATCGCTCGGGAGCGTACTTGCTGTTTACATTTCTGGGTGGAGCAACCTTCTTTTTCGGACCCATCATTGGTGCGATTCTGATGGTGCTTGCCTTCGTACTTCTATCCGAGTTCACCAAGGCATGGCTGCTGTATCTGGGTTTGATTTTCCTGTTCATGGTGATGTATGCGCCCGGAGGTGTAGCCTCACTCATCATGATGAATTTACGGGTGGCGGCTTTTGGCCACCTGCGAAAACTTTGGGTCAGCTATCTTGCGCTGGCCTTGACAGCTGCGGTGGTGTTTTTGGGCGCTGCCGCGATGATTGAAATGATCTATCACCTGCAACTTAATTCAGCGCTGGGTAGCGAGCTCACCTTTATGGGTGCCAGGCTTGACGCCAAAGGGCTCAACAGCTGGTTTGGCTCTGCTTTTGTCATGCTGACAGGGCTGGGCTTGTTCGAGGTCTGCCGACGCCAATTTGCCATCGAATGGGGGCAGATTCAGGAAAGCATAGAAAAAGAAATCAAGCGGAGGGAAACATTGTGAGCTCCCACGTTCGTCACCACGTGTACTTCTCTGCCCCCCGAGGGGGCCGTGTCCTCCTGGGGGCGGCCCGCCGGAGAACCTCATGACCCACGCCCTTGAACTCAAGGATTTGCGCAAAAGCTTTGGCAAGTCTGAAATCATTCGCGGCATCAACATGGCCATTCCGGCAGGTGAACGCGTTGGCATCATTGGGCCCAACGGTGCGGGTAAATCGACTCTTTTCAATTTGATCAGCGGCCGGTTCGAGCCCACCAGTGGCGAAGTTCTGCTTAACGGCAACCGTATTGATGGCTTGAAGCCGTTTGAAATCAACCGCATGGGCTTGAGCCGCAGTTTTCAGATCACCAATATTTTTCCAAAGCTCAGTGTGTTTGAGAATTTGCGCTGTGGCGTGTTGTGGAGCCTGGGCTACAAATACACCTTCTTCAAGTTTCTTGCCGATCTGGACGATGCAAATGATCGCGCAGAAGAGCTTATGAGCATGATCAAACTCGATAAAAAACGCGATGTGCTGGCCATCAACCTCACCTATGCCGAGCAGCGCGCGCTAGAGATCGGTATCACCATAGCCGGTGGTGCCAATGTCATTTTGCTCGACGAGCCAACGGCCGGAATGAGCCGGTCGGAGACCAGCCGTTTTATCAGCCTGATCAAAGCGGTGACGGTGGGCAAGACGCTGCTGACCGTGGAACACGATATGGGTGTTGTGTTTGGCCTCGCAGACAAGATCGCCGTGGTGGTTTACGGCGAGGTCATCGCCTACGACACACCTGAAGCGGTGCGTGCTGACCAGCGTGTACAGGAAGCCTATCTGGGCTCTTCAGTTGCTGACAATCAGGCCGCAGGACATTAAATTGATAGATAACCATGCTTGAAGTAAAAAACTTACATGCCTTCTACGGCAAAAGCCATGTGCTTCACGGTGTCTCATTTGATGTGCGACCTGGCGAAATCGTGGCGCTGCTGGGTCGTAATGGCTCTGGCCGCTCAACCACCGCCAAGGCCATCATGGGTCTGGTTGATTGCCAGGGCTCCATTAACTGGAAGCAAAGTGAGATTGCAGGAAAACATGCTTACCAGGTTGCCCACCTTGGTATCGGCTACGTGCCTGAGAACCGCGATATTTTCCCCAAGCTTACGGTCCATCAAAACCTGATTCTTGGGCAAAAAGGGTCTGGTTCATCAGGGAAAAAGAGTGGGGCGCGTTGGTCTTTTAACGACATGTACACCATGTTTCCGCGCTTGCTGGAGCGCCAGCACACCGAGGCGGGCGTGCTGTCTGGTGGCGAGCAGCAGATGCTCACGCTGTGCCGTACGCTCATGGGTGACCCGGACCTGATCATTATTGACGAGCCAACTGAAGGCCTGGCACCGAAAATTGTCGAACTGGTGGGGCAATACCTTCAGACCTTGAAGGCCAAAGGTATTTCAGTGTTGCTGATTGAGCAGAAGCTCACCATTGCCATGGCTATTTCTGACCGGGCGCTGGTGATGGGCCACGGCAGCATTGTTTTTCAAGGTACGCCTGACAGCCTGCGAGCAGACGCCTACACTCGAAAAGAGTGGCTGGAAGTCTAGGCATGCCAAACGCGGCAAGTCCGGTAACCACACGGAACTTGTCGCAACTGGGACAAACCGGGCATGCATCGCCCTTGTAGAGTCACAAACCCACCCTACAATGAGAAAAAGAACGGTCGTACTATTTTTACCTGAGCGGCAATTTCAACGCCGCGCAGGCCGGGACAAACCAAACTGCAACCAAGGAAAAAAGCGCAATGACAACCCTTTATGAAGTTCACGGTAGCGTGGTGGTCATCACCCTGAATAACCCCCCCGTTAATGGCCTGGGTCATGCCACCCGCTTAAGCATCACTGACAACCTGCAAAAAGCCAATGCCGATGCCGCCATCAAGTCCATCGTCATTACTGGTGCAGGCAAAGCCTTCTCGGGTGGCGCTGATATCAAGGAGTTTGGCAGTCCCAAGGCGATGGCCGAACCTAACCTGCTCAGCGTGATTCTGGCGGTTGAAAGCTCTTCAAAGCCTGTCGTAGCCGCTATTCATTCTGTCTGCATGGGCGGCGGCCTTGAACTGGCACTGGGTTGCCACTACCGTATTGCTGCACCGGGCTGCAGCGTGGCATTGCCTGAAGTCAAACTCGGCCTTTTGCCTGGCGCAGGTGGCACTCAGCGTTTACCGCGCGCCCTGGGCGTTGAGCCGGCCTTGAACATGATCGTGAGCGGTGAGCCTGTCAAGAGCGAGCTCTTGGCCCAGATCCCTGGCCAAAAACTGTTCGACAAAATGGCCACGTCGCTGGAGTCACTGGCTGAAGAAGCCCTGGCCTTTGCGCAAGCCATTGCCGACACGCGGCCGATGCCCCTGGTACGTAACCTGCCTTGCAAGCACCGTAACGGCGACGCTTACTTCCAGTTTGCGCGCAATATGGTGGGCGGCATG